>JAVEYG010000053.1:0-21250 GCA_034003625.1 Prolixibacteraceae bacterium | reverse complement strand
GTCTTTTAGTTATTTGGCTTATGCCATAACTAAATTACAAATCCTCTTTTGAAATGGTATCGTTCGCACCGCTCCCAATTTTCATTCTCTTGGGGGTCTTTTTTTTGTCATGTGGGTTTCATTTTACGTTCATTTCAAAACCATTAGTGTCCGGTAAAACTAAGTCTATTTTTAAGTTACCATACCAAAAAGATAGACATGGGTAAAAGTAAAAATTTTAGCGGACAGCCACTATTTAATCAGCTGTTAAAGTTTATTGGCAAGAGTGAGAAAAGAAAAATAGCGAAACGACACGGTACAGGGCGGTGTGTAAAGAAGTTTACCACTTATCACCACTTGGTAGTATGCTTTTTGTGTCTTTTGAAGGGTACTATTTTCTAAGGGGCCACTGCAACTTCTTTCGGCTGTTCCTTTGAATATTCTATATTGGGAATTGGATATCTTGTTTAGAAATAAAAATAGGTCTCAACCTCCGGCGCATAGAATGTCATCTTTTCAAACTGCCCCCCCCCCCGGATGCGCCGGGTTTGTTTCGCGATCTTTTAACGCCGGGTTGAACCCGGCGCTACCGGGCGATTACCCCGTCGGGGTAAATCTGGTTGTTCCCCTGCAACCCGTAACAATAATAAAAACTGCGACTTTCTTCGGCTTTTCTTTTGGATACTCGATATTTTCGGCTGTTTTTGGATTTTAGATTTTATCCTATTCGATATTGGAAAATGAATAATTTATCCAGCGTCAATTTCACATCTGTATTCTTTCTGTTCATCAAAGCCTCATCAAAAGACTGGTAAAGCACAGAGAGAATACTAAAATAATTTCTGATTCATTCGGCATACAAATAAAATTTCTCACTACCATCTTGAATTTCAAAGTTTTTTATTTATCTTCGCCCCGCTTTAAATTAATTTTAAGCTGTTGTTATTGAAAGCGATGCTGCGGCTTAAACATTGTATCACAATTAAAAATTAAAACACGATGTATTTAACTTCTGAAAAGAAAGCAGAGTTTTTTGAAAAGTTTGGTAAAGATGCAAAAGACACCGGTTCTGCTGAAGGCCAGATTGCATTGTTCTCGTTTCGTATTGCTCATCTTACCGAGCACCTGAAAGCTAACAAAAAAGATTTTGGCACCCAGCGTGCATTGATCAGTTTAGTAGGTAAACGCCGCCGTTTGCTCGATTACCTGAAGAAAAAAGACATTGAACGTTACCGTGGTATCGTCAAAGAATTAGGCTTACGCCGATAAAAATTATACGGGGAAAGGCAATATATTTATTGCCTTTTCTTATTTTTGGAAAGAACTGGAAAAATCAGGAACATGTGAACCCGGTTTTTCATTCTCTATGTCAGAAAATCCCCACCACGAGATTAGACATTTGTTAAATTAATTATTCAAAAAGAATTATGAGTCAAGCTATTATCAAGACGATTGACCTTGGCGATGGCCGTACGATTTCCATTGAGACCGGTCGCCTGGCCAAACAAGCCGACGGGGCAGTTGTAGTACGTATGGGGGACACAATGTTGCTGGCCACAGTAGTTTCAGCCAAAGAAGCAAACGAAAATGTTGATTTTATGCCGGTTTCGGTCGACTACCGTGAGAAGTTCTCGGCTGCAGGCCGTTTCCCCGGTGGTTTCCTGAAACGCGAATCCCGTCCGTCAGACGATGAGATTTTAGTGGCCCGGTTAGTCGACCGCGCCATCCGTCCGTTATTCCCGGAAGATTATCATGCTGAAACAGCCGTGATGATTTCCCTTATTTCAGCCGATCCGGAAGTAATGCCCGATTCGCTGGCTGGTTTGGCCGCTTCGGCAGCTATTGCCGTTTCTGATGTGCCTTTTGTAACCCCCATTTCCGAAGTGCGCGTGGCACGCCTCAACGGTAAATATGTGATCAACCCGAGTGCATCACAACTAAAGGAGTCGGACATCGACATCATGGTGGGCGCATCGTATGACAATATTATGATGGTGGAAGGCGAAATGGACGAGGTATCGGAAGAAGATATGCTCGAAGCAATTAAGGTAGCCCATGAAGCCATAAAAATACATTGCAAAGCACAAGAAGAACTGGCTGCTGAAGTAGGCGTTGTAAAACGCGAATACTGCCACGAGGTAAACGACACAGAACTGAAAACCGCTGTTAAAGAAGCCACTTACGCCAAATGCTACGAAACTGCCAAAGCGCAGATCAAAGATAAACAACTGCGCATGTCTTCGTTCGAAGCAATTTGCAACGAATACCTGGAAGCATATAAAGCCGAAAATGCAGGTAACGAAGAAATCGACATGGCGCAAAAAGAAATGTTGATCAAACGCTATTTCCACGATGTGGAAAAAGAAGCGATGCGCCGTATGATCCTGGATGACGGGATCCGCCTGGATGGCCGTACAACCACTCAAATCCGTCCGATCTGGGGTGAAGTCGATTATCTGCCATGTGCTCATGGTTCGGCCATTTTCACCCGGGGCGAAACCCAGTCGCTGTCTTCTATCACACTGGGCAGCAAGCTCGACGAAAAGATCATTGACGGCGTAACAGTTCAGGGAACCGAAAAATTCCTGCTTCATTATAATTTCCCACCTTTCTGTGTGGGCGAAGCAAAAGTGCCGCGCGGCCTTGGCCGTCGTGAAATCGGGCACGGAAACCTGGCTTTTCGCGCCCTGAAACGAATGATCCCGGAGGATTTTCCATATGTGGTCCGCATTGTGTCTGACATCCTGGAATCGAACGGGTCATCGTCGATGGCAACCGTTTGCGCCGGTACCATGTGTATGCTCGACAGCGGGTTGAAAATGAAACGCCCGGTTTCTGGAATCGCCATGGGCCTGATCACCGACAAAGATTCTGATAAATATGCCGTGCTTTCCGATATTCTCGGCGATGAAGACCACCTCGGAGACATGGACTTCAAGGTAACCGGTACCGAAAAAGGGATCACTGCAACCCAGATGGACATTAAAGTGGACGGGCTTTCGTATGAAGTGCTCTCGAAAGCATTGCAACAGGCCAAAGAAGGACGCGAACATATTTTGGGCAAAATACTGGAAATCATTAGCGAACCACGGCCCGATTTTAAACCGAACGTGCCGCGCATCGTCACCATGCAGGTCCCGAAAGACATGATTGGCCCAATTATCGGCCCTGGCGGAAAAAATATCCAGAAACTTCAGGAAGAAACCAAAACCGTTATTGTTATCGAAGAAATTGACGGGTATGGGAAAGTGGAGATTGCAGGCCCGAACCAGGAATCAATCGAAGATGCGGTGGCCCGCCTGAAAAAAATTATTGCCGTTCCTGAAAAAGGGGAAATCTACAAAGGGAAAGTGAAGTCAATTACTTCATTTGGCGCCTTTGTGGAGATCATGCCCGGGAAAGAAGGCTTGCTCCACATTTCAGAAGTTAGCTGGGAACGCATTATGAATGTAGAAGACGTGTTGCGCGAAGGCGAAGAAGTGGAAGTAAAACTGATTGAACTGGAACGCGACGGGAAACTGAAACTTTCGAGAAAAGTATTGCTGCCCAAACCGGAAGGATATGTTGAAAAACCTGCCGGCGAACGTCCTCCCCGCAGGGAAGGAGACCGGCGTGACCACCGGGGCGACCGGCGCGATCATCGTGGCGGTGACCGGCGTGACCACCGCAAACCGTAAAAGTACAGAGAACAATTTTTTGTTAAACCATAAAAATGCCCTGCTGTAAACGGGGCATTTTTTATTCGCTTCAAATTTATTTATATGGACGATCGGACTGAAAAAATAACCCGGATATTGCACCATAAACTGGCAGGGACCAGCGACAGGGACCTTCGTTTTTTCCGCGTGGCCGAATTTGAAAGAATGACCGTCCGCACAATTCATTTCTCAGAAGAATGCAAAACCTGCCAGTATCTTATACCTGAAACAGAAGCGGCCATTGAACAGATTGCCCAGGCTATTCACTATCCGGGAAAGCAACGGCGCAACTACGACCGGCTTACAGGCCGGATGGCAAAACACCAGCGCCAGGCACACGGGTACTTTCCTCCATATTTCTTTACCTACAACTATTCGTTCTACGGAATGCTGGGCGGTCCGGCTGCCGGCCTTTTGGCAGGGTTTGTAATTTTTCCGGAGGCGATCTGGTATTTTATCCTTTCGGGGTTTGTCGTTGGCCTGCTTGCCGGTCAGCTGTGGGGAGGCCGCAAAGACAACCGGATACGTGTTTCCGGAAAATTGCTTTAAAAAAGGTGCAAGGTTACAAAACCAATTTGTAACCGATGCCATGCACGGTGACGATATGCCGGGTTTTGGGCGTATCGGTTTTGGAACGAAGCCTCAAAATAAAATTATCGATAGTGCGGGCAGTCGGCTGGTAATCGAACCCCCAAACAGCATCCAGTAAATTATCGCGCGATACGATGCGGCCTGCGTTTTTGTATAAATAATGCAGTATTTCAAATTCCTTGTGTGACATTTTTACCTGTTCGTTCCCGGCGAAGGCATCAAAATCGTCAAACGAAACCGACAGCAATCCTATTTGCACATAAGCAGGATTGTTGTCCCTGTTTTCTTTTCGTGCGGTGCGCCGCAAGATAGCTTTTATCCGGGCCAGTAATTCCCTTAAACTAAAAGGTTTTGTCATGTAATCGTCGGCACCCAGTTCCAGCCCAAGTACCTTATCAAGTTCTTCGCCGCGTGCCGTCAGCATTACAATAGGTACTTCAATGCCCTTTTTACGTACATGCCTGCATATTTCCAGTCCCGACATTCCCGGCAACATCACATCAAGCAATACCAGATCAAATTCTTCATTGCCGATCTTTCGGAGCCCATCGTTTCCATTGTCGGCGGTTTCCACTTCGTAACCTTCAAATTCAAGGTTATCGCGCAAGCCCGTCAGGATGGGCAATTCATCTTCAATGATAAGAATCCTGGCCATGATGTGTTTCTTTATGTAATTTGAATTTCAGGTAAAAGCAACTTCCTTCTCCAGGCTTGCTCCGGACGAAAATCCCGACCTTATGCGCTTTCAGAATCTGGCTGACAATATTCAGCCCCAGGCCGGAGCCTTGTGTATGAAGTGCCAGATCGCCTTTGGTAACCCGGTAAAATTTATCGAAAATATGTTTTTTGTCTTTTACCGAAATCCCAATACCGTTGTCTTCCACTTCAACCTGTACCTGATTCTTCATCCGAAGGGTCTTCACAATGATTCCGGCATCTTTGTTCTTCCCGTACTTCACCGCATTGTCGATCAGGTTTACCATCACTTCTGCAAGGGCATTCCGGTCGGCCAATATTGGTGGGAGCTGTGCTTCCGGCAAAAAAGAACATGTAATGTGGTTTTTCTGAAAACGGGCTTCAAATGACTTCAACACCTCCTGAATAATATGGTTTATATCAACCGGTTCAAATACATATTCCCGTTTGTTTTTTTCCATTCGGGAAAAATTCAGTATCCGGTTGACCATTTCACTTAACCGCTGTGTTTCGGTATAAATTGTTTTCAAATATTCATTTCTCCGTTCTGCCGTTTTTACTCTTTCCATGAGCAAAGTTTCGGCATACATGCTGATGGATGCCAGCGGGGTCCTTATCTCATGCGAAACGTTCGACACAAATTCCGATTTCATTTCGGCCAGCCGGATTTCGTTCCGTATACTCCGAAAAAGAAAAAAAGTCCCGGCAATAACCACTATCAGAATACTCCAAAGCACAATGTTCTGTCTCCGGTGCCGTTCGGCTACCATTTCGTTCAGTGTTTTTGTTATCAGCCGGATGCCCAGTTTGTACCCGGGCAGATACCACAGTTCAGTTTCCTGAAGGGTACCTAATCCGGAGGGTGTTTCGCCGGTTGAAAATACAACAGAATCAGTCGCCTGCCGAATGATTTGAAAATAAAACATTTCCCGGGCAACCTGCTGTATGTGGGGGCGTAACTGTTGCTGAGCAAAAAGCAGGGGGTCGGCTGTAATCTGTATCAGAAAATATTCTCCGGAATGAAAAGTTATAAAATACAAAACCAGTTCGGTTTCGTGTATAACCGGTTCAATTTTCTGATAGTTGTTGTCCAGAAAATTTTTCAATTTTTCAATCTCTGTTTCTGAAGGGAGCAAAAAAGGGCGGGGAGAATCATCCCGGAGAGTGTATCCGGCCAGAAAATCACGGGTACCGGCCCTGAAGAAGCAGATTTCTCTGATCGTCGGATTGTTTCTCAGCAGACGGCCGGCAATATTGCGCATCAATTCACTATTGCTTTCTACCGGAAGAGAAAGCTGGCTGCCCCACTGCCTGACAATATCCTCTGAATGCTGGTTTACTGAAAAAAGAATGGATTCGAGTTGCCTGTTGAAAACCTCTTCCACTATTTTTTCATTCTTACTGAGCGAAACCAGTTGGTCGGAAACATATACAAACACCGGCAGTAAGACCACAACCAGCAAGATAATAACTATTTTGGCGACCGGTTTTTTCATTTTTCAGAAGAATGAAACTGCATAAAGTTATCAATATTCTTCGTGAACAAAATCAAAATGAATTTTTCACACGGGTTTTGGGATTAGCGGCTAAAGGTTCTTTTCGGGACCCGGCAAAATAATGGCCAGCGCAATGTAAAGGATTAGCATCAACGGGTTAAAAAATGTCAATATACTAAACCCAATGCGTGTAATTACCGGGTCGAGTTCCGGATTGATGTATTCTGATATTCCTGCACAAACACCTGAGAATACACGGTTTGTTGATTTTCGTAATCGTTTCATTTTCTTGTTATTTATTTTTCGTAACTCAGCCGGAGACCGGCATCGGGCCAGTCCCCGAAACTGAGAAACAACAGGGCATAAAACCCGGATTTATTTGGTTTCTTCTTTCATTGCAAGCCCGTCCTCTGTCATGATCCAGTATTTGCCAACCATGTCGCCATCCCATGTATTGCTTACGTTTTCAATATCATAAATTATTCTTACCATTCTTTTGTCGAGAAATACTGATTTCCCAACCGGCACTTTCACCACAATTTCTACTTCCTGGTTTCTCCATTTTGCGCCCTCGCCCAGTGTATAATAGGGATCGAAAGTAATTACGGAGTCTTTTTGCTGAAAGTTGTACACGATCGATTCTGTATTCTTCTGTGCTTCATCCTGGCTCTTTCCCCGGGCTTTCTTCTTCAACACGATGGTAAACTGGTCGCTGTTGCTTTCTTCAATATCAAGCTGCGGGGTGCCCACTAATACTTCTTTTTCGTCAATTTTGATCATCTTCATCCGGTCGAGATCGATTCCTGTATCGGTATAATCTTCGTACTTATCGCTGCCCAGCTCCAGAACCAGGTTTTTGCAATCCTGGCAGTCAATTCGTGTACTCACTGTAGTGGATATACGTTTGCTAAAATTGTCGATCTGTCCGACCGAAACCAAGATCAGGGCGACCAGTGCAACCAGCCATATCCCAACCGATGCCAGACCTATGACTTTGTTGTTTGTCTTGTACCTGAAAATCATTTTTGTGCCAATGAACAATATTGCCATCAATGGGATTGCCACTAACAGAATAATTGAAATAATTGAAATGGTCATCGAACCCGGGCTCACAAAATGATTGAAAAGCCCGGTAATGTCGAATTCGGAGGGGCCGCCAAACATCCAGGGGGCCCCTGCAATAATGGAATGGCCAATAAGCATGGTGCTCAAAAAGCCAAGCAATCCCAGAAACCCGGTTAGAATCAGCAAAGCACCGATAATAATTACCAATATTTTCAGCGAAATTTTCAAAACATTGTAAACTAAGTCTCCAAAACGTGAGATGCCGTCTTTTCCTTTTTCATAAGCTTCTGAATTTTTAAATCTCCTGAAGCTGTCTTTTACGTCTTTCACTTCTTCTTTTATCGACTTTTCAATATTAGAAACCGTTGCTTCTTCTCCTCTCATTTCGAGGCGTTGCGCAGTAGTACGGGCTTTGGGGACAGCAATCCACAACATAATGTACAACAAAAAGTTGAATGGCCCGATGATAAAGAAAAGTACAAAAAAGATAATCCGCAGCACTACCGGGTCGATATTGAAATACGCGCCCATTCCTCCGCAAACACCACCCAATACACGGCGGTCGGGATCGCGGTACATCCGCCGTTTGATTTTTGCCTGAACCGGTTGTTCCACAGAGGCAGGTTCTTCTTCTCCCGCCTCCATAAAATCTTCCGGTTTTCCCATCCTGGCAATTATTTCATCCACCCACGGATCAACAATCACATCTTTGCCTTCTTTCATCTTTTCATTAAAAAGTTCGGCTATACGCGCTTCAATGTCCTGTAAAATCTCCCGTCCTTCTTCCGAGCCCCGGAAATGGTTGCTCAACATCTGCAGATATTTTTGCAGTTTTTCAAACGCATCTTCATCAATGTGAAAAACGCTTCCGCTTATATTAATTGTAAATGTCTTTTTCATTGTTGTTTGTTTTTTCCTGTTGTTGTCTCAATATTTTAATTCCGGGTTATTATTTATGGTTTTTGATCATCGCCACCGCATCGACCAACTCGTTCCACGATTCGCCCAATTCTTTCAGAAATGCTTTGCCTTCATTGGTCAGTTCATAATATTTGCGAGGAGGCCCCTGTGTGCTCTCTTCCCAGCGATAGGTTAGCAGGCCGTCGTTTTTTAAACGGGTCAGCAACGGGTAAAGGGTCCCTTCCACAACAATCATTTTTGATTTTTTCAGATCGTCGATGATGTCGTTCGCATACAGGGGCTTTTCTTCAAGTACCAGCAGGATGCAGTATTCCAGAACCCCTTTTCGCATTTGCGCTTTTGTATTTTCTATCTTCATTTTAATTTGTTTTTCAAAAAATTAATGCCTGGTTTTCTTTCTCTCTCTCTCTCTCATTTATTCATATCCAAAAGGCATCCGGACGGGTTAACCGTCCGTAGATCGTGAACAGGCTTACAGAAATAATCGCTGTTCCGAGATTACATTCTGTTGAAATTGCCTTTAATCATCCAGTCTTCAAGTTTCAGTTCCCGATCTTTTTCTGCAACAATCTGCAGTTTTGTACGGAAATATTTACTGTTTGTCATCCACTCTTCAAGTTCCAGGTTTTCATCGGTTTCCTGGTTAACAAGGCTGGATGGTTTCGCTATATATACGGTTTTGGTCATCCACGATTCCAGGTTCAATGGTTTATCGCTCTCGGAACCAATAGTGTAGGCAAACGTTTCATTTTCCGACAAACTTGTATAAGAAGAGGGTGCAGTTGCCTGGTTTGTTTTTCCGGTTTTTCCGACCATGATCATGGCAACATTTCCTAAACTACTTTCCGTTAATAAGTGTTTCCAGAAATCCTGTGCACTGACGGTAAAGCTGATCAGTACAAAACTGACAATGATTGCCCCACCTTTGAGAAAAGCTGTTTTCATTTTGTTTTTCTTGCTTTCTGTGTTTTTGTTTCTTGTTTTCATGGCTCTGTTTTTTGTTTTGTTTCTTGTTTTCTGTTTCTGTTGTTTAATTGTTTTCAGGCTTTGGAGCCGCTTACTTTTTAATTGTTTTGTATGACTGTTTGTTTTCTGTTTTTCCTTCTGTAAGACGATCTGTTTTTTATTTCGTTACAAAATGTATAGAACTTTTTTTTATCCTGTACTTTTTTTTACACTGAATTTTGTATTGCACAATATATGAACAAAAAATGGTACTATGCAATACAAAATACTATATTTTTTCAGAAATTTTTATACTTTATTCCTAAATTACTATAAATAAGATATTTATATTTTGTAAAATTTTTTATCCTTTTGCTCCAAAATAAAAAAATCAGGGAAAAATTGATACAAACAGAAAAAACGGGCAACAAACAGAGGATAGGTTTTTGACCGGAAATATCATTGTTCTGTTATGATGATCCGATGTATATTTACCCTCTGTTTTTTAATTCATTCCTTACATGAGAAAGATTATCAGTCTTTTCGGATTTCTGTCAACCTGCGTCATACTGTTTTCACAGCCAGTTCGATATTATAATAATGCAGAAGGGAAAACGGGCGAACCCCTAAAATCGGCCTTGCATTCAATCATCTCAGGACATGTTGATTACAGTTACACAAATTCCCGGTATTTAATGAATTTCTGTGATGCCGACCCGGCGAATCCAAGCAATATCATTCTTTTTTATACACAACGTTCGCAAAAAAACGATACCTACGGAACAGGAGGAAATGACATTAACAGGGAACACGTTTGGGCCAAATCGCACGGCAGTTTTGCCAACATACGTCCAATGGACAGCGATGTACACAACCTTCACCCGGCTGATGCTTCGGTGAACCAGGTACGCAGCAACCGCGACTTCGACAAGGTAGCGCCCAACGGGACACAGATTACCGAAGCGCCGGGAACCTGGTACAACACCAATGCCTGGGAACCGGCTGATGCAGTAAAAGGACAGGTTGCACGTGCCATTTTGTACATGGATGTACGTTACGAAGGCACCAACGGAGAAATGGATCTGACAGCTGCAGATGGTGTTGGAACATATCCTCAACCTAAACATGGAAACCTTCAAACATTGCTGGAATGGCACCGGCAATTCCCGCCCACAGGGTTTGAACGCCGACGGAACGAACGCATCTTTAACATGCAGCTCAACCGCAATCCGTTTGTCGATCATCCCGAATATGCTGATTTAATCTGGGGCAGCATTCCTGCCCCGACGATTCAAATTACAGGGAACTCTATTTCACCAGCAGTCCCGGTTGAAGACGGTAGCGTGCAACTCAGCGTTTCGGTTAGTTCAGTAAATGCAATCGCCTCAGTTGTTGTTTTCTGGGGAAAATCATACAATTCGGAAGAAAAATCATTTGCCACTACCCTGTCCGGGAATAACTATCAGGCGGAAATCAACCTAAATGGCTTTTCAGGAGGGGAATACCTGTACTATAAAGTAGTGGCCAGCGATGTAGCACAGAATCAACGAGTCCGTCATTTTTCGGCTTTCATTCATAAAAACATCCCTAAAACCGAACTGACCAGCCTTTCGGCCATTCAGGGAACACAGGAGGCCAGCCCGCTGATCAACCAGAAAGTAACTGTTTCGGGGCGGGTTTCAAAAATTATCGACAGCGAATATTTCATTCAAAATGACGGGCAGCGCGAATCCGTTTGTATTTATTCAGGACCCGAAACCGGGGCAGTCGGCGACAGCGTGGTCATCAGCGGGACAGTAACCGAATACAATAACCTGACCGAAATAAAAGATATTATCTATTTCTGTAACCTAAAAAACAATCAACCAATAACTCCGCTTGAAGTAAAGGCCAACGAAATAAATGAAGATATGGAAGGAAGGCTGGTGACCATTAAAAATGCAACATTTTTGCAAAGCGGCACCACCATCCCGGACAATGGGGGCAGTTATACTTTTACCGATGGTTCCGGCAGCCTGGCACTGTATGTCAATTATTCATCGAAGTTAATTGGCCAGAAATTACCAACCGGGACGACCACAATCACCGGCATTATCAGTCAGTACAAATCCGACTATCAGCTTATCATTCGCGATGTTAATGATTTCAAGAGCGCGCCAACCATAGTCTTGCCGGAACTGTCCGGTGAAGAAAATCCTTTCAGGGTATTTCCGAACCCGGCAATGTCCGGAAATATACAAATACAGGCCCCGTCTCCTTCTATGCTGAAACACGTGACGATACGAAACCTTTCCGGTCAGCTGCTCCTTCAGGAAAAAATTGATTCAGAAACGAAACAGATTGATGTTTCCAGATTTCCTCCAGGAGCTTATTTGGTACTGTTCCAACTTCAAAATGGAGATATAAAAACCTGCAAACTGATAAAAAAATAATCCTCAAATTACGTTGAAAGAACAAAACAAAAACCCGAAAAAGAAAATATCAACAATGAGGAAGATCAAACTTTCGGACATTGGGCAAAAAACACCTGGCAGTATATAATTTTATGAATCAAATTCTCACAAAAAAACATTTGTGAACGAACTTTCAAATTAGAATTAAACATTCTGGTTTCACAAAGAAATGAAGACAAAAACGACAAAAAAATTTCATTTATTTTCAAATTCAGCCCGTCTCGAAAAAACAACAATTTAGTAATGATTTCCTCATATTCAGGATGAATGAAATTGTTTGTTTAGCGAAACGGTTTTTTATTCACCGGGTCCTAAAGATATTAACAGCCCGTTAAAGAATGTTAAAAAAATAATTGATTTACACTTTCAAAAATTCATAAATTGACTTCAAATTTTACAACTTCATTAACCATTTATTCTATGAAAAAATTATTCATCAAATTTTCACTGGGAGCCTTGGTTTGCCTGGCAACCTTTTCTTCCTTCGGGAAAGGAACAATTACCGGAAAGTTAATTGATGCCGGGACCAACGAGTCGCTGATTGGCGCTGCGGTTGCCATTCAGGGGACAACAATGGGAGTTTCGACCAACCTTGACGGGTCTTTCATTCTGCAAGTCCCGGCAGGTGAGCATGTGCTGGTATTTTCATTCATTGGGTACATCAACCAAACAAAGAATGTAAAAATTGTGGATGGTGCAACACTGGAGCTTGGTACGGTTAAATTGGAATCGAATGTAGTGGGTATTGCCGAAGTATTGATTACTTCGTCGTTTGCCAAAGACCGCCAAACCCCGGTTACCATGTCGAAAATTGAACCGTTGATGATTGAAGAAAAACTCGGGGGACAAGAGTTTCCTGAAATCATGAAAACAACTCCTTCCATTTATGTAACCAAAGATGGCGGTGGTTTTGGCGATGCAACCGTTCGTGTGCGGGGATTCGATACCTATAATGTCGGCGTGCTGATTAACGGAATGCCGGTAAACGACATGGAATCCTCAAAAGTTTACTGGTCGAACTGGCAGGGCCTATCCGACGTAACTTCAAAAATTCAGGTGCAGCGCGGGTTAGGTGCAGCCAAATTGGGACTGTCTTCAGTAGGAGGTACGATTAACGTGCTTACCCGCACAACCGATGCCGAAAAAGGGGGAAGTTTCTATGCAGGGATCGGCACCGGCGGACTGAAGAAAGAATCGTTCAACATTTCAACCGGTTTGCTTGACAATGGCTGGGCCGTAACCATTATGGGGACCCGCACGACCGGCGACGGATATGTGAAAGGCCTGAGCTATGAAAGCTATACTTATTTCGGCAACGTTTCAAAACAAATCAACGACGATCACCGCTTGTCGTTTACTCTTTTTGGCGCGCCGCAAACGCATAACCAACGCGGCAACAAACACACCATTGAGCAGTACCGGAACCACAAGGATGGCATCCGTTTCAACTCCGATTACGGTATCCGTGAAGGGAAAGCGTATGGTGGCGGCTATGGTTACAACTACTACCACAAACCGGTCGCTTCGCTGAACCACTACTGGAACATCAATGAAAAAACACTTTTAAACACGGTTTTATATGGTTCAACCGGAACCGGCGGAGGTCGTCGTGTTGGCGGGTCACAATCCGCATGGCTGACCGTTAATTATACAACCGGAGAAGATAATGCCAATATTAAACGTACCGCCGAAGGCCTGCTCGATTTTGATGCCGTTGCTGAAGAAAACCGAAAATCGTTAGACGGCTCACAGGCATTTATCGGCTCGTCAGTCAATAACCATTTGTGGTTTGGCGCTATTTCGACCTTAACCACCGAATGGAAAGGATTGAACTGGACCGCAGGCCTTGACGGAAGATGGTATAAAGGGGAACACTACAATGAAGTAATCGACTTGCTGGGCGGGCAGTTCTACATGAACAGCGACAATAAAAATTTACCAGCCAATACAAAGCTGAAAGAAGGGGATTATTATAGCTATAACAACGACGGGAAAGTATTGTGGGGCGGCTTGTTCCTGCAGTCGGAATACATTTCGGACGATATTTCCGGCTTTGTTTCTGCTTCTGTTGCAAATAAAAGTTACCAGCGAATCGATTATTTCCAATATGTCCCGGGCAACCAGGTAACCGACTGGGTCAATTTTGCCCCCTGGAATGTAAAAGCCGGCGCAAACTACAATTTCAACCCACGCCACAATGTGTATGCAAACGCAGGATACATCAAACGCGAACCCATCTTTTCAAACGTTTTTCTCAATTATACCAACGAAATCAACGAAGATGTAAAATACGAAACAGTAATTACCGGGGAAATCGGGTATAGTTATACTTCAAAAAAATTGTTTGGGAAAGCGAACGCTTATTACACCAACTGGCTCGACAAAGCGCTGGTGCGTAGTTTCGGACAAGCCGGATCGGCAAATATACCCGGTATTAACGCATTGCACGTGGGTATCGAAGCGGAGTTGGTTTATAAACCGGCTTCCAAAATTACCATTGAAGGGATGGCTTCGTGGGGTGACTGGACCTGGACCGATAATGTTGACTTTACCCTGTATGATGAAGACAAAAATGTGTTGGGTACCTACAAAGGATATTTCAAAGGAATACATGTCGGGAACTCGGCACAGGCAACCGCCGCTGTTATGGTAAACTATGAAGTATTGCCCAACCTGCGCATTGGCGCCGACTATACCTATTTTGCGAAAAACTTCGCCCAGTTTGACCCGATAAACCGCACCAAACCCGAAGATTCGGTCGATGCCTGGCAGCTTCCCAACTACGGACTGGTTGATTTAAACATGAACTACAAGTTTAAAATCGGCGGTTTAGATGCCAAACTGTATGCAAATGTGAACAACCTTCTCAATACGGAATATGTTGCCGATGCCAACGACGGTTCTGCCCACGATGAAAAAACATCGGTTGTGTATTTCGGATTCGGGACAACCTGGTCAACCGGATTGAAAATCAATTTCTAAACAATCCAGAATTATAACCTGAAAAAATACGAAACAATGAAAAAGATATTACCATTACTGTTTATAGCCGGGTTGCTTTTCGCCGCGTGTAACCCAATGGGCGACATCTACGATGAGATAGATGCCAAAGAGATTATTTTTAAATCGAACCAGGAAATTACCCTCACAGATGCCGATTATGAATCAATGGGCGGGAATGTTGCAAAAAACCACAACTTCAGCGCCAGTGACCCTGCAGCCGAATATCTCCCGGATTTTCTTGCAGATAAATATCCGGCTTTTACCCAGGGATCGATCGTCAATGTTACCTATAAATATTACAACGGAAACCTTGCCTATCTGAGCCAGTTGACAAAGTCGGTCAGCTATGAACTTACCACCGCCGACTACGATTCGATGGGACAGGAAACCGGACAACCCGGAAAATACAATAATTTTGATGCCTCGGTCCGGCCTGAAAATTTTCTTCCTGCATTTTTTCTGACTAAATATCCATCGGCCAAAAGTGGCGATATGGTATTAATTACCTACAAATTTTATTCTTCAGGTTCAACCAAGAATGTAAGTGAATTTTATCGGTTCAACGGCAGCGCCTGGGCTGCGTATGTGGTTGAATTACCAGCAGGTATTACCATGTACGAACTACTTGCCAGTGACTACGATGCAATGGGAGCTCCCGGTAAATACAACAATTTCTCAAGCACTGATTTACCTGGCAATTATTTGCCTCAGATGCTGGCTCAGAAGTTCCCGTATGTTCAGGAAGGGACCAAAATAGCCGTCGTTTATAACTATTACAGCAGTAGTGTGAGCAAGCGCGCCGATGAATACACTTTCCTGTCGGGAAAATGGACGATCTACAATCCGGTTTCTATAAAAACCGAACAATACATCCATGCCGGAACAGCAGGCTGGGTTTTCGATCCGTCGGTGGTATTTACAATGATATCAAGTGATTATCTGAGTATCGTTAATTATGTGAAAACAAACAAGGGCGCATCGTATCTCGACAGTTACGGAACGGCTGAATTCTATTACGGGGCAAGTTCGTATTACAGCAACTTCGACCTGCGTGCGGGTAAATTTTATTCCGGGTTCTCAACCGGCACCGAAGCGGTAAAAGAAGCCATCGGAAAAGTCCTGTTACCGGCAAAATTCCCGAATGCCGTCAACAAGGTAAGCGGAATTGATGTAAACTACATTGTTTCTTTTGCAGTATATGATGGTGCTAATTACACCAGTACAATGACCTTCCAGTGTACGAAATCAGGGCCAAACCCTGAGTTTTCCTTCGTAGAGTAAATTGTTTAATTTGTATAAAAGAAAAAGCCGGAACAGTCCGGCTTTTTCTTTTAGGAGCTATCTCATTCCTGGTCCATTATTTCAGTTTGCATTCTCACCGAATCTTCGTGGATTAATTGAAAAAGAATTTTTACAAACGTTTTATTCAGCTCCATGTTCTCGCCCAGTCTCACCCGCTTGTCCATCAGTTCGGCCCACCGGTTTATTTGCAAAGCCATCACGTTGTTTTCCTTTTTATACTGACCGATCTGTTTTACAATCTTCATTCTCGAAGAAAGTATCTCGAGCAGTTCAGTGTCAATGGCATCAATACGGCTGCGGAGGTATTCCAGCTGATTGGCAAATTCTTTGTTGTCGGAACCCGCCTGGCGGATCACCAGCCGGTCGAGCAGTTTGGCCAGCTCGGCAGGGGTCAGTTGCTGTTCCTTATCGCTCAAAGCACACGAAGGGTCGCGGTGCGATTCGATCATCAATCCGTCAAGCCCCATATCGAAGGCTTTTTGCGATATTTCGTACAAATATTCCCGTTTGCCTGCAATGTGACTTGGATCACAGATAATGGGCAGATTCGGCATCAAACGGCGCAACTCAATTACCGTTTTCCAATTCGGATGGTTCCGGTAAGGTGTTTCCCCAAACGGGGTGTACCCGCGGTGAATAGCCACCAGGTTTTTAATACCTGCCTGGTTAACGCGTTCCAGGGCACCAATCCAAAGCTGCACATCGGGGTTCACCGGATTCTTCACCATGATTACGGCATCGGTACCTTTTACCACATCGGCTATTTCCTGAACAACAAAAGGACTTGCCGTTGAGCGGGCACCAATCCATAAAATATCCAATCCTGCCTTTAGCGCTTCTTCGGTATGCTGAGCGTTGGCCACTTCGGTCCCCACCGGCAAACCGGTCTCCTGCCGAACTGTTTTGAGCCATTCCAGCCCAATGGAACCCACTCCCTCAAATGACCCCGGACGGGTCCTCGGTTTCCACACTCCGCCACGGTAAGCGAACACGCGTTTGTCTTTCACCAGCATTTTTGCCGTTTCAACAGCCTGCGCTTCGCTTTCAAGGCTGCAGGGGCCTGCAATAAGCAACGGATTGTCGATATTGGGCATCCAGTGCTTTATCGGATTTATCTCCAGTTCAATTCCCATAACTATTTTGTATAAAGTTTTATAAATGTTTCTTCATTCTGAATCAGCGAACTGCCGTTGCTCCCGTCAAGAATACTGCGTATACGGTTGGCATTTACCATCAATTCGTTCATTTGATTTTCATCGTTTTCAATACTTTTTTTGAATTCTTTCAGGTGCTTGATGTACACTTCAAGCGATTCGACAATGTATTGTTTGTTTTGCTGAAAAATAGGCCCCCACATTTCGGGAGAACTTTTTGCTAAGCGGACAGTGGAATTAAAACCCCCACTGGCCAGGTCAAAAATAATCTGACGGTTTTCTTTGGCAAGAACTGCATTGGCCAGGGCAAAGGCAGCCGCATGAGGCAAATGCGAAATGAAAGCCGTGCTGTGGTCCTGCTCATCGGCTGACATATAGGCTATTTTCATTCCAAAGGTTTGCAACATTTTTTCGATCAGGGCAACATGTTGCGGACCTGATTGTTCCTGATCGCAAAGAATGGCAATTTTTCCACGAAAGAGACCGGATAATGCAGCCATTGGCCCCGAATTCTCAGTCCCCGACATCGGATGGGCAGGCACATAATTTTTGCGCTTCGGATGATTTTTTACCGCTTCCGAAATAAGCCGCTTAGTAGAACCCATGTCCGTAACGGTGGCGTACGGTGGCACCAGGTCAAGCACCGTCGGCAGCACTGTTAATATTTTATCAACCGGGATGGCTATTAACACCATATCGGCTTCCTTGCAGGCTGCTTCCAGTGTTTCTGCCCGGTCAATAAAACCAAGGCGGAGTGCTTGTTCCACATGGTCTTCATTGGTGTCGACACCGACGATTTCATTTGCAAATTTTGCTTTTTTCAGATCGATGGCCATCGAACCGCCGATTAAACCAAGTCCAATAATTACTAATTTCATTTTCCGTTTTTTTTCAAAATAAAAAGGGCCCCGTCTTCACGGGACCCTTTGAATAATATTTTTTCTGCTTACAACAATATATTACCAGCCGATCCCGATTTTTGAACCGAAATAATAAAACCAGTAATAAAAAGTATTGTTGTCAAAAAGTTTCATTCTGTCGCTTTATTTGCCGCAAATATATGGATTTATTTCCGAAAATAGTGTTTCGATCCGGTTTTAAAATGGAATTTTATTTTTTTACTGCTTTCCGGCTGATCCGCTGCCCGTTTTCAAAATCTATTGTAATCAGGTACAAACCTGGGGCAAAATCGCTCATACCTAATTTTGTATGAAACGAATTTTCGGTTACATGAATTTGCTTCTGCTGTATCAATTGCCCTGAATTATTATAAACTGAAAGTTTTAAGTGATTGGTATTTTCCTTGAAAATCCCTTGTATTATCAAATTATCGGTTACCGGGTTCGGATAAAAAGTCAGTTCCCATAGAGAATATGCCAACGGGGCCACGGCGGTGTTCGGATCCTGAATGTTCAGATTATCGATACACCATCCCCACCCGTTGGCGTAGGGATCGGAATATAACCGAAACCGGATCAGAATCGTATCGCCGACAGTAAAATTTTCTTTCCCGTTAATGGGAAATTCTCTTCTTACGTAAAGGTTTTTACTTCCTGCCGAGGTCGAATTATTCCCTGAAATACCAACATTGTAAACCAATTCCCAGTTTGCATTTGAACCCGAATCATATCCATCGACCAATGGTTTCCATGTCTTGCCCTTGTCTTTCGATCCTTCAACTATTACATAATCGTAAAAATCATTGCTCCCGAACAAGGCGCCAGGTTCACCCGGTTCAACAAGAACAACCTCATCGTAAGTAATAATCCCCCCGTTCTTAATAATAATCGGGTATTTCAGCTGTGCTGAATAATTGTAGGAGGCATTCTCTTTTTCAGGACTTTTATAAGGATGCAAACTGTGCAGTGCCCCATTATCGAAACCGGTTGGCGTTACAACCGTGAAATCGGAACTGATAAAATCGGTATTTGTTGCATTGAAATCGCTGAAATATTGCCGTACAGGATCATAAGTTCCCTGAATATAGACGGTATAATATCCTTTCCGGGGAAGCACGCTTGTATTTTTATTGACCGACTTATCTTCAACAATGATGCGATACCTGACCGAATCGCCATCGGCCAGGGAACTTTCCGGAAAACTTAAAATCCCTTTGTAAATATTGATCGAATCGCGGGTTAAAACCAATGTAGAAGGATTTGCCGCTTTATTTACCAGATATTCCATTTTAACTGAATTTATGCCCAGATTGTCAGTCGCATTTACCACTATTTCGACTGACAATTCTTCCGCCCTCATAAAAGAAGACGGCTCGTGGGTTGCTACCGGAACTATATTGTCGTTACCAAAAGTCACCGAATAAGTTTTTTCCGGCGCGATTCCCGGCATTCGGAATTCCCGTTCTCCGGTATTGGAAGCCGAAAAATAATATTTTACAGTCCCTTGCGTGGCAATCGGGAGCAAAGCTTCAAATTTATTCTGTGTTGTTGTGGGCAATAATAGAACGGTATCGGCATGGATAAATTCATCAGAAGAATAAATCATGTATAAACGTGTCGAGTCCAGGGCATAATCGCTGTTGATATAAACCTCTGCTTTTTTCAAATCTTCAATTTTTTCAATGTCGGGAAGTTCATCGTGGCTTATCTGTATAAATTTCCAACCCATTTCATAAAGCATTTCGAGAGTAAGCAACCCGGGATTATGGATGGCTTCACCAAGATCCAAAAATGGTGTCATCAGAGAATTTGTTGTCCCTTCAGCATAGGTGTTTTCATTCAGATGGTCGATACTGGACCCCGCATCCCATTCCGGTGGAGCGAATAAACGAGGGAATGTCAGGTATCCCGTATCATCGAATGGCAATTGTTTGTTGAAAAGCAAGTATTCCGACTGAAATTGTAAATACAATGAGGAAGAAGGGTTTTGAAACAAACTCACATCTGCCAGTTTCTGATTATCTTTATTGACCAGGTACTGATCATAAATACCCGGATAATATTTGTCGTCATACGGATAATAGAAACCGCCTGTGAATTTAGCTGTATCTCCGTATGACATACCGCTATAACCAAGACCATGCCCTATTTCATGTAAAACCACGGTCAGGAAGTCGTATTTGTTTTTTGGTGTTTTCCCGTCAAGACCAAAATACCAGTTTTTATTGCTTTTGTTAAAGCGGGCATAAATATCCGGAATTGAAGAATCTGTGATTTGCTGTCCTTTCATTTTTTCGACTAATGCTCCCGCATAATAGGTGTTTTTTAGGGGCATGAAATCGAGGTTTGCATAATGGTCCCATGAAAAACAACTTCCGAGAACATCCTCGTCCAGCTCTTCCCAATTTGCGTACAAATATATTGGCACCGGAGATGAAATAAGACCTTCCCATATTTGAACTGCCGCTTCAAATGCTGCTCTTGCTTCTGCATCAGCTTCAAAATCAGAATCATACTGCACAATTATAGTTGCATTTTGTTGTCCTGTTGATTTTAAGCGGTTCAACAATTCGTAGGGAGGTTCAACATAAGTCTGGCTTACTTTTCCCGATCCATAACAAACAGGCGGCTGAACTTTCATCCTGCCTTTATGCCATTGTGATTGAGAAAATCCGTTGATCATTACAAAGAAAAATATTGCTGTCAGAAAAAAAACCCTCATTTTTTATTTATTATAGTTGATTATAAATCAATAAAATAACACAGAATATGATGCGAATGTTTATCACATTCGTAACCATCCGGAATAAGGTCAAAAGATATAAATTCCCGTACAAATTACTACTGTGTTTTCTTTCAATCTACAGATGTTTGTTTTTTCCTCTATATTTGTCTGAAAGCATTGAGAAATCAAACAAATCAAAAATGAAACCCACATGACAAAAAAAAGACCCCCAAGAGAATGAAAATTGGGAGCGGTGCGAACGATACCATTTCAAAAGAGGATTTGTAATTTAGTTATGGCATAAGCCAAATAACTAAAAGACA
>JAVEYG010000087.1:0-4426 GCA_034003625.1 Prolixibacteraceae bacterium | reverse complement strand
TTGTCTTTTAGTTATTTGGCTTATGCCATAACTAAATTACAAATCCTCTTTTGAAATGGTATCGTTCGCACCGCTCCCAATTTTCATTCTCTTGGGGGTCTTTTTTTTGTCATGTGGGTTTCATTTATTATTATTTTTTGAATAGATATTGTCGACATGTCTCCTGCAAACCAGGTCTTACCTGCGTATATCAATGTGTTTCCTGCAATTATCCATGTTATGCGTATGGGTTTCCAGTTCGTCAGTAGAGCTATCCATGTCGTACGCAAGACTATCCATGTCATACGGAGAGTCATCCATGTTATACGTAGACCCATCCATGTCATACGGAGAGCTTTCCAGCTCGTTCGGATAGCCATCCAGCTCGTACGGAAAGATATCCAGTTATCCCGTTACGATTTCCATGTCATACGCAGGTTCATCCAGGTCGTCCGTATTCTTTTCCATGTCGTACGCAGATTCATCCATGTCGTCAGTATTCTTTTCCATGTGTCCCGTATGCTTTTCCATCCTGAGAGGATTGGGGAAAGTGCCGTCCCTTTCCCCAATCAGTCGCTGTTTAGCTGTTGGATGGTCCATCCGAAGGCGCTTCTGTTTCCCCCGATTTACCGGCAACAGTTGTTCCTTGTTTTTTTACCAGTTTGGTAAACACAAACAACTCTTTTTTGAGTTTGTCTTTTTTGAACAGTTGTTGCCCGACCAGGCAGATGTCCATTGCCTGATCATAAATGTTGTTCAGGGCAATAATCGCTTTTTCGGTTTCCAGTTTGCTGCTGCCTTTCAGCCCTTCCTGGGTAATGTTGGCCTGGTTCAGTGCATCGGTATACGACAGAATATTAGTTATCCGGGAGGCATTTACCCCGTTTTGCTCCAGTTCGGCACGTAATTCGGTGTTCAGGTTGTTCCGGAAAGCAAACAACAGGGTGATAAGCCCGGATTGGTTGCTGTGTAATGCCTTGCTCCAGTTTGAGGTGAACCCAAGTTTGCCGAGCAGGGAAGAACATCTTTCAGGAGAAATCCGAAACCCGCGTTCAATCTGGGTTTTTACCATACCCAGATCATCAATTGCTTTTCCGGCCAGTTCGTTAACCAACTTGGTTTTGTTTTTCAGTTCTTCCCGGGTACTAATACCATAATACTCGGTGAGTATGGCTTCAATGGCTTTGCGGAAATTTTCTGCAAAAGGATCGGCCCACAAAGGATTTTCAGCAACGAAGGTTTGTTTTTCAGCCTCGAAATGATCGGCAAGGGTAAGTGCTGCAACCAGCATGGGCAGCGTTTTGAAGTTGAATTTTTGTTTCATAACTGTTTATTTTTGAATAATATCTAAAAATTAATACGGCTCAAAAATTTCATTTTACATGTTTTTTCTCTTCCCATCCGAGTCGATGAAAACATTCAACAATTACTTATCCGTAAAAATTTTTCTATTCAAAAACACCCCGAATAAAAAACGATCTGAGACATTTTGTGAGATTAGGAAAATATCTCACGCTAATTAATTCTTTTTCAAAAGAAAAGGTTACCCTTGAATTATAAATTTTTTATGTCCTCTTTGTCCTTCGGACATTTTCTCCAGTCAGAGGTATTTGGGTACCGCTTAAATTCAATTGCTTTTATACTTTAATGTATTTTACTTTCAATGTTCCGCTAAACCAAACTCCTCTCCCGTTTGGGAGAGGCCGGGAGAGGGTAATTTACACGAAAGTATTTCCATTTATTCCGACACCTGATAACGGCCCCTTTTTCCTGCGGATATTTCCCTAACCCGGGGGAAATACCTGGCTTGTATAAGCCCGGTTACTTCAGAGCTTTTATGTTATGACATTCAAAGATAAATAACTGATAACTATTGTGATTTATCGGACAATTGATTAAATTGGATTCTGACAATGAGCAAATCATCCAAATAAAATATAAACATGAACAAGTTTTATCCTATCACAAGTTGTCTTATTTTGGGTTTGCCAATATTGTTGATTTTAATTTGCAATAGTTGTGGAGGAGGCGAAGAAGAGGAAAAATATCCTCCTATTGAAAATGGTAAAGGACGAATAATTTTCGCCCTTGAACCTATTCCCGAAACGATCATCACAAAAGAAATAGCAGATAAATTTTTAATTGGCGTCGGAACTACAGATAAAGAGGGGTGGGTTGATTCTGCTGTACTCAAAAATTTACGGATTAATGGAATTAACTATTTTCTCCCGTTTACATCATGGGCATCAATTGAAGTAAAAAAGGAAAATTATTCTGGTAATCCCTGTCCTGGAGAGAATCTTATCTTATGGTTGATTAATGGAGGAGCTGTCATGAATGGACATTGCCTTCTTTTTTTGATGGATGAAGAATGGTTAATCCCGAAATTCGCAAAAGGCTATTCTTTCACAGATCAAAAAATAATGGTAGAAAAATTCATAAAAACAACAGTAGCCCGTTTCCCTAAAATTGGGATATGGACATTGAACGAACCCATAGTCCAAAATGGGCTCAACTGGTCAAGAGACCAAATATATGAAACCTTTGTCTGTGCCTCTAAATGGATACATGAAGTTAATCCCAAGGCAAAGGTTATGGTTAACATGATTCCGATTTCTGTAAACTGGTCAGGTCTTGAATATGACCCCAATACAGTTCTGGATAATCTTCTTGAGAGAGGTATGGAAGTGGATATCATAGGAATAGAACTATATGACGGGTGGGCTCCTGCAGAAGAGCTGGACATAAATGGATATCCGGGAATTAATTGGATCAAGAGTAAGGTAGCCATTTTCAGAAAGTATAATCTCCCTATAATTTTTTCTGAAGTGGGTATGCCTGGTCGTATAAACGGGAAAGATCAGTATGATAAACAAGCAGATTGGATGGAGTCATTTTTCAGGTCTTGTCATGTTGATGAAGATATTATTGGAGCAACATGGTATTTCGTTCGCGACGAACGGGATTTCCCATTTGCAGGATTAATGAATGATAATTATACTCAGAGACCAGTATGTGAACGTTTGATTAAACTGGCGAATGAATGGAATCCTCCTGTTGAACAAAGTTTAAACGGGCAAAAGTATCTTGATATTTCTCCCGGAGAATATGATGTAATAGTAAATCAGGAAATATTCAGGATAAATGTTCTCGAAGGGGAGACAGTCACAATTGGTCAATAATCTTATACTCAAAACTCCCTTTAAAACACTCTTTTTATTCGATCAGCCCATCCTTCATGCGGATAATCCGGTCCGACTGGCGGGCAAAATTTTCATCGTGGGTCACTATTACAAAAGTTTGGCGGAAGCGGTCGCGAAGATCAAAGAACAGGTCGTGCAGTTCGTCTTTGTTTTTGGTGTCAAGATTTCCCGAAGGTTCATCGGCCAGTACCACTGCCGGGTCGTTGATCAGCGCCCTTGCAGCGGCTACCCGCTGGCGTTCGCCGCCCGAAAGTTCCGATGGCTTGTGGTTTAGACGTTCGGCCAGCCCTAAGTACGAAAGCAGCTCTTTTGCTTTTGTTTCAGCTCCCTTTTTTGAGACGCCTGCAATAAAAGCCGGGATGCATACATTTTCGAGCGCGGTAAATTCGGGAAGTAAATAGTGGAACTGAAAAATAAATCCGATTTGCCGGTTGCGGAAAGCGGCCAGTTTTTTCTGGTTCAAATCCGAAATGCGTTGTCCATTCAGGAATAATTCGCCTGAATCGGGTTTGCTCAGTGTGCCAATGATCTGGAGAAGGGTGGTTTTTCCGGCACCGCTTGGACCGACAATGGAGTACAATTTTCCGGATGGGATTTCAAGATTGATCCCCTTTAGCACCTGGAGGTCGCCAAACGATTTTCGTATGTGTTCAATCCTGATCAAGAAGCGGGCGTTTTCGGGTCAATATCCTCCAGCGATTTGTTAATATCTTTTGTAATATCCCCGGCATTTTGGGTTACCGAAGATTCTACCTCGTTCAGGTCCTTTGAAATGCTTTCCGTTTCTTTGGTTATTGCCGATTTCACCTCTTCAAAATCTTTTTTGAACCCGCTGGCATTTGCATCCAACTCGCGTTTTATTTCGTCGGTCGCTTTTTTGAATTCACGCATCCCTTTGCCCAGTGTTTTGGCAATGTCAGGAATGGCTTTTGCCCCGAAAAAAAGTAATGCGAAAAATATCACGACAACAATTTCTCCGCCGCTTATAAATAACATGTTTGAAATCATTTCCCCGGATTTTTCAAGTTGTTTTTTTTTTTATCAGAGCACAAATATACAAACAAGTTATATACATCGGTAAAAAGGCATACGTAATATAAGCCGGTTATGTCTTTTGTTTGACCATCTCCCGAAAATTGGATTGACCAAGCTCTACAATCCAGTCATATCAGGGGTTTAAAGATGTTTATATATGAGGAAAGCTAGTTTAAAAAGGTTATTTTTATTGTGCAAACAAAAGCAAA
>JAVEYG010000021.1:0-87352 GCA_034003625.1 Prolixibacteraceae bacterium | reverse complement strand
TCGTACCCACACCTGCTATTTTCAGACCCGTGAGTCGGATGAAACTGCGGGTAATGATTCTGATATAAAAGAATCAGAAGCAGAGGAAGATCCTGCACCCGAACCGGAAGACGATCTTCCATTCTAAGTCAAGAGCCGAAAGGCTCTTTTTTGTTGTCGCAGCAGTTCTCTGGTTGAAGATTCTGTCGTTTTCAATCGACATTTTAGTATTATTTGTCGTTTGTAATCAACAGAATTTGTTGTTTTAATTTGCGGAGTATTACGTTTTCCGTAGTAAATCGCATATGAATCATTACAGAAGATCCAATCTCGTTGTCATTTCGTTACCCGTTATTTCAAATTAGTTGTTATTGCTGCACAATTTTGCTTCTAAAATGTCCATATCCTCAGATATTTTTTTGTCCAATACCTTTGCATAAATCTGTGTAGTTTTTAAAGAAGAATGCCCAAGTAACTTTGACACTGTTTCAATCGGTACTCCATTGCCCAGGGTCACCGTTGTTGCAAAAGTGTGTCTTGCAATGTGCATGGTAATATTCTTATTGATACCACAGATATCCCCCAATTCTTTCAGATAGCTATTCATTTTTTGATTGGTCAATACAGGAAGCAAAATATCTTTAACGGAAGTTTTTGGATAATCTTCGTATTTTTTCAATGTCTCCTTCGCTTTGGGAAGTAGGGGGATCCGGCACCTGTTGTTCGTTTTTGACCGGTCAATAATGATCCATTCTTTTCCGTCAGGCTTTTGTTGAAGGTGAACATGGCTGAGCTTGGCGATATCTGAGAATGAAAGTCCGGTGTAGCAGGCAAATACAAAAATATCACGGACAACAGCCAGCCGTTCAATCAGTATCTTCTTTTCTTCAATCCTCTTCAGTTCCTCAGTTGAAAGAATCTCCCGGTGGGTTTCATCCAAACCTACTTTAAATTTTGAGTAAGGGTTTTTATCGATATAATCCATTGAAACAGCAAGGTTCAATACACGTCGAAGATGTTTATGGTAATTCCACGCTGTATTTTGGGTATTGTTGAAATCTTTTTTGATAAACACATCAAAGGCATCGAGGAATTTGTAATCAATACACAGAACTGATATATCAGGTCTTTTTAACTTCAAATTAATAAAATCAGCCAAACGCTTTCGGGAGGATTTATAGTGCTTGTAGGTCTCCATTGAATAACCCTTGTTTAACTTGGCAAGGATACTATCCAAATAATAATCAAATACATCCAAAATACCTTTAGATTCCTGGATATTCAACAGCTTTTGTTTGATTGTGTTTGCATCAAAATCTTCATTTGCAGACCTAAGTTGGTTGAAAACATCCAATATCTCGATCTTCATCCGGTCAAGACGTTCATTCAAGACCTTTGACCCACTGATTTTATCTTTTATCCTTTGCCGGGAGATGTCCCATTGTTCTGATGACGCGTACATGCCGGTTGAGAGTTCGGTACGGGTACTGCGGTAAGTATACCTTACGCAAATCGATGATCTGCCATCTACTGATTTCCTGTTTTTCCTCAATAAAAAGTTGATAATAATTTTCATGATACGACAATTAAAAATTCAAAAATCAAGTCCTGTGGACGATCTAAAATACCTCATTCTGACTTTTTTAAAAAGTAGCAAAATGGGTCAAAAAGAATCAAATAAAATGTTTTGAATCAATTTGTTGCGTGATTTGCCGCGACCAAGAAAATTATTTTGGTGCTTGGTCTCGATTTTGTCGCTTTTTCTTTGGTTTCCGCGACCATTTTTTAATTTGGTCCCTCAAAACAAAAGCGCTTAAATCATTGAATTTAAGCGCTTTTGTTTTAATTTGAATCTTTATTAGTGCCCAGAACAAGACTCGAACTTGCACACCGTAACCGGCACCAGCCCCTCAAGCTGGCGTGTCTACCAATTTCACCATCTGGGCAATAAAATCAGAACTTTGTTTCTTTTTTAAGCGCTGCAAATATAGAAAAATTTTAAGACCTGATTTGTCAAAGCATTGAAAAAAGATTGGATCAAGAATGTTTTGCGATGTATTAAATAGTACGGCCTTTTTAGGGCTGACAAGAGTTACTTAAAAACTGTCCGGGCATATTGCCGGTAGGAATTAAAGAAGACATGGAATGCTGATTTATCGGCAAAAAACAATCGTTTATCGGAAAAATGGTGAGAATATATTCAAAAAGAGCTCTTTTTGCAGTGTTGCATTTGATGAAAACATGTGTTGAAAATCAGATTTATGGAACATTACGGACATTTCAGGAAATTATGGGACAACTGTAAAACGGACTTCCTGGTTTTGGGCAAAAGTTATTCGTACGGGGAAAAGCGCAAGCGGGAGAAATGCCTGGATGGATTTTTACAGGAATTGAAAGAAGGGATAGACCGGGCAGAAAACTTTTCGACGGGATTTGATACCGCCTGTTTCTTTCGCAGGATGGAGGAATTCTTCAGGAACGGGCTTGATTACAATGAAGAACAGTTACAGGTGATCTTTTCGCCCGGGATGGTTGATGCAACACTCGATTTTGTTTCAGAGGCCAAACGTTTCGATCCGTTCATTTCTTCCGAAAGTATTTTTCAGGCCTGCCGGAATGTCTGGATCATGAATGGTATTCAGTATATCCTTGGGGTTCCGGTTGCGCTCAGCCCTTCGGTTTTTGCATACAGCATGTTGTATCCGTATTCCGATAACCTGCTTGATGATCCGGCTGTTGGTACGCAGGAGAAACTGGAATTCAGCGCCCGTTTTGAACAACGTCTGAAGGGAAATTTTGTGCCCGCTGCGAGCCGTTCGGAACAAAAAATCCATGAATTGGTGAGTATGATCGAGGAAGAATGGGAGCGGTCAGCGTATCCCGGGGTATACAAAAGCCTCCTCGATATCCATAAAGCGCAGACTGAAAGCATGTTGCTTTTGTCCGGGGATATTTTAGAGGGAGACATCTTCAGGATTTGTGTTGACAAAGGCGGAGCTTCGGTCGTTGCCGACGGTTACCTGGTTGCAGGTAATTTAACGTGGCGCCAGGAACAGTTCCTGTATGACTACGGTGCCTGTCTCCAGCTACTCGACGACCTGCAGGATGCTTCTGAAGATCGGGCTGCAGGACTGATGACCTGTTTTTCATCATGTGTCAGTAAAAAACATTCGGAAGAATTGTTAGGCCGGACGTTTCATCTGGGTTTCAGTATAATGGATGAGCTTGACTGGTTAAATGCCTCTGATTTGGCGGCATTTAAAAGTGTTATGAAGAAAAGTATCAGCCTGTTTGTTATTGAATCGGTAATCACCAACCGGTCGTTTTTCAATCTCTGGTTTGTTCGTAAAATGGAAATTTTTTCTCCGTTCCGTTATTCTTTTATAAAAAAACGAAACAGTACTTTCTCCCCTTATCAGAAGATGTTGTTCCGGCATATTGAGGAATCTGCCTTTACAAGAGGGAACAAAGATACTGTCCGCTTATTGGTCACCGCATAACTTCTCTTTTATCAGAAATTGTCCGGGGGTATGCCCTGTTTTTATTGTTTCAGGTGGTGGTCAAGAAACTGCATGAACCGCTTGTACAGGTGCATTGTGGCGTTCTTGTTGCGGATGCTGTGGTTTTGGTCGGTATAAATGGCCATGTCGAACCGGATGCCGGCCTGTACCAGCGCTTCGGCGAGTTCCATTGTATTCTGTATGTGTACATTATCATCCGCTGATCCGTGAACCAGCAAAAGCTGCCCCTTTATTCCCGGAATGTGTGCAAATACCGAATGGTCATCATACCCGTCGGGATTATCCTGCGGGGTCCGCATATACCTTTCGCTGTAAACGGAATCGTAAAAACGGAAATTGGTGACCGGGGCTACCGAGATGGCGGCTTTAAACAATTCTCCGCCTTTGGCCAGTGTGAGGGCAGAGATAAACCCCCCGTAGCTCCATCCCCAGATACCAATTTTTGTTTCATCAACGTATGGCAGGCTACATAGATATTTTGCCGTTTCGATCTGGTCGTCGGATTCACACTTGCCAAGCTGCATGTATGTGGCTTTACGAAAATCTTCGCCGCGTGCAGCTGTTCCCCGCGGATCGGTACATACCACGAGATAACCTTCCAGTGCAAGGTAATTGTTCCAGTCAATTTTCCATTCATCGGTAACTCTTTGCGATTCAGGGCCACTGTACTGGGTCAGTAGTACCGGGTATTTTTTTGCCGCGTCGAATCCGGCAGGTTTGATCATCCATCCGTTCAGTTCCACATTTTCTGGTGTTTTAAAACTGAAAAATTCTTTTGTCGGGATGTTGTATTCTTTTAGTTTTTCCTGAAGTTCTTTGTTGTCCTCTAATACCCGTACCAGCTTCCCTTTGCTGTCGTGTAAATTTACCTGGTTTGGAGTGTTGGCATCAGTAAAATAATTGATGAAATAGTTGAATCCTGAGCTGAAAATGGCCTCATTGGTACCTGTTTGTGTGGATAATTTTCCGGCCTTTTTTCCGTCGATGCTCACATAATAGATTTCCCTGCGAAGAGGTGATTCTTTTGCTGCCTGGTAATAAAACAGTTTTGTTTTTTCATTGTAGCCGTAAAAATCCGTTACATCAAATTTCCCGTCGGTCAGTTGCCTGACCTCGAATCCCTGCCGGTTGTACAGATAAAGGTGGGAGAACCCGTTGCGTTCGCTGTTTACCACAAAGTAGGAATTGTCGGGCAGGAAGATGAAATCATCGAGAAATTCTTCGGAAACATAGCGTTTGTTTTTTTCTGTAAAAAATGGGCGGCTGTCGCCAGTGTGCGGATTGACCATTAACACATCCACTTTATTTTGCTGACGGTTCAGGCGCATCACCGCAAGTTCGGCTGCATCGGGGGTCCAAAGCACCCGTGGAAGGTACATATCGGTTTCCTTGCCGGTATCAGCCGTAATGGTTGTTTTCGATTTGATCTCGTAAACATGGACACTCACGGAAGAATTTTTTTCACCGGCTTTCGGATATTTTATTATGCGCTTTTCAGGATAGGGTTTCCCTCCCGATTTCGCCTGTTCCAACCCGTTAAATAATAGCATTTCATATTCGGGTACTTCCGTTTCGTCAAAACGGACAAAAGCCAGCATTTTGCTATCGGGCGACCATCGGAATGCCCGGTTCATCGAAAATTCTTCTTCGTAAACCCAGTCGGGGACCCCATTAATGATTTCGTTCTTCTTTCCATCGCGGGTAACCTGGCTTTCGGTGCCGAATTTCAGGCTTTTTATGAATAGGTTGTTATCGCGCACAAAAGCTACACGTTCTCCGTCGGGAGAAAAAGCTGCAGCTTGCTGCGGGCCTTTTTCCGAAAGGCGCAAGAGTTCGGAAGTTACCGAATTCCAGATGTAATATTCGGATGTGAACGACCTGCGGTAAATTGGCCGGATATCAGTTGTCAGCAATATTTTTGTTTCGTCGTCGCTGAATTCATATTGGCTGAAATTTTTTATGGCGGCATTTTCAATTTTATCTATATCGAAAAGCACGGCTACCTGTTTGCCGGTCTGAAAACTGTATTTTACAATGCGGCGGTTATTTTCGAGAGTAGTATAGTGCAACCCGTCATTCATCGAACGTAGTCCCTGTACCGTTTTTTCGTAGAATGTTCCTAAAACGAAAAGGTCTTCCAATTCAACCCGCTTTTGTGCCGAAACCTGGTTGGCGATAAAACAAGCCAGTATGACAGATACAATCAGATTTTTCATTGTTTTCATTTTTGTGATGTAAATCTTCAATTTTTTTTCAGAATAAAAAAATTTTAGCTCATTCCAACACAAAGAAATAAACAGGCGGTTTGCCTGAAATGATCGAATAATATTATCTTTGCAGCCTGAATTTTAAGAACATTAAAAGTTAGTTGATGATTACTGTAACACTACCTGATAAAAGCCAGAGACAGTTCGGAAGCGGAGTGGATGGAATGACTGTTGCACAGGCAATCAGCCCTCGTCTGGCCAAAGAAGTATTGGCTGTTTCGGTGAATGGCGAAACATGGGACTTAACCCGGCCAATTACCGAAGATGTCGAAATAAAGTTGTTTAAATGGGAAGACCGCGAAGGACAGGAAACTTTCTGGCATTCGTCGGCACACCTGATGGCCGAAGCCATTGAATTTTTTTACCCCGGAACGAAATTTGGGATCGGGCCGACGGTTGATACAGGGTTCTATTACGACATCGATCTTCCGGAAGGGGAGCAACTGACCGAAAAAGACCTTGAAAAGATAGAAGTAAAGATGCTTGAACTTTCAAGGCAGAAAAATGACATCGTCCGTACAAGTATCTCCAAGGCCGGGGCATTGAAAATGTTTGAAGAAAAAGGCGACGAACTGAAACTGGAATTGATCAGCGAATTGGAAGACGGCACCATCACATTGTATCGTCAGGGAAATTTTACCGATTTGTGCCGTGGCCCGCACCTTCCGAATACCGAATACATAAAAGCCGTAAAACTTACTTCGATTGCAGGCGCTTATTGGCGTGGCAACGAGAAAAACAAGATGCTGACCCGCGTGTATGGGGTGACTTTCCCGAAACAAAAAATGTTGGAAGATTACCTGTTGATGATTGAGGAGGCGAAAAAACGCGACCACCGCAAAATTGGCAGGGAAATGGAATTGTTCACTTTCTCGCAGAAAGTAGGGCAGGGGCTCCCGATGTGGTTGCCGAAAGGTACCATGTTACGTATGCAACTCGAAGATTTCTTGAAGAAGGTGCAGAAAAAATTTGGATACGAGCAGGTAATGACTCCGCATATTGGCGATGTAAACCTGTACAAAACATCGGGACATTATGCCAAGTATGGCGCCGATTCGTTTCAGGTAATCAAAACTCCGCAGGAAGGTGAAGAATACATGCTGAAACCGATGAACTGTCCGCACCACTGCGAACTGTATGCTTTCAAACCACGTTCGTACAAAGATCTTCCGATACGCATGGCCGAATTCGGGACCGTTTACCGGTACGAACAAAGCGGCGAGCTGCACGGACTGACCCGTGTGCGTGGCTTCACCCAGGATGACGCCCATATTTATTGCCGTCCCGACCAGTTGAAAGACGAGTTCAAGAAAGTGATCGACATTATTTTTATCATCTTTAAAGCGCTCGATTTCAAGGATTATACGGCACAGATTTCGCTGCGCGACCCGAACAAACCGGAAAAATATATTGGATCGCCCGAAAACTGGGACAAAGCCGAACGTGCCATCATTGAAGCAGCTGCCGAGAAAGGGCTGAATACCATTACAGTGGAAGGCGAAGCCGCTTTTTACGGGCCAAAACTCGATTTTATGATTAAAGATGCGCTGGGCCGTAGTTGGCAGTTGGGGACTATCCAGGTTGATTATAATCTGCCCGAGCGCTTTGAACTGGAATATATTGGCGCCGACGACAAACGCCACCGCCCGGTGATGATCCACCGTGCCCCTTTTGGCTCAATGGAACGTTTCGTTGCCGTGCTGATCGAACACACTGCAGGGAAGTTCCCTTTATGGTTAACGCCTGAGCAAGTGGTAGTTCTGCCAATCAGTGAAAAGTATAACGATTATGCACAAAGTGTTTCAAATTTTCTAAATAATTGCGATATTCGCAGCCTGATTGATGACCGCAACGAAAAAATTGGCCGGAAAATCAGGGATAACGAGTTAAAACGAATCCCATATTTGTTAATTGTTGGAGAGAAGGAAGCTGAAAATCAGACAGTTTCTGTCAGAAGGCAAGGCCATGGCGACGTTGGGTCGATGGGATGGAATGATTTTGCTGAATTGATCAATAATGAAGTGAAAGAGCAACTGTCATCGTTTAATAACTAAATATTAACCAATAATAGGAGGGTTTAGTCATAGCAGTAAAAAGACCATTTCAGGGCGGACAACGAGTTGATACAGCACCGCAACACCGGATCAACGAACGTATTCGTGTCCATCAGGTACGGTTGGTCGGCGATAATATCGACAATCCAGGTATTTATTCATTGGGCGAAGCACGCAGGATGGCCGATGAACTGGAACTCGATCTTGTGGAAATTTCTCCAAATGCGGATCCGCCGGTTTGTAAAATTATTGATTATCAGAAGTTTCTTTATCAGCAAAAAAAGAAGCAGAAAGAGATGAAAGCCAACGCTGTTAAGGTAGTGGTAAAAGAAATCCGTTTCGGGCCCAATACCGACGACCACGACTTTCAGTTCAAGCTAAGGCATGCCGAAAAGTTCCTGAAAGAAGGGGCAAAGGTAAAAGCCTACGTCTTTTTCAAAGGACGGTCGATCCTGTTTAAAGAACAGGGCGAAATACTTCTGTTGAAATTTGCACAGGAACTGGAAGAGTTGGGAAAAGTTGAGCAGTTGCCTCAATTGGAAGGAAAGAGAATGACCATGTTTATTTCACCTAAAAAGAAGAAATAAATTTCAAATAAATTAGAAAGATGCCAAAGATGAAAACTGTTTCCGGAGCAAAAAAAAGATTTAAACTATCTGGCTCCGGTAAGATTAAGAGAAAACATGCTTTCAAAAGTCACATTCTTACGAAAAAGACAAAAAAGCAAAAACGTAACCTCACCCATTGGGGAATGGTTTCAAAAGCTGACGAAAACAACGTGAAGCTGATGCTCAACATGAAGTAATGTTATTCTTTTAAAAACCGAGTGAAAGTAAAAAAAGTAATTAATCGAGTGAATTAGCCGAAAGATTCCGGTAGGACCGGAACGCTAACCATTCAAAAATGTAAAATTATGCCAAGATCAGTAAATGCCGTAGCTTCACGGGCCCGTAGAAAAAAAGCCCTCAAGTTGACCAGAGGTTATTGGGGCGCCCGTAAGAACGTCTGGACGGTGGCAAAAAACACCCTTGAAAAAGGGTTGGTATATGCCTACCGGGACCGGAAAACCAAAAAGAGAAACTTCCGCGCTTTGTGGATCCAGCGTATTAATGCTGCTGCCCGCGTGGAAGGATTATCGTATTCTCAGTTGATGGGTTTGTTGAAAAAAACAAACGTTGAGATCAATCGTAAAGTGTTGGCCGATTTAGCAATGAATCATCCGGCTGCTTTCAAAGCTATTGTGGAAAAGGTGAAATAAGCATTCATCAAGTCAGGTGAAAATAAACATATAGAAAAGTCCTGTTGCATGGCAGCAGGATTTTTTTTGTACCCTTATTTTTGTAATTTGTTGGCCCATGTACCGGAGGTGTCGGACTGTTTATTTTTAAAGCTATGGAGTACAATTCTGAAGAACAGGTTATCCGGTTATGCCTTGAAAAATTATCGGCCCAATACGGGCGGAAAATAATTGTGGAAAGGAAACATCCTGTGGGGGGAGGGTGCATCAATAGCGCGTTGCGGTTAAAATGCAATGCAGGCGATTTTTTCCTGAAATGGAATTCATCCTGTCCGGCTGATATGTTTTTGAAAGAAGCTGCCGGTTTACAGGAAATACATTCGGTCGGGATTTCTTACCTGCGTATTCCCGAAATTATTTGGGCAAAAGAAACGGATGAATTACCGGGAGTGTTGTTAATGGAATATCTGCAGCCCTCGGATGGCTCGTCGGAACAGGATGAAAAACTGGGGCTCGGATTGGCCATGCTTCACCGGAAAACGGCGCCTGGATATGGTTTTTATCACGACAATTATTGTGGCTTAACGGTGCAGAAAAATACGTGGAATACGAATTGGATTGAATTTTTTGGGCAGCAACGACTGCTGTATTTGCTTCACATGGTCCAGCATTCAAGGGGGATATCTTCGGAAGAGATAAAAATATTTGAAAAATTTATTGATCGTTTACCTGAAATTTTATCGCACCCGACAGCCCCTTCACTCATTCACGGTGACCTTTGGTCGGGGAATTACATGTATACTGCAGGAGGTCCGTCCCTGATTGACCCGGCAGCATATTATGCCGACAGGGAAATGGAATTGTCGATCATGACCATGTTTGGCGGATTTTCTTCACGCGTATGGGCTGCATACCAGGAAGCATTTCCGTTGTCAGACGGCTGGAAGGAACGAAACAGGGTCTATCAGCTTTATCACCTATTGAACCATTACTACCTGTTTGGCGGTTCTTACCTGGACCAGGCGAACCGCATTGTGCGACAGTTTATTTAAAAAAGTAAGGTTTGCATAGGGAAATATTCGTAAATTGTAGTGAGAAAAATTAAACATGTGGAAGCTGAATTATTGGAAATTCCATACCGGGCCAAACTTTGTCTGGATAAAAATAAGGGACTGATCCTTCCGGAGAAAATACCTTATATTGGTATGGGCGCTTCGTATTTTGCCGCCGAAGTACTTAAATACCTGGGAGTAGACATTTCGGTTGAAATTGCTTCGGAATATTATTTGTGCCATAACGACGAGTCGTATTTTGATGATGCGTTGATTATTTCACAGTCGGGAGAAAGCCTTGAAACACTTACTTGTGCAAAGCGGTTCAAATCGTTTTATGGTATTGTGAATTCAGCCGACAGTCAGCTTGCGAAGATGAAAAATGCACGAAAAATTGTTCAGTTGTATGCAGGCACCGAGAAACATTCGTCAACAAAAACATTCATCAACACGCTGGTTGTGCTTTATCTGGGGCATGGCATTGACCCGGGGCCTGCTCTTCAAAGTATCCACAATCGTTTCAATTATTTCAGGGAATTAGGCGGAAGTATGGGCGACATTGTACTGAAACGATTGAAAAAAAAGCGGCATGCAGGCCTGTATATCATTGGTAGCGGTCCCAATATCGGCACGGTACACCAAGCCGCACAGGTGCTGACAGAAACCACAAAACTTCCGTTTACCGGGTTTCCTGCCGCACAATATAATTACGGGTTGAAAGAGGCTGCTTCCAATTCGTTTGTGATTGTGTTGAACCCTTCAGGAAAATATTATGAACGGACCAACGCACTCATCAGGACTATAGAAAATGCGGGAGCCCTTTTTTTTGAGGTAAATGAAGATGAACTGAGCGAAGAACTCAGTCCGTTCAGTATGATCCTGCCATTCTTTTTCATGGCTGTTTACATTGCTGATAAATTGAAAACAAGCGATGATTTTATTGTTGGCGACAAAATAACGTTGGAATAATTACAGTTCTACCAGGCGGTTTTTGATAGCATAAACCACTAACTGGGCCGTGTTTTTGCTTTCGCTTTTTTCGAGAATATTGGCCCGGTGTTTATCTACGGTCCGCTTACTGATAAAAAGCTGATCGGCAATTTCCTGGTTCGAGTATCCCTGGCAAATAAGCACCAGTATTTCCATTTCACGTTCCGAAAGCTCGGTGTGCAATTCCTTGTCTTTTTTTATGGTTTTCAGATTGTTGACCAGGTTTTCCAGTAATTCTGAAGAAAAATAACTCCCTCCTTCGAATACCGTTTCCAGCGCTGCTTTTACTTCTTTTATATCCGAGTTTTTCAGTACAAAACCTTTTACACCGGCATTCACCATCTGGTAATAATAATCTTCTTCCCCATACATCGACAGGGTGATGATTTTCAGTTCCGGGAACTTCTTCAGGGCGGTTTCGGCAGCTTTAATACCGTCCATTACAGGCATTTCAATATCGAGCAAAACCAAATCGGGACGAATGGTTTCCAACAGGTCGAGAAACTCCTTGCCGTTCGATGCTTCTGCAACCACACGATAATCTTTCAGATTATTCAAAAGAATTTTTAATCCGTTACGGAACAGGGTGTGATCATCCACGATGATTATTTTTCGGTAAGTTCGTTCACTCATTTTCAATTTTCACTTTAATGTATGCCAAGGTGCCTTTTTGTTTTTCGCTTTCAACCGATATCTCGCCTTTCAGCGAACTGATGCGGGAAAAAACGTTTGAGATGCCCATTCCTGAACCAGAAGGAAGTTCGGCCATTCGTTTCACATCAAATCCCCGGCCATCGTCCTTGTAAACAATGGTAATATAATTTTCTTCCTTATTCAAATTTATACGGATTTTTTTTGCATGCGCATGTTTGATGGTATTGTTGATCAGTTCGCACAAAACCCTGAATAGCACCACTTCCACGTTGTTGTCGAAACGCTCATCCTTCAGGTTCGATTCTATTTCAATTTGTACCGCTTTGGTTGTATTGATTTTATTACTGAAATTGGTAATCGCCCGTAATAATCCGAAATTGTCGAGTACGTGCGGGCTCAGGTTATTGGATATTTCTTTCAGGCTTTTGATGGCTTCGTTAATTACCAGTTCGGTATTTTTTACAATCTCAATGGTCGACGAATCGTGTTCGAGCTGGGCCAGTGACGAGACCGACATTTTAACAGTCGAAAGCAATGGTCCCAAGCCGTCGTGCAGGTCTTTGGCAAATCGTTTCCGTTCTTTTTCTTCTGTTTGAATAATGGCATTTAGAAACATTTTTTCGGTCAGACGGCGCGAATCTTCTACCCGTTTCATGTATTTAAATATCTTTTGAATAAGAAAGACGCCGATGGCAAAACAGAGCGATGTGGTGACTCCGATCCATATGAATATTTCGCGAAAATCCTGTGGTACAAAATCACTGATGTAGGGGAGAAATTCCACTAAGCGGCTCACCGCCATAAAAACAAAACCAACGGTAAGCAGTATCCATGAAAAATTGTATTTGGTTACTTTGGTGAGACGGATGGCAACACCTACTGCAAAAAACTGAAGAATGATGGAAATGGCTAAAAGTACCTGAAGGATCATAATTGATTGTTTTTTTAATACGGTTACAAAGGTACAATCTTCAACCGGATATTATCTGAAATAAGAACAAGATGATTTGGTCGTTCATACCTCTTAGGATCAGTTCTTTTGATGCAATGGGACCATGCTTACGGGACCAATTAATCCGGATTTCAGCGGTTCCCATCCTGCTGCGGAAAAAAGTCCGTCTTTTCCGGTATTTTCACGTTTTCGGGCCGGAAAATTGATGTTGTAAAATTTTTTGTAGTTCACGCCATTTTTATCCATACCGATGATGCGGTTGGCCATCAGGTTCGATACCCTGATCTCCAGTTCGTTTGATTCGTTCAGCAAGGAAGATTCGATGATCAGTTGATAGGAAGGGCCAATAAGGGTTTCCAGCTTTTTCCCGTTCAGAAAAACGGTTGCCGATTCGCAAACTTCCCCTAAGTTTAACTGATAGGCGGTCGCATTGTCTTCGGGTTTTTGAAACCGGCATTGATAGCTGGCTGTTCCCGAAAAATAGTTTAGTTCATCCGACAGTTCAGTCCACGATTTCAGTTCATTGATTGTAAATGTTTCAGGAAAAGTTGGTCCGCCTTTTATAAACGAAATGGTCCATTCGTTGTCTAAACCTGTTTTTTCTCCTGAAGTTTGCCAACGAGGAAAATCATTCAGGTTAATCTTGTGGGGGTACCATTGTAAAATGAGTGTTGCGCCTGGTTTTAACTGTAAATAGACTTTCGCTTCATTGTTACGTTGCTTTTTATGCAGGGCTTTCCCCGTTTTTTTATTCATCGGGTCAAACCAAACCGCCTGTTTTCCCGATGACCGGACAGCTACCCACTGGTTGATTTCCTGGTCGCTCCAGTTGCTAATAAAATAGCAGGTCCCTTCCTCTCTTGTTACCCGGTTGAACCAAAGGCCCAGCCCGGCCATTTCTTCCGGGAAAATATTGGCACGGGCCAGCATTTCCTCTACTTCTTTGCCGATGAGCAATTGACCGTTTCCTTTTTTGCAAACAGAAATGTTTTTATTTGTTTCGAAATGTGCCGACCGGGTTAAGGCCTTATGTGTTTCCCGACGGTTATCCAGATCAAATAAGCCAGGAACATCAACCGGTAATTGGTCCTGGAACATAATAGAAACGCCCGATTCGGCCAGTTCAAATAATCTTTGAAGAGTTGTAAGGGGCATGTACTTGCATTTGGGTACCAGAATTGTTTTGTAGGCCGCTCCCGGTGATTTGATAATCTTGTTTTCGCTTGTCAGTTCCCGTATCTGTCGGTCGGAAATGTAATCGAACGTATACCCTTTGCCGATCAGCATTTCGCCTATATCTTTGGTAAGTTTTTCATTGGGTTCACCAAAATGCCGCAACCTGCTGTCTCCTTGTTCCGACCAGGCATCGTAAATCGGGAAATACAATAAAATATCATTGTCGGGAGCCGATTTTTGCATAAACGACTGGCAGTTGGCTACGTACTCGTTAATGGTTTTCAAATCGTCCCACCACGGATTGGTTGGCGCAAAATGTACTGAAGCGTAAAACATCCAGCCGGGCCATTCTTCTGCGACCGGCGAATACGGAGTTCCGTGGTATACGATGTGGTTTACCCCGTATGCAAGATAACGATCGAGGTTTTGCTTCACTTCCGACAGTGTGGTGAGGAAATGTTCGTTGAGCCATGTTGCCGCTTCACAGGCAATAAGTGGTTTCCCTGAAACATGTCCGGCTGAACTTGCCATTTTTATACGCATCGGTTCAAGTCCTTCGGTTTCGGGAATATCACTGGCTTCGTACAAATCGAGGATATTGGCAGGGGACCCGTGGGCCTGGTTACGGATGATCGCTCCATGTGTTTTTGCCCATTTGCCCCATATGTGGGTGAAACGGTCAAGCAGTAAATCGGAGATGGTTTCGCGAAAATCACACAACACCCGGCTGTTCATTTCTTCCGAATTATTTCCAAACAAGGCCGGTAAATGATCCTTCAGGTCATATCCCCTCCGGTTTTGGAATTCTTCAAAAAATAAAGGAGTCCAGTCCGATTCGCCTTGTGCATCGTCTACTTCATACGAATCGTTAAAAAATGCACGTAATCCGCTCAGGTCAATATTGCGGGCTTGTTCCTCAAATACCTTCAAAAACTTACGGGTGGCTTCTTCCGAGAAGTGGTCGATCACATTTCCTTCACCTCCTGTCCCGGCACGTTCTACCATTTTCCCGTGCCATCCCTGAAAAACGGCGTACAACTGCCAGTTTCCGGCAGGGGCAGTCCAGTCGAGTGAGCCATGGGGACCTACCCGGGCGGTGAGATCAAGTGTTTCGCCGGTCTCACTGTATGCCATCAGGCTTAGTAACGGAAGCCGTGTTTTAAAACGTACCTGATCCAACGCCAGTTCCTGCAAATTGGTATTGTTGCTGACCGGGAATTTTATTTCCGAAATATCGACATGATGCCTTACTGCACGGACGTATGGTTCCTGAACGAACTCAATTTTTTCGTTCAACCTTTCGCCTTCTTTCAGGAAATAGTGTTTAAATTGTACATTCTTACAGGCATTCTCTGCCTGTATCCACGGACCGCCAAACGGCCATCCGGAAGCATTGGCCAGGTCGACACCCAACCTCAATCGTTTCCCCTCTTTCAGTGTATATTCAAACATTCTCATCCATTCGGGCGATTGGAACCGGATTGTCTGGTCTTCGTATCCTTTCACGTCGTAAATGGGAGTAATTTCAACGCCGCCAAACCCTGCCTGGGCCAGCTGTTCCATGTTGGCTGTCAATTCAGCCGGGTTGACTGCGCTGCCATGCCACCACCAGCGGGTCCATGGACGGGTTTCGCCGGTTATTTCGGGCCATCCGGGAAAGCGCTCATTCGTACAGGAGATGAACATTCCGAAAAACAAAATGATGAGGATGTGTTTTAGTGTATGGGGGTTTTTGCACGTTTTAACTGTCATTGTCTATGTATCAGTAGTTTGTAATTTATTTAGATAGGATCCCGTTTATCGGGGAATCCATTTTATTTTCATTATGCACAAATCAGTTCTGTCGGCTTCGCGTATCAGCGAAATCATATCTTCATTTTCAGAAACAGGTACCCGTGAAACAGCTATTGAATCCTCAGGCATTCCTTCCTTCAGGTAACTGACCTCTATTTCGTTGACTTTGTGCTTGTTCAGGAAATCTATACCAAAAAAGTTCAGCGCCCTTTCTACAAACCGGACACTGTTAAAATGCTGATTAATATCGATGTCGGTAAAGTTGGCAGGTGTAAAAACTAAGTTTCCACTTTTCCCGTTGGTTTTGATTTTTGCCGGATAACGGCATATTCTTTCCTGGGCAAATTTTTGAAAATTATTGGTCAGCGAATCTGACCGGATGATCCGTTTGCTTTCCAGATCGAGGATCAGCCAGGCAGAACTGGCGCTAATAATGATTTTACCCTGCTCATTTTTTATGGCATATTCGCGGAAAGCATAAATTCCTTCAGTTCCGGTCGGCCAGGTTTCTATTGTAATTTTTTCCTGCCATTCGGGATATTCCTCTGCCTGAATATAAATCCGCGACAGTACCCAGAAAAGATGGTTGCTTCGTAAGGCATCGAATCCCCAGTCGAGTGTCTGAGCATGTTCCCATGCTATTTCGATCAGAAAATTAAAAACCGATGCAAGGGATGCTTTTCCAAAACGGTTGGTTTCGTAAGAGTGGATGGTAAAATCTTTCCGATATCTCATTATTAAGTGTTTGGTTTAAACTTTCTGACAAAATTATTGTTCAGTTTTGAAATAACGCAAGCTTTAGCGACTTTTGCAAAAAATAATGTGAAAAATGGAAAAAATCATTATAAAAACGCATGAACAAATTGAAGGGATACGAAAAAGCAGCCAGTTGGCTGCCAAAACGTTGGGGTATGTGAAGCAATTTGTGAAGGAAGGGGTTTCGACCGGGTTCATTGACGGGAAAATCGAAGAATTTGTTCGTTCGCACGGGGCTGTTCCGGCTACACTCGGATTTCACGGATATCCGAAATCGTCCTGTATCTCGTTGAACGAGATTGTTTGTCACGGGATACCTTCCGAAGAAACGATTCTTAAAACCGGCGATATTCTGAATATTGACGTAACTACCATCCTGAATGGTTATTACGGCGATACAAGCAGAATGTATGCAGTTGGTGAAATTTCAAAGGAAGCACAGGAATTGATCGACGTGACCGAACATTGCCTTAATCTGGGCATTCAGCAGGTGGCTCCCGGAAATTATTTTGGCAACATAGGTTTTGTGATCGACCGTTATGCGCGGTCGAAAGGCTACAGTGTCGTGTATGAATACTGTGGGCATGGAGTCGGTGTCCATTTTCATGAAGCCCCCCAGGTTGACCATTCGGCACGGCGGAACAGCGGCCCCAGAATGAAGCCCGGTATGATTTTTACCATCGAACCCATGATCAACCAGGGAAAACCAAGAACTGTAGTAGACGAAAATGACGGATGGACTGCCCGGACCATTGACAACAAATTATCGGCCCAGTTTGAACATACTGTATTAGTAACCGAAACAGGATATGAAATTCTTTCCGAAATACAGGGGAAAGCTAATTTTCGTCGGGCTGATTTTTTCGGTTAACAGAGAAAGTGTTATTTTAGCTATATAATAATGACACTTGAGCAAAGAAGGATTTATACACAGAATAAAAGACCGGTTACAAAACCTGGAACCGGATGCCTGCCAGTCGCTGAATGAAAAGAAGAAAATAATTCTTTTGAATATTTTCTTCAACATAGCAGGTGCAGTTCTTCTTTTTTTTATTGTAATCAATAGTTTAAACCGCGATTATAAACATCTTTTTATTGATCTGTCAGTATTCTTGTTGCTGATATTCTTTTATTTTTTATTTAAAATAAAGAAACAACCGGCGTTTACCTCATATTCATTTGTATTTCTTCTTTTTGTCCTCGCATTTTTTTATGTCTTCACGGGAGGTATTGAAAATACCGGCCTGATATTCATCGTATTGCTTCCTGTTCCTGTAATTATGCTGATAGGACGGAGGAGAGGCCTGCTTGTTTTAGCCGCATTTTTTGTAATAATCACGGTCGGTCTTTCTGTTTTCCGGGAAATTCAGTGGGTTGCAGAATATCCGCCCGAATTTTCGATGCGTATTTATATTTGTTTCCTGATCATTACCGCATTGGGATATATAAACGAGTCGGCGTTTGAGATCGTTTATTCCCGGCTTCAGAAAACTGCCGATTCGCTGACAGAAAGTCGCGAACGTTATAAATCGCTTTCGCTAAGCCGTGAAAAGTTTCTTTCCATTATTTCCCATGACTTGAAAAATCAGGTGGCTGCGTTTTATTCTGCAACCGATATACTGAAGAACAATTATTCCGATCTCCAGGATGAAGAACGGCTTGATCTGATTGAAACAGCCTGGCAGGGCTCACAAAAAAATGTTCAGTTACTGAAAGACCTTTTGAAATGGTCGATGATAAGAAGCGATACTTTTCCCTATAACCCGGTAAATGTAAAGATTGAAAAGATTTATAAAGACGTGGTTGAGCTCTTCGAACTGGAAATCGAGAAAAAAAATATTTCGGTTTTCCTGAAAATGAAAAGCAATTCTGAAGTTTTTGCCGATTATGACATGCTGAGCTCCATCATGCGCAACCTGCTGTCGAATGCCGTTAAGTTTGTGGGAAACAATGGGGAAATCTCTATAAAAGCAGAGGAAAAGGGAGATTTCATGAATATAGAAGTATGTGATAACGGGCCGGGAATTGACGATAAAACCCTTGAAAACCTGAAACGGTCGGTTTCTGCATCAATGATTGGTGAGGATAACAGATATGGCTCCGGCATCGGGTTGATGCTGGTCAGGGAATTTGTGGAATGCTGCAAGGGGAAATTGTCGATTGAAAGTCAACCAGGAAGGGGAACCTGTATTGCGTTTACAGTCCCGTTGGCTGAATAACCCCGGTTTTGCAGACAATATCTATTTTTTTTCTTTTATCCCAAACGTATTTTTTATCCCGCTAAAAATACTTTTCCACCAGAAATTCAGGATTGAGCGGCTGGGGTCGCGCCGGTAACTGATGTCGTCGGGAAGCAGGATTTTTCCCCGTGGGTTCTTTGATTTTATCAGCAGGCTGTTGGCCATAAAACTCGAAAATCTCGACTTCCGGGTGAAGCCGTTTCTTACTTCATAAATTGAAATATTCAAATCGTCGTAAGCAAACCGGAGTTTTCCACGGGCTTGTTCGTTGTTTCCCGTGAATTGAAAATCAAATCGTTGCAACGTGCCGGTGTTGATCTCCATCAGGGCTGCAGGTTTGGTCATCGGGTTCACAATGTCCATCGGGCAGGAGGCAATATTTCCCTGTACTTCGAACATGTTTTCCGGAGAGTTCATATCGAAAACAATCTGTGCAGACATCAACGGCCCGCCCATCAGGTTCCCGTTTACATCCAGTTGCGACTTTCCTGCAATACCGGTCAGGTACGGAATATTGGTGAACGGTTTCAGTCGGGCATTCACATTTTTAAAGTCGACGTGCCCGGCTTTGGGCGATTCTTCAATTTGTTCGGCATACGAAACTGATGCATCGCTCAGCTCCAGCGAATCGAAATAAAATTTCAGGTCGAAATTGCGGATCAGGTCCTGTGGCATCGGCGGGCGCTGCTTCTGGTTGAAAACAACCCGTTTGTCGCGGAAAACATCCATGTTCAACCCCTTAAACAGAAGCCGTCTCCCTACCAACTCCCGTTTTTCAAACCAGCGTTTCAATTCCATTTTTTCAAAACGTATTTCCTGGAGCCTTCCTTCAAAATAATCGGCCTGGTGGCCAACAATTTGCAGCATCCGTTCTTTTGAATATTGTGGTTTCAGCTGAATGCCGCTTACAACAAACTGGTTGTCGGTTGACGAAAACCCGATACGGTCGAACTGGAAACGATATCGTTTTTCCCGGTCATAACGTGTTATATTACTGAAACTAAATGTAAACTGATCGGACGACAGGAAACGGTTGTCGTTGTTTTTTGTAACCTTAAAACCGCTTAGGTTCAGGTCTACGCCGCTCTGTTCAATGGTTTTTTCTTTAGACTGGAACCGGAAAGAAGCTTCTTCGAGGCTCAGCTGCCGGGTAAAAAAAACATCGGCAAAATCTTCAAAGTAAGGGTACAGGTCGAACGTATACGGGTTAAAGCGGCCCGAATCGTTGATGTTTTTGTAAAACGTAAATTCAGGTTTCGACAAAACGATCCGATCAAAGTCATATTCGTTTTTGGTATATGCGCGGTCAATATCGAATGCGTCAAGATTAATTTCAGGGACCTGAAGTTTGTATTGGTTCCTTGTTGCATCGGTTCTTTTCGGGGCAACCGACAGGTTCTTTATGCTGATTTTTTTTGAGCCGGTTGAATAATCAATCCGTTCCAGCCCGATACGCTGATTTTTACCAATGGGTTCGAGCCATAATTTCTCCATACGGGTCGAGAATGTCCCCGAAGTTACCCGGCTCGATTTTGCCGAACGGTTGGTTTCTATTTTCAGGTTGTTGGTTTGCATCCCGATCAGCCCTCCCATAAACTGGTGGTGCCCGGCTTCGGTTTCTCTCAGAAGTTGTATCTTCCCCCCGTGCATCTGAAAATCCCGGATTGTCAGTTCCCTGATCTCGTCGGGAAGCAGAAGGGTGAATTCTTTGAAATCAAAATTTCTTTTCTCATCGTTCACCTTGTATAATTGAATATCCGGGCTGCTGATAGTAAAATTTTCAGCCGATAGTTTCCCGTCGAAATAAATAGCCAGAAGATCGACACCCGAGAGGGACACCGAAGGAAGCGTGATATGGATATTCCACGGAAGTTTTTTGTGCCCGGGATTGGTGATGTCGGGATATAAAACAGCATCTTTTGCATACACTCTCGAATTGAAGGTAGAAAGCCCGATTTCACCGGCTTGCAGATAATGCACCTGATCGGAAAGCCGGAAAAGGTATTTTTCGATTTTCAAATCAATATTCTCGGAAAACAGGAGCTTTCGTTTGCCAATTTCATCCCGGTTCAACCTGAAGCGGTCTAATAAAAGGTTGAATTTATTGTTAAACCCGATGGTCTTTCCTTTCCGGTCGTGGCGGGTCAGTTTCAGTTCCCCGTCTTTTGCTTCAATTTGCCGGATATCGACATCGCTGATGTAATTGGATAAAAGTTTGTAAAACTCGTCGATACCGGGACTTTCCCCGTCTTTCGCCCGGAGGTTTGCAAAACTCTCGACACTGATTTCCGGCTGCATGATCCGGATGTTGCCGATGGTCAGTTTTTTATTGAAAAACGCCTGATGGATATCGGTATTAAGAAAATGCAAAAAAGGCACATTAACCTCGTACAATTCCGAATTGCCGTATTTTTGGAGCAGGGCTTCCGTGCTTTCACGGACAACCGGGTACAGGTGCAAGCGTTCGGCTGAAGCGCTGCGCTGCGAACTCGACAGGTTGATTTGATCAATGGTCATCCGGTGCAGCTGGTCAACCAATTTCATCTCGTAATCCGAAAAAGTGAGGTCAATGTCGGAAGCAAAAAACAGTTTGTCCGACCTTGCCGCGCTTAGCGAATCAAGGGCAAACCCGGTCAGGTTAAAATCGATTCGCGACCGTATGAAACCCGTGCGTTCGGGATCGGAAAGATTGCTCACCTGCAACTGTCCATTTTCGAGCACCACTATATTGGCGTAAATACCGCGAAAATAGCTGGCGATCATCTCGTAAACCAGGTTCGGTGACCGTCGCGTCTTTTCCATTTCCGTATCGTACCGGTTTATGGTAATGACAGGCTTGTACAATTCCATTCCACCGATAGGCAATTCCCGAAAATGAAAAGCCTGTTTTAGCTTAGCGTCCCTGATTCTCATACTGTCGCAATCAACCTGTATGGCCATTTTTTTGTCCCTTTTGATCGCTTCTTCCGAAACAGGGCCTACCCGGGCATGATAAACCCGGACCGATCCATCGCCGGTACTTGCTGATAATTTGTCGATGTTTAGCAAATGATGCCTGTCGCCCAGCGCAACCTGATAACCCTCAACGGCGAGGGACAAACTGTCGGAATAAAATATTTTATCGGTATTGTCGATCGAAGCTGAGTCGAGATAAAAATTGCCGAGTTCCAGTTCTGCTTTTTTCATTTCCTGCTGCAGGAAATAGCCGTCCTTAAAATTGTAAAGTTTCAGGCTGGCATTATCGAGAAGAAAGTGACGAATATTCAAACTTCTAAAATCATCCTTTATCAGTTCGTACAAATCGAAGCCGGAAATATGTTCGAGCGTTATTTTTCCGGAATTGTGTTTCGGGTAAAATTCAATTTCGGCCCGGTCGAGGAGCAGCGAATCGATACGGATTGAATCGGACGTGTAAAACCCGTGAATGAAATTGCTTTTCAGTTTCAGGAAGGGGACTTTCACAATGTATTGATTTTTCAGCCCGAGAGTATCCTTTTGAGGCTGAAGCGAAACATTTTGTCCGGTGATGTGCGCTTTTGTCAGCGAATAATACACCTCGTCTGCCCGGAGAACATGCAAACTGTCGCCCAGTTCTTTTTGAAAATCGGTTATCCTGACAAACACATCGTCGGCGTTGAATAGGCGGTCGGGATCGGGCAGGAGCAGCGAGTCGGTGTAAAAATTTTTTATCCCGATGGTAATTTGCCCGGTGTCTGGGCCTTTTTTCATCTGTCCGGGGAAATTGTACAGGTTGTAATTCGCGTCAATCAGTTCAATTTCTTTTATCCGTACCGAACGAAGTTTTTTCCGCAGCAATGGTTCCAATTCCCGAAAAAGGATATTGATATTCCGTTCCGGTCTGTATTCTGTCCCCGATGTACCGTCTACCCGAAAATCGGGCTCCCGGATTTCAAATTTCCCGATAGCTAATTTTTTCAGTACAAAAAGATTGAAGAGCCCCACATTTTTTACGTTCACTTCGGGCGACGAAAACGAGTAAAATATTTTTTTTGTGCTTATCGAATCGGTGGAGCCTGTTTCGGGCAAGGCCGGACAGAGGGATACATTTTCAGCCGAAAATCCCCAATTCACAATGCTTAGGTTGATCCGGTCGAATTGCAGACGGTACGTTCCCCGGGTTTTTTGGGCAACCCATCCCGAAAGGTTATTGTTAATGTACTCCGGAGCTTTCAGGTAGGCAAAAACCAATGTGGCAACCAATAAAACAAAAAAGCACAGCAAGAACCACCCGGCGATTTTTTTTATCCTATGGATGATTTTCTTTCCCATGTCTTTTTTATTCTGTTTCCCGATTTTAACGTCTGTTATTTCTCGTCTTTCGGTCTGTCATAGATAGTGATAAATTTTGTGAAAAAAAGTTGCTTTCGCAAAAATAAAAATGGCTGTCAGAAACTTCGTGAAGTCTGCATTTTTTACTTTACTGTGCAAGAGGTAAAATACAAATAATTTTACCTATTTGAGACTACCCAAAAAACTGTACCCGTATTTTTAGAATTTTTCAGCCTCAATTTATCTCATCCGTATTGTTAAACGCCAAATTCCCGGAATGTTTTTTTTATCCGGCTAAGGGCATCTGTCATCTGCTCTTTGTTGATAATCAGCGGTGGGGTGAACCGGATAATATGTTCGTGGGTCGGTTTGGCGAGAATACCGTTTTCTTTCATGGCAAGACAAATATCCCATGCGGTTTTGTCGTTTACCGGTTTTATGGCGATGGCATTCAACAGGCCTTTTCCCCTGACAATTTCAATCATTTCCGATTTTACTTTTTGCATTTCGCTGCGGAAATATTCGCCCATTTCCATTGCATTTTCGGTCAGTTTTTCTTCCAGCAGCACGTCAATGGCCGCCATCGAAACTCGTCCGGCAACCGGGTTCCCACCGTAGGTAGAACCATGTTCTCCCGGTTTGATGGTCAGCATGATCTCATCGTCGGCCAGGACACACGAAACAGGATACATCCCGCCTGAAACTGCTTTTCCGAGAATAAGCAGGTCGGGACGTACATTTTCATAATCGCAAGCCAGAAATTTTCCGGTGCGCCCCAATCCGGTTTGTACCTCATCGGCAGCAAACAGCACGTTATATTTTTTACAGAGTTCCCATGCTTTGCGCAAAAAACCATCTTCGGGGATGTATACCCCGGCTTCGGCCTGAATGGGTTCAACGAGGAACCCGGCCACATTTTTATCCTGAAATGCTTCTTCCAGCGCTTCTAAATCGTTGTAGGGGACTTTCACGAAACCGGGCGTATACGGGCCGTAATGGTTATAGGCGTCCGGGTCCGACGACATGGAGATAATCGTGATGGTACGCCCGTGAAAATTACCGTTGCAAACCACGATTTTTGCCTCGTTTACGGGAACTCCCTTTATTTTGTAAGCCCATTTTCGGATGAGTTTCAAGGCAGTTTCGTCGGCTTCGGCACCCGAGTTCATGGGCAGCATTTTATCGTAGCCAAACAGTTTGGCCATGTACTCTTCCCATTCGCCCAACACGTTGTTGTAATAGGCACGTGAAGTGAGCGCCAGCTTTTGTGCCTGTCGGGTGAGGGCGGCAACAATTTTCGGGTGGCAGTGCCCCTGATTGACCGCCGAATATGCAGCCAGAAAATCGTAGTATCTTTTCCCTTCAACATCCCACACGAAAACACCTTCGCCCCGTTCGAGCACAACCGGCAGGGGGTGATAATTATGGGCCCCGAAGCGGTCTTCCCGGGCCATGTAATCCTGAGCTGATAATTTTCCCATAACCACAAATTTTAAATTTGTCCTTTTCATTGAACTTTCACATTAGTTCAAAAAAAAGAAAATCTGTTCAATAAAACCATTAAAAATGGCAGGTTTGTGTGGAAAAGTTATTCCCAGAAACGGATGATAAGGGTTTCCAATAACACAAAAAAGAGTGCAGCCATCAGGAAATACGGCCACAATTGTTTGCCATTGTTCAAATCCTGAAGTGTTTGCTGAAGATTCTGATCTGTACTGTCGATCAGGTCAAACTGTTTGAGCCCTTTTTCGCGGATCAGCATTTCTAATTCTTCTGCCCGATAAAAATCGGGTTCCGATTCATTACGTTTGTAGTTAAATGCCACTGCTTCAGCGACCTGTGAATTACTGAGCAGTTCGTAATGTCCGGCTGTACTGACAACATTTCTTAGGTTGACTTGCAGCATCCGGTCGCCTGCAGGTTTGCCAACGGGCAGAAATTCTTCCGTTGTGTTCCGCTTCCTGAAAATAAGTTGTCCGTCTCCTCCTGCCAGTTTGCTGCGGTTGACCAACAACCGGTTTTCAATTTCAACCGGATGGGCAATAGCCTGGGCCGATAAGCTGTTCATCGCGATATTGTATACCGGGGGCACAAAAATAAGATGCTTCAGGAACGAACTGTTTTTCGTGTCAGCCGGAAAAGCGAAAGTGTATAGTTTCCCTTTTCCGAAAGAATGTCCGGTCAGCGCCGGTTGCCCGCTCCGGAGCGTCATCAGTGTCGTTTCGGCAAAGGTATTCTTTTTTGTGAAACTGAAAATATTCTGTACAGTAGGCAGGTTTGCCTCTTGTTCTTTCTTTTTGAAGACATTCCGGAAAAGAACATCATTGTAATTAATCTCCGAAAGATGGATGGTCCCGGTATCTTTTCCTGTAATCATGTTGGCCTGTAATGCCAAAAACAGTTGGTTATACTGGCTTAAATCTGCGTTATTGCCCGGGAAAACCGCCAGTGTCCCGCCATTTTCCACAAAACGGGCCAGTTCGTCCGTCAATCCGCTGCTGATATTTTCTAAATTAATAAGAAACACACACTGCGCATTTTTTATACGGCTGATCTGGAGACTGCTCGCCCTCGCTTCTTCGTAATCCACAAATTCATCATCGGAAAACAGGGCGTGAAAATAACCCGCTGCAGGGTCGCCATCTTCAAAAATACCGGTTACATTGACCTTGTTTTTTACCTCGTAAGCAATGAAATAACTATTGTCGTACAACATCGGGTAATCGTCTAATTCCACGACCCCGTACTGGAATCCGGAACTGTTGTTGGTAAAAGTCATTTCAACGGTTTGTTCTTCCCCCGCGCCAATGTTCAGGGTTGAAACTGCTTTTAGCGAATCGTTGATTTGCAGGCGAAGGGGAATGTTCTGATAATCTTCGTCCGACGAATTGACGACATGGACCAAAAGTTTCTCCACCTGGCCTGCTTTTCTTCCCGGCACTTCAAACCAGCACGAATCGATAAACAGGTTATTGACTTTTCCGGAAGAAAATGGCATCAGGTATGTCCACCGGGCCGTATCGTTTTGCAGTCCGGTAAAATCGAAGTTGTTTTTCTGAAAGTCGGACAACACATAGACTGTTTGATCGGACCGTTTGCCGGCTTCGTTGAGTTGTTGCCGGGCATGCTCCATTACTTGAGCAAAGCGGACGGCATTCGGGCTGGCTTTCAATTCTCCCAACTGCAGGGCCAGTTGTTCTTTACTGAGCAGGTAACGGTGCTGTGACAGGAAATCGTTGGTCAACAATAAGAAACGGGTTCCTGGCCGGTACGAGGCCGCAATCTCGATAGCTTTGTTGCGGGCCTGTTCCAGCAGAATGCCTTTCTCTCCTTCTATACGCATGCTGAACGAGTTGTCGATATAAATGGCAACCGCCTGCCGTGCACGCTGTTTTCCCCTTTCTGTCAGTGGGATATATGGCTGGCTGAAGGTAAAGACCAGAAACCCAATAGCCAGAATGCGGGAAAATAAGATCACTATTTGTTTGATCTTTGATTTTTTGCGTGTTTCCCTTTTTACCGCTTTCAGAAAATTTACATTGCTGAAATAAACCGTTTTGTACCGTTTGAAATTGAAAAAATGGATGGCCAACGGAACGACAACAGCCAGCAATGCAAACAAAAAAAGCGGGTAAATGAATTTCATAACATGCAATTTTCAGGAACAAAAATAATTGATTCGCCCGAACAATCCAGAAAGCAAATGAAAAACAGGTATCAAAGTCCTGCCATCCTTATTCCGCAGATGGCCCGAAGTTGTCCGCTGAATAAAATCATGTGCCCTTAAAAGCTCCATCGTATCCGGGCAAAAGCCAACTGTCCGATGTCGCCAAATTCAGTCTCTTCGTCGCCAAAAAACAGTTGGCCGGTGAGCATCAGTTCAAGATTGTCCTGAAGGGAATAGGTAAATGCCGGGCCAACATAAAACGAATGGTCACAGGGGTTTATAATTCCTGAAAAACTGCCATTTAGCAGGGGTGTGAAAGGGTACGAAATCTGTCCGAAGAGTTCGTATTTTGCAAACGAAAGATATTTGGCCGACATATCGGGATTGAAAAGGAGGTCCATCCCCCCGGCTTTTCCGGTAGTGCCATGACTGTTGAAAAGCGCCCCGGCATGAAGGTACAGGCTGTTTTTCAGCGTGTAGTCGCCCGATATCGATGCAACAGTTGCTTCAACCGGATTTTCGGCATGGTTGTGCGGGATAAAATGCGTGATTTCGCCCCGGAACCCGCCGCCTTTGATGTCGCCCGACCAGCCGCCGCCAATAATATAATCGTCGCCCACCCGGCCCGACAGTACCTGGAAATCGTACTTCCACCTGCTGAAACGGTACAAACCAACCAGGGCCACGTCCTGCCTGTCGTCAGCCATTTTAAAAACCAGTTCGGCTGAAGAAGTGGCCCCGGTGTAATACTGAATCTTCATTGCATCGGTGCCGGGCCGTTCTTCGTAATCGAAGTCGAAATACGAAAATGTATTGAACACATCGTTCGGGTTCCACACTAAATTGACGCCCCAGTTGATACGCTGCCTTCCCACGCGGAACTGCCATTTCCCGTGACTGTAATCAATATAGGCACGATCGACCATTGAATGCAGGAACCAGTTTTTTGCATCAATGGAGACCCATGAAAGGTCGGCCCATCCGTTATCGTAATCGATGGTCGACTGATAGTCCGGGAATTCACGGATGATATTGCCAAAGATCAACCGGTTGCGCATTTCAGCAACCACCGTGATCTTATCGTTGGCGTACCACTTAAAGTTCAGGCGGTTGTGGATGATGTTGGTATTCAACTGGTCGATGTCGGTACCGGCCAGTTCCTGTTTTGGGGAATAATACATCTGCAAATCTTTCACATAGCCGTTCAAAACCCAGTTGCGTTCCTGCGAAAAGGAAGTTGCCGATATGATTGATAATATCAGGAAAATAATTTTTCTCATGGTAATTTTGATTGATAAGCCCCGGCAAAATCCATCACGCAAACCGAACCATAATCAGGGTGGTTCCCTAAAGAGATTCCAACCACAGTAAAGGAAGGGTTTAGGAGATTGGTACGGTGGCCCCTGCCGGGAACGCCATCGTCAATCAGTAACGAGATGACCACCTTGCGGGCATCGTCAATTCCGTAGGCAATATTTTCAGCCGCCGAAACATCCCAGTTTCCATATCGTTCAATCCGGTCAACCGGTTTTGAACTGTCTTTTCCGAAATGCCCGATACCCCCGTTTTTTTGCTGATCGTTTACATGGTCGCGCGCAGCCATGAAAAGTCCTTTGTCAGGTTGCAAAGGGCTTACAGTACCGGCGTTCTTCAAAAAACGGAGACACTCGTCGAGTGCTTTTCGGCCTTCTGAAGTAATAATTGGCATTTGTCCCGGATAAGCAAGTTTGTTCCCGTTGTAATAGGTTTTCATCGGTTCAAGGTATTCATCTGCATAGCGTACCGGATTATTTCTGACTTTATTGATTTCGAACAAAACAGCTTTTTCGGTTGGAGACATGTAACCTGCATCCAGTCCCGTGTTTAGTTTTCCGTCCCAGTTTGTTTGAAAAAACAACAAGATAAAAACCAGAAAATGCTGAAAAATGCCCATGTTTAATTTTTACGAATGTCGTTGATTATTTTCCCGTCTTCGAGCGTAATCACCCGACGGGCCTTGTTCACCACGCGTTGATCGTGGGTCGAAAAAATGAAGGTGATATTTTCTTTCCGGTTCAGTTCTTCCATGATGTCGAGCAGGTTTTCGGTCGATTTCGAGTCGAGGTTGGCAGTAGGCTCGTCGGCCAGTACGAATTTAGGCTTCGAAGCCAGTGCCCGCGCTACGGCCACCCGTTGTTGCTGTCCGCCTGATAACTTGTTGGGACGGCTATTTTCGCGGCCTTCCAGCCCAACGGCTTTCAACAGTTCCATTGTCCGTTCGTCCCGCTCTTGTCGGGACCGGTTTTGCAGGTGCATGATGAACTCTACGTTCTCCTTGGCCGTCAGTACCGGGATGAGGTTGTAGGCCTGGAAAACAAAACCGATATTCCGCATCCGGAAATCAATGAGTTGCGACGATTTCAGCTTACCCAGATCGGTGCCTTCAATCAGGATACTGCCTTCTGTGGGCTGGTCGAGACCGCCCAACATATTCAGCAAGGTTGTTTTTCCTGAACCGGACGGACCGACAATCGCGGCAAACTCGCCTCTTTCAAAATTCAGGTCAACCCCGTTTACCGCATGGACCTTCACTTCTGATTCATTGTAAACCTTATGCAGGTTTTTTATCTCGATGATATTATTCATAACTCAAAATATTTTATGATCTTCACATTCTCACATTTTCACATTCTCACATTTTCACATTCTCAAATCTTCAAATCCTCCCTATTCAGTCCGTATTGCTTCTGCCGGATTGTATTTCAATGCCTTTCTGGCAGGGTAGATGGAAGCCAGGATGCCGGTCACTATAACCAGGATGCTGATCACAGCCACCATCTCCGTTTCCACAGTCGGAAAAATGTGGGTGGTGTAACCCCAGTCTTCCATTCCGGTGGCATACATCGACAAATCGATGCCATTTTTCATGGTAGCATACGTGACCCCCAATCCGAGCAGGATGCCGGCGGCGCCGCCCGTCAGGGTGAGCAAAACCGTTTCCAACATGAGCATCCAAAATACCCTTGCCTTACTCATTCCCACGGCCATCAGCATACCGAGTTCCTTCACCCGTTCGAGCACAACCATCAGCATGGTGTTTACAATGCCAAAGCCCAGCGCCAGCAAAATAATTACTACAAACATATAAGTATACATATTGCCGATCTCATTGATGTATCCAAGTTCAGGGGTTAATTGTTTCCAATTTTGAACGTCTAATCCGGAATATTTTGTTAGTAACGTGCTGGTGTGCATTTCGAGTTTCTGCGGTTCTTTCAGATGGACAACAATTTCGTGGGCCACAGTTTGGTCGAGCGCAGCCAGCCGGGCCAGGTCGGTGTTACGGACGAAAACGTTCATTTCTTCGAACATCCCGTTCGAGGCATTGTAAATACCGCATACCCGGAAAGCGCCACCGACGATATGCCCTTCTGCATCCTGGAGAGTGATTACCAATTTGGAATGCAGTTTTACCTTTAGTTTTTTTGCTAACTTTTTCCCGATGAGCACCGGGTTGCGGCTGACACTTTCAAAATAGTCGCCTTCCATCACTTTCGTATACAAATTGGTAACGGTTTTTTCCTTTTCCGGGTCAATGCCCATGATGCGTACTCCTGTCCCGGTTTCCGACGATGCGATCATCGACTGGACCACAATGCGAGGGCTGGTCCCGTTGACGGCTTCATCCTGTAAAATCTCTTCAGAAAGTTGTACCCCGTCGGGAATGTATTTTTTCAGTTCGTAGTTTTCCGTGAATTTCGGGTCGTGTATCTGGATGTGCGACACTTCGGTTTCCACGCCTGCTTCGAGGCGCTGGTCCATCCATCCTTTCACGAAAGTGGTGGTAAATACGCCGGCAAACATACCGATGGCAATAGCGGCTATGATAACTCCCGAACGTACCGGGTTTCGCCAAATATTTCTCCAGGCTACTGATGCAATCATCGTTTTCGGTTTTAGGAGTGCAATGCTTTAATTTCTTTTAAACGAAAGGCGGCAACAACAGGGTAAACCGCAATCACCATGGTCAGGACAAATACGCTGATTGCCTGATGGTAGAATACTTCCGGGGTTGACGAAAAGAACATATACGGCTCGAATCCGAATTCTTCCATCATTTGTGCGGCCTGTCCGGTGAATGGGATCGGATTTGACTTCTGTAACCAGATTAGCGGTAGGGCAACAAGTACGCCGGAAACAATTCCCATGAGGCCGATGAGTATGGTTTCCAATAAAAGAATTGCGGCCAGTTTCCCTTTTCTCATCCCGACGGAAACCATTACCCCGAATTCGCGTTTACGTTCGGCAATCATCATCATAATGGTTCCCAGTACGCCAAAAGCAATCACTAAGTAAAGGATGGCTTTCATAATCACCCCGCTGGCCCGGTCGCTTTCGATTTGCTGGACCACTTCGGGTTGCATTTCTTCCCAACTCATTACGGAGTAGGGCGATTGAATGTTGTTTTTCAGGTTTCGCAGGGTCCGCCGCATGACATCATTGTCTTTCACGTTCACCACTAATGAGGTGAGCCGGTTTTCGGCGCTGAAAAACTCCTGGCAGCGGGGCAATGCCATGTACACAATCGTTTTATTCAGTTCTGGCGACACATGTTTGATAATCCCGCGTACCGGGAATTTACCGGCAGCGCTTACCCCGTGGAACCCCTGGCTGATCATCACTAGGGTATCGTTCAGTTGTAATTTGAGGTAACCGGCAAGCCCCTCGCCAATGATGACCCCATGGTCGTCCGGTACGAGATAAGCGCCCTTCGTAATTTTTTCTGAAATACCGGTCAATTGGTCCTCCGGTACCGGATCAATACCGAAAACAATAGCGCCTTTGGTCAGCTCTTCGGAGGAGGCCAGCCCGAACGATTCAAGCCGGGGAATCACAAAATCAACATCCCTGTTGGCCATCATTTGATCAATTAAAACCTGATCGTATTCAAAGGTATTGTTAATGCTTTTGTTTTCCCAGTAGTCTTCGTGGTGTACCTGAATGTACCCGGAATAGAATTTCACCACAATATCAACCATTTTCTCGTACGAACCTTCCTGCATCGAAGTCATATAAGCCGACAGCAAGACACCGAAAAATATGGAAGAAACAGTAATCAATGTTCGGCGTTTGTTTCGCCAGAGGTTTCGCCATGCCAGTTTGGAGGCCTCCCTCAGCCCCTCTCCGGGAGGAAAGAAAAAAAAGCGACGGTTGTTTTCTTGCTTCATATCCGGTATTTTTATTTCACCTTTTTCATATTCTGGATCGAAAAAAAATCTTCTTTTAAAGGTACTTCAAAATCAATTGTTTCGAAAACCATGATGGTTTTATGCCCTTCTTTTTCAGCAGGGATCATTTCCATCCGACAAGGGATGATGCGGTCGTCCATCTTTTTTATATCGGAAAAAATCTCGTGGCTTACGAGAAAACCATCTTCATCGTAATATTCGGCCTTCAGCCAGAGCTTGTCTTTTTTGCTGACCCACATGATTACTTTTCCCCATACCACGGGAGCATTTTCGGTGGGAATCATCTCAATTTTATAACAATCGTAAGCCTGAATTTTTTCTTCGCCAAGCAACTTATGTGTATAATCTCGGACAAGCGATGATTCGCGCACCAGGTCGTCGTTGGTGAAATCGGAACCCATCCACGATTGCATCATCATCGACGGCGGGATTTTTACCATGCGCTCGATGCTGGGGATCCAGTTCCACATTTCGTTTTGCCGCTTCAGAAAAACCTGGCCTTTTTCTTTGGCCGGGGCAGTAACGTAAATCAGCGAATACTCTGTGCCCAGCGACCAGTTCTTCATGCTGATCGTGCGCGACCACCCGGGGCGTTCAATGGTCATCGAAAAAGTGCCGACACTCGAATTTCCCCTTGCTTTTTCGTCGGCTTCGCGAACTAATTGCTTTATATCAATTTCCTGAGCAGAAACATGGAACGCGGCAAGAAACAGCAAGATAACCAGTTTACTTTTTTTCATGACATCCGGTATTTTTATTGTTGTTAATTAAACGGAAACAGGCATTGACCGTGTCGCCCACAATGTCGTCGGTCAGAAAAAATTGGTGGGAAGTCAGAACGATCAGCGTGGCCCCTTTCAGGAGGAAGGAAATGGCTATCAGGTCTTTTTCAGGCGATACGCTGCCTTGCGACACAATGAATCCGTGCAGCATTTTAACTATTTCCAATCCCTTGTCCGTGTATTTTTGTGAGTACGATTCTAAAATCTGAGGCTGAAAAACCAAGGCAAAATAGAGTTTCCAGAATTGCCGGTTTTCATCCACCGATTTCAGGGTGGCCCTGATAAAATCCACAAATTCTTCTCTTGTGAGTATTCCGTCTTTATTCGGGTCTAATTGTAAATAGATATTATCGAAAGCCCAACGGGTAATTTCTTCCAGAATGTCGTTTTTGCTTTCAAAATAATTATAAACAAGCCCTTTTGAAATTTTTGCTTTTTTGGCAATCTGGCTGATGGACGTGGCGTGAAACCCGTTTTCTGCAAAAAGTTCCAGCGCCACGTCCATGATTAATTGTTTCTTTTCCTGGCGAATTTCTTCAAATTGTTTGGATGACCTTGGGCACATTGTTTTGATTGTTATTTTTTGACTGAACGGTCGGTCAAAGTTATAAATTCCCGATACTTATTTTCAATCTTGCAATGTTAAGAAATTGTTATTATTGACCGATTGGTCAATACTTCGCACAACTGTCGGACAATTGATTTAGTTGCGGTTTCTTTCTAAGTGGTAGCCCGGTCTGTATCTCCCCCCGATGTCAGGGAAAATGTTGCACAAAAACAATATAAAGCGCTGCCCCGTTTTATTGCATTCTTGTTATCTTTGGACGTTTTGATGATTGACAATAAACCTAATCAATAGACAACCATGAAAAATAACCGACGAGATTTTTTGAAAAATTCGGCAATCGTTGCAGCCGGTGTTGCGGCCATGCCCACCATTTTAAATGCAGGCTGTTCGCCCAATGAAAAAATTACCGTGGGACTGATTGGCGCACGCGGCCAGGGATGGACCAATATGGAGGCTTTTCTCCGTCAGAAGAATGTGGAATGCGCTGCGATATGCGACGTAGACCAACGGGTAATCGACCGGCGGGTGTCCGATGCTGAAAAAATTCAGGGCAAAAAACCCGACCAGTACAAAGATTTTCGGAAATTATTGGAACGAAAAGATATCGACGTAATTATCAACGGAACGCCCGACCACTGGCATTGCATCCCCACCATTTATGCCTGCGAGGCCGGAAAAGATGTGTATACCGAAAAACCGCTGGCCAATTCAATAGAAGAAACCAACCTGATGGTGAAAGCGGTGAAACGTTACAAATCGGTGGTTCAGGTTGGACAGTGGCAACGCAGCGACCCGCACTGGAAAGCTGCCGTTGATTACCTGCATGCCGGAAACATTGGCCGCATCCGCTCGGTACGCGCCTGGTCGTTTGTAGGCTGGAAAACGTCTATCCCGGTTGTTTCAGATGAACCAGCCCCCGAAGGCGTTGACTACGACATGTGGTTGGGACCAGCCCCTGCCCGTCCGTACAACCAAAACCGCTTCCATGCCTCATTCCGTTGGTATTGGGACTATGCCGGTGGCGTCATGTGCGACTGGGGAGTGCATTTGCTCGATTATGCTTTGTACGGGATGAACGAATATGTTCCGAAATCAATCATGTCATCGGGCGGCAAATACGCATTCCCGACCGACGACATGGAAACGCCCGATACCATGATGGCCATTTATGATTTTGGCAACTTTGGACTATTGTGGGATCACACCATCGGCATTTATGGCGCCCAATTTAAAAACCGTGGACACGGTGTTGCTTTCTTCGGGGAATATGGGACATTGGTGGTCGACCGCGGTGGATGGGAAGTGATCCCGGAAACCAAAAGCACCGGCAAGAAAGACGGATTTGAAGGAATGCCGTTGCAGCCATCGACCGGGAAAGGACTTGATTTACACGTGGCGAATTTCCTTGATTGCGTAAAAACCCGCAATAAGCCGAATTGCGACATCGAGATTGGCGCCCACATTGCCCGTTTTGCCCACTTTGGAAATATTTCGTACCGGTTGGGGCGCAAACTGAACTGGGATGGCAACAAACAGGAATTTATAAACGATGCCGAAGCGAATTCGTATCTGAAAGCAAATTATCGCGCTCCGTGGGAGTTGCCAAAAGTATAAAAACTGGTGCCGGATACCGCATACACGATATCAAAAAAGCCTACTGAGAATCAAGTATCCGGCATCAGGTATCGAAAATTAACTTTTCTAATCAACCAAACATGAGACCTTACATTTTAGCCGAAACCACTTGGAAAACAGTAAAAGACACCAATTATCAATTAGCTGTTTTGCCCTGGGGGGCCACCGAAGCGCACAATTATCACTTGCCATATGCAACTGACAATATTGAAGCAGAAGCAGTTGCCGCAGGAGCTGCAAAGATTGCCTGGGAAAAAGGGGCGAAAGTAATTGTGTTGCCCGTTATCCCGTTTGGGGTGAATACCGGCCAGCACGATATCCGGTTAGATATCAACCTCAATCCCAGTACGCAGTTTGCAATATTGGACAATGTTATTGAAACCCTCAACCGTCAGGGCATATCTAAGTTTGTCATTCTGAATAGTCACGGGGGAAACGATTTTCGGCAAATGTTGAGAGAATTGGGGCTGAAATACTCCAAAATGTTTCTTTCCGAAATCGACTGGTACAGAATAAAAGAGCAGAAAGACATTTTTGACGATTTGGGCGAACATGCCGGCGAGGTGGAAACCAGCCTGATGCTGCACTTGAATCCGAAACTGGTATTTCCGCTAAGCGAAGCAGGCGATGGGGCGGCCAAAAAATTTCGGTTTAAGGGCATACAGGAAGGTTGGGCCTGGGCCGAACGCCGATGGAGCATGGTTACTGCCGACACAGGCATTGGCAACCCGGTCAACGCAACTGCCGAAAAAGGAAAACGTTTCTATGAGCTTGCATGTCAGAAAATCGGACATTATCTGTTTGAACTGGCCGGCTCGGAGCCGGGCGACTGGTATGAATGAGCAACAACGCTGTTATTGTTCTGCCAGTTGTGCCAGGAAGCTCCGCACCTCCTGATAATCGGCCAGGTGGTAGCGTGCCTTAGTTTTGCCCATTCCTACTTTTATTGAAATCGTTTCTGAAGGAAGAATCTCAAACAGGTATTCGTCGGTCCAATCGTCGCCAATGGCCATCAGGAAATCGTAATTCCTGCCCATCATAAATTGCAGGGCGGCCTGCCCTTTGTTAACTCCCCTGGTTTTTATCTCAATCACCTTATTTCCCTCCATTATTTCCAGGTTGTTGTTGGAGGTTAAGCTCGATAGTTCGTCCTTCAGCTCAATCGCACGCATCTGTCCCAACTCGGGATCGGTTTTGCGGTAATGCCATACCAGCGAGTAATTTTTCTCTTCAATAAAGCTGCCCGGCGTACGGTCTACGTAATATTCAAGTGTGTGAACGATTTTCTCTTTCCAGTCGTTGTTTAACTGGATTAAGAACTCCCATTCTCCGGATACTTTTTTCAACCAAACGCCATGTTCCGTAATCAGGTGAAACTTTTTATTGCTGAACCAGCGGTCGAAAGCATCGCGGTCGCGTCCGCTGATAATGACCAGTTCCGAGTTTTCGCGGTTAGCAATCTGATCCAGCAAATCGTATAATTGCTGGTCGGGCATTGCTTTCTCCGGATCGTCTTTAAAGCCGGTTAATGTGCCATCGTAATCGAGAAAGAAAAGCGCTTTTTCGCTTTTTCGGTAAGTTGAAAAAATATTTTCACGCACCTCTTCGGAAAAGTCGATGCCAAACGACACCTTGCGGTTGTTGCGGGCCGCTTCCAGTCCGCTGATAAAATCGTTGGCCCATTTATGCACGTTGTATCTTTTTAACCGGTTCTGTAAAAGCTGGTTTCGTTGCACCTGTTCTTCTTCAGGCATTTCCAATGCAATTTTTATGGCTTCCGACAATTCCCGTTTGTTGTTGGGATTGATGATCAGCGCTTCGTTCATTTCCTTTGCAGCCCCGGCCATCTCGCTCAAAATAAGCACCCCTTTTTGGTCGGTTTTCGATGCAATATATTCTTTTGCCACTAAGTTCATGCCGTCGCGTACCGGGGTGATCAATGCCACCTCGCTGGCTGCATACAGTTCGATAACCGATTCGATTGGCAACGAACGATAGAAATACCAGATGGGAGTCCAGTTTATCGAAGCATATTTCCCGTTGATTTTGCCCACCAGTTCGTCCACTTCTTTTTTCAGCAATTGATAATACTCAACGCTGTCGCGGGTTGGCGTGGCCACCATCACCAGTGTCACTTTCCCGATGTATTCGGGATACGAATCCAGAAAATGTTCAAAGGCTTCAAGCCGGTTGGCAATTCCTTTGGTGTAATCAAGCCGGTCGATCGAAACAATCAGTTTTCGTTCGGGCGCCATCAGGAAATATTTGTCGATTTCTTTTTGTATTTCCGTTTTGTCTTTTCCAGATTTGGACAGGTTGCCCTTTGCCTGTTGCTGGAACCATTCAAAATCGATGCCCAGCGGAAAATTATCGGTTACCACATTGCGCTTGTTCAGCTTAATCTGGTTGAACGATGTTTCGTACCCGAGAATGCGCCGCACACAACTATTGAAGTGGCGTTGATAATCGTAGGTGTGAAAACCCAGCAAATCGGCCCCCAACATACCTTCGATTATTTCGCGCCGCCAGGGCAATAAACGGAAAACTTCGTATGAGGGAAACGGGATATGCAGAAAAAAGCCGATGGTCAGTTTCGGGAAACGCTTGCGGATAAGCCGGGGGAGCAACAACAACTGGTAATCGTGTATCCACAAGATATCGTCTTCGCGGATATGTTGCGAAATTACTTCTGCAAATTGTTCGTTCACTCTTTTGTAAGCCTCCCAATGCTGTTCGTGGTATTCGGTGTATTGCATAAAATAGTGGAAGATGGGCCAGATTGTTTTATTGCTGAAACCGAAATAAAAATCGTCGAACACCTCCGAATCAATATTGACGGGGATATAATTATTTTTCTCCAGTTCCTGGTTTATTTTCACCTGAACCTCCTCCGGATAATCTTCCGGATTGATTCCCGGCCAACCAATCCAACGACTATCGTGTTTTTCGTGAATAGGCCGCAAACCGGTTGCCAAACCGCCCACACTGGCTTTTATATTTATTTTTGCATTATCAATTTCAATACTTACCGGTAAACGATTGGATACGATTAAAAATCTTTGCATATTATAGGAAATTTTGATTTTCAATTACATAATACAGATTTTTTTTGAAAATTGGGATATCGAAAGCTAATTTCTTTTTAAAAATTAAGATATGAGCAACCTGAATTACGGAATAATAGGCAATTGCAGAAGTGGGGCCTTAGTGTCGGAAAAAGGAGATATTGAGTGGTGTTGCCTGCCCGATTTTAATTCTCCAAGTGTGTTTGCGGCTCTTCTCGACCGGGACAAAGGCGGGACTTTTTCCATTATTCCGGCAAAAGGGACAGAAATCAAGCAATCGTATATTCCCCGCACCAATATTTTACAAACCAGTTTCAGAAAAGGGAACGACTGTTTCCATATTTACGATTTCATGCCCCGCTACATCAACGGCAACGACCAGCATTATAACCCGCCCGACATTATCCGATACATCCAAAAGGTGAGCGGTTCCCCGTGGTTCAGGGTTAAATATAATCCCCGGTTGGAGTACGCTTTCGGGGAAACCAGAAACGAAACCAGGACCGATTATATAAAAAGTTATACCGTTTCAGGGGTTTACGACTCGCTGTACCTGTATACCAATTTCGACAAACAAAAAATTCTGGATAGCACTGAACTTGAATTGACCGGCGACGGCTTTTTTCTGTTGAGCTACAATCAGAAATTATTACAACAGAACATCGAACGCACCAATTTAAAATTTGAGCGCACCAAAGTCTATTGGCTCAACTGGTCGGAAAAAACCCGGAAATTCCTGAAATACAACGAAGAAATCACCCGGAGTGCATTGGCCTTAAAACTTCTGAGCTTCGACAAATCGGGAGCGGTACTGGCAGCCCTCACCACCTCTCTTCCTGAGAGTATTGGTGAAGTGAGGAACTGGGATTACCGTTTTTGCTGGATACGCGATGCCTCAATGGTTATTAAGGTAATGACCAGTCTGGGACACATGAACATCGCTGCCCGCTACCTTCAGTTTATTAACCGTATTATTCCCGATAAAGATGAAAAGCTACAGATCATGTACGGGATCAACGGCGAAAAAAAGCTGAGCGAACGTATATTGGAACATTTTGAAGGATATGAAAAATCGGCGCCGGTACGTATTGGCAATGCGGCCTACAAACAAAAGCAAAACGACATATACGGCATCCTGATGGATGTGATCTATCAGCATTTCAACATATACAACGTATCGCTGGCCATGAGCGAGGAATTGTGGACCATTGTACGCTCCATTGTAAAAACGGTTGATCGTAACTGGCAGAAGCCAGACCGCGGGATATGGGAGTTGCGCAACGAACAAAAGCATTTTACCTTCTCGAAAGTTTTATGCTGGGTGGCCATCGACAGGGCGGTGAAAATTGCCGGTTTATTGAAAATGGACCGCCATTCCCAACAATGGGAACTGTTGCGTGACAAGATCAAAACAGACATTATTAAAAATGCGTGGAACGAAAAGTTGCAGTCGTTCACTCAGTTTTACGGAAGCGACGACCTGGATGCCTCCAACCTGTTAATTGAAAATTATGGTTTTTTGCCTGCCTCCGACGAACGGTACAAAAAAACCGTATTGGAAACCCGAAAACAACTGATGCACAACGGGCTGATGTACCGCTATAAAAACAAAGACGATTTTGGGCTGCCAACATCTTCTTTCACCATCTGTACTTTTTGGATGATCAACAGCTTATTTAAAATCGGGGAAAAAGCAGATGCCAAACGTTTGTTCGACCAATTGTTATCGTACAGCAACCATCTGGGTTTGTTTAGCGAAGATATCGATTTTGAGAGCAAGCGCCTGTTGGGAAATTTTCCACAGGCTTATTCCCATTTGGCGTTGATCGAAACGGCCATCAACCTGTCGGATGCTGAAGTCATTACCGATCAGGAATTGTTGGATGAAATTCATGGCGATTAAACCCGTTTACCTGATTTTTTTCGCCGCGTCTTCGTCGAGGTACCAGTAAAAATCGCCGTTTTCAGGAATAATATGGTAGGCCGGAAATTTTTGAGCTTTTTTCCGGTTATTCATAATTTGCGAAATACGCTTGGCTTTATTCTCACCGGTAACCAAAAAATAAACCCGGTTGGCATTGTTCAGTGTTTTTCCGGTAAGTGTAATTCGTTTTTGCCTGGTATCGGGATGAGTGGATACTTCGCACACCGAACCGGAGCCGAGCAGGTGCATCTGGTCGGGAAAGATGGAGGCTGTATGCCCGTCGTTTCCCATGCCCAGGATAATGAGGTCGAAAACCGGCCAGCCGTGACGGTTGTTCAGTTGCCCCTGTAACTGGTGTCCGTACGAAACAGCTTCTTCATGCGGATCGTTTTCCCCGTTTACCGGATGAATATTTTCTGCAGGGATTTCAATCTTTGAAAACAGCAGTTCGCGGGCGACCCCGTAATTGCTGTCGGCATGTGCCGCCGGGACACAACGTTCGTCGCCCCACCAGAAATGAAGCCGTTGCCACGGAAGTTTTTCCCTGTATTTCGAACTTAAATATTGAAAGAGCAGTTTAGGCGTTTGTCCGCCCGACAGGGCAATGTCGAAACGCTTTTGTGCTGATTTGCTTATCATGGCCAACAGCTCCTTGGCAAATGCTTTGGCTACTTTTTCCGGGTTTTTAAAAATCTTTACTTCAATGTTTTGTTTCATGGCGAATAGTTTATGGTTGTATCAGGCAGTCTTTGGCAGCTCCTTGTGTTGTACCGGCTTGCGCCTGTTTTTTGTTTCCAGATTCCCCGACTGTTCTTTTTTGATATTCAATTTCAATATCGTCATTGTTCGTTATTACCGGGTGGTTACAGTTCACAATATTCCCCATCGTTACTGAGGTTTTTACAGGGATAACGCCATTGTCCGTCTTCTACTAACTGATCGGCGACATCGGGGCCCCAAGTCCCGGCAGGATAACCGTATACCGGAATATCCGGATTGTTCTTCCATGCATTCAGTATAGGTTGTACAAATTCCCATGCTTTTTCGACCGCATCGCCACGTGCATATAATGTTGCATCGCCCTGCATGCAGTCGAGCAGGAGGCGTTCATAAGCCGAGGGCAGGTGCACATCGGCCAATTGGTCGTAATGAAAATCCATATTCACGGTTTGCACCCGGAAGCCGGCGCCCGGCACTTTCATGCCGAATTTTAACAAAATGCCTTCGTCGGGCTGAATCCGGATAACCAACTGGTTGTTGGCCACTTCGCTGTCGGCTTGTCCTCCAAAAAGATGGTGCGGCGTCTTTTTAAAGTGAATGACTACTTCGGTGACACGTGCCGGTAATTTTTTCCCTGTCCGGATGTAAAACGGGACGCCCCCCCAACGCCAGTTGTCGATGTAAAACTTCAACGCCAGATAGGTTTCTGTACGTGATTCCGGATTGACCCCATTTTCTTCGCGGTAACCTTTCACAAGTTTCGCTTTGATGTGTGATTGCGTGTATTGTCCGCGGATTACGCGTTGTGCCACCTGTTCTTCCCGAATGGGGCGCAGCGACTGAAAAACCTTCAGCACTTCGTTACGAATGGCATCGGCTTCGATCACTACCGGTGGTTCCATAGCTACTAAGCCCACTAATTGCATCAGGTGGTTCTGTACCATATCGCGCATGGCCCCTGAATGGTCGTAATAACCTCCGCGTTCTTCCACTCCCAGACTTTCTGCCGAAGTGATTTCGATATGGTGAATGAAATTGTGGTTCCAGATTGGCTCAAAAATGCCGTTTGAGAAGCGGGTAACCAACATGTTCTGAACGGTTTCCTTTCCTAAGTAATGGTCGATACGGTAAATCTGTTCTTCCGAGAAATAGTCCAGCAGATTTTTGTTTAAGGTTCTGGCCGATTCAAGGTCGGTGCCAAAGGGCTTTTCCACGATCAGTCGTTTGAAGCCGCCCGAAGCATCGTTCAACCCGACGGATGCCAGCCCCTGAGGGATCAGTTCATACAGTTGCGGCGGGGTAGACAAATAGAAGATAAAATTTTCAGGAATGCCCAAATCTTTGGCAAGGGTCAGCAGTCGGTCGCGCAAAATCGGGTATTCGTAATTACCGGAAGTGTCTAAGGGTTGGTAATACAATCTTTCCTGAAATGCCGGAATTTCTTTTGCGTATTTTTTGTCTTTCGGAAGAAATTCCATCATCCGCTCGCGGAACATCTGGTCGTCCAGATTGGTGCGGCTTACACCCAGGATGGCAAATTTCCGGGGAAGCATTTCCTGTAACTGTAAATCGAACATGGCAGGGATCAGCTTGCGTTTGGTCAGATCACCCGATGCACCAAAAATGACCAATATTTGATTTTCGGTTTGTTTCATTTTTACAAATAGTTTTCAAAAGAAAACAATTATTACATCCACAAGGTTTATTCCTTTTCTTTTCAGTCTTTTTGATTTTTTCCTCCAAAGTATTAATAAAACAAAACTTTTCAACACTTCTCTCCCGTTTTTTAAAAAACCGCTACCTTTCGGCTTATTCTGTTGCTTATGGTTTCTGAAATGTATGTTGATGTGATTTTGCCGCTTCCGTTGAACAGGAAATTTACGTATGGTGTTCCTCCCGGGTTCCAGGTGAAGATAAAAACCGGTATCCGGGTGATTGTGCAATTCGGGCAACGTAAATTTTTATCGGCGCTGGTTCATCGCATTCACGACCGGAAACCGGAAGCAGGGTATGAAATAAAGGACATTGAAGCCATCCTGGATGAAGAGCCCGTTGTCGACCTGAAACAAATGGATTTGTGGGAGTGGATGGCGGATTATTACTGTTGTTCGCCGGGCGAAGTGTATAAAGCGGCTTTGCCTTCGGGACTGAAGCTGGAAAGCCAGACAAAATTCATTTTGAATGAAAAAGTTAATCTTTCATCCGGTCTTTCAGATGCAGAGAGTTCATTGCTCCTTTTGCTTCAAAGCCGCGGGCATTTGACTGTTCAGGAGGCCAACCGGTTCCTGGGGAGGAAAAATTCGTATTCCATCATCAAACTTTTGCTTGAAAAAAATGCGGTGCTGATAGAGGAGCAGATGAAAGAGGCCTATAAACCTAAATTGGTACCGTATGTAAGGCTGAACGAAAAAATTACCGGTGAAAAACAGATACGGGATTGTGTAGAGTCGTTTGGCCGGGCTAAAAAGCAGGAACAGCTTTTTCAGTATTTTCTTTCGGAAACTCTTTTTGCCCCTGAAAAGAAAGATGAAATCGGGAAAAAAGAACTGCTCGAAGGTTCGGGGGCTTCAGAAACCTTGTTGCGCAGCCTTCAGGAAAAAGAATTTATAGAGGTTTTTCAGAAAGAAACCGGACGTTTGGAAAACGAAGGACCGGAACAACTAACTATTCACCACCTTTCGGGGGTACAGCAAAAAGCCGTTGATGAAATAAAGTCGCAGTTCGAAACACAACAAACCGTGTTGCTGCACGGGGTGACATCAAGCGGGAAGACCGAGATTTATATCAAACTGATTGAAGAACAGTTACAAAAGGGCAGCCAGGTTTTGTACCTGGTTCCTGAAATCGGGCTTACTACACAGATTGTCAACCGCCTGAGAAAAGCATTTGGTGCCAAAGCCGGTGTGTATCATTCTAAATTCAACGATGCCGAGAGGGTGGAGATATGGTTCAGCGTGTTGAACGAAAAACCAGGCAAAAACGGCGAACAATACCAGTTGATATTGGGGGCGCGTTCGGCGGCCTTGTTACCTTTTCGTAAACTCGGGCTGGTCATTGTAGATGAAGAACATGAAAACAGTTACAAGCAATACGATCCTGCACCGCGTTACAATGCCCGCGATCTGGCCGTGATACTGGGAAGCCTGCATGGGGCGAAAGTATTGCTCGGAACAGCGACCCCTTCTGTCGAAAGTTATTACAACGCCAAAAGCAAAAAATACGGTTTGGTAAAGCTCACCGAACGGTTCAGCGGAATTGAACTGCCGGAGATGGTTATTGCCGACACCCGCGAAGCGTACAAAAAAAAACAGATGAAATCCGTTTTCAGCCCCCGGCTTTTTGATGAAATAACGCAGGCGTTGGCCAGCCGGGAACAGGTTATTTTATTTCAAAACCGACGGGGATTTGCTCCTTTTATCCAATGTGCAGGTTGTGGCTGGATTCCCAGGTGCAGGCATTGCGATGTGAGCCTGACCTATCATAAATCGCGTTCGGCCCTGCTTTGCCATTATTGCGGGTACACACAGCCGGTTCCGCCCAAATGTACCGGTTGTGGCTCGGGAGATGTCCGTACCAAAGGTTTTGGAACGGAAAAAATTGAAGATGAAATTTCAACCTTTTTCCCGGATGCAAGAGTGGCACGCATGGACCTTGATACCACACGGGCAAAAAATGCCTATCAGCAGATCATTCATCGCTTTGAATCAGGAAATATCGATATCCTGATCGGTACGCAAATGGTTACCAAAGGGCTGGATTTTGAAAATGTACGGGTGGTAGGCATCCTGAATGCCGACAATCTTTTGAATTACCCGGATTTTCGTTCCTACGAACGGAGTTTTCAGTTGATTGTGCAGGTGAGCGGACGGGCGGGCCGTAAAAACAGGAGGGGAAAAGTGGTGGTGCAAACCAGTCAACCCGGTCACCCGGTGTTTGCCTATGCCCGGGGAAACAATTTTGAAAGCATGTTTGCCAGTCAGTTGCACGAGCGTAAATTATTTAAATATCCACCATATTACCGGTTGGTAAAAGTAGTGGTAAAACACAAAAACCAGCAACGCCTTGATCTGATCGCCGCGGTTTTGGCGGGCGAATTCCGGAAACGTTTCAACTATCCGGTACTTGGTCCCGAATGTCCGGTGGTCGGGCGCATACAGTTATGGTATCAGAAAGAAGTTCTGATCAAACTGGCGCGCGACGAGCGAATGCCGGCAGCCAAAAAAATTATTTCGGAGATAATGGAACAGGTGAAAAGCCAGCCAAACAATTCGGGCGCAATAATTTATGCCGATGTGGATCCGATGTAGGGGGGAAACCTTGCATTTTTAACCTCTTTGTCCGATATGCATCCAGGACAATAACAATCCTTCCTGGTTCGTTATTACGGCAACCAAATTTTACTACTTTTGTTTCCTTCAAAAATTAACTTGTGGAAAGAAGTATAATAGAACAGGCCATTGAAAAGTTTTCGGAACTGAAGGTCATCGTGATAGGAGACGCGATGGTCGATAATTATTTGTGGGGGCGGGTTGACCGTATTTCGCCGGAAGCGCCTATTCCGATCGTGACCGTTACCAAACAGGAAAACCGGCTGGGCGGGGCTGCCAATGTTTCGATGAACCTGCAGTCGCTGGGAGCAACCCCGCTCCTGGTATCAATTATCGGAGATGACGGCAAGGGAAAAAAATTTCAGAACCTGATGGCAAAGAACGGACTGTCGGACGAAGGTATTTTCGTGAAAAACGACCGGATGACCACGGTGAAAACCCGTATTATTTCTGGCGGAAAGCAGATTTCCAGGATCGATGAAGAAATCTCGACGCTGGTGGATCTTCCTACTGAAAACATGCTTTTCGCGAAAGTACAGGAGCTGGTTGATAAAAACCGGATTGACATCATTCTTTTTGTGGATTACGATAAAGGGGTGATTACCCCCGGCCTGATCGAAAGGGTGATCGCTCTTGCCCGCGAACGGAATATCCCGACAGCGGCTGATCCCAAGATACGGAACTTCAATAATTATGTGAATGTGGATCTTTTTAAGCCGAATTTCAAGGAGTTTACCGATGGTTTGCGCCTGAACATTGAAAAAACCGATCTGGATAAAATTCGGGAAGCTGCCGAGAAATTTAAGAAGGAACATCATATCGGGTTGATGTTTATAACCCTTTCCGAGAACGGGGTGTTTATCAGCAATGGATTGACACAGAACCATTTTCCGGCAGAGGTACGCGACATTGCCGACGTGTCGGGGGCAGGAGATACGGTGTTTGCAGTGGCAAGTTTGAGCCTTGCGGCTGGTTTGCCCCCCAAATTTATCGCCCTTCTGTCGAATCTTGCCGGTGGTTTGGTTTGCGAAAAACCGGGGGTGGTGCCAATCGAAAAAGAACGGTTACGGAACGAGGCAGTAAAAATTATAGTCTGATGGATTGTGTAACTCTATCTGGCTGTTAATCTTTGTTTTATGACAAGTTATTAACAAATTTGAGCTTATTCTGCATAAAATATTAACTTTGAAATTTACCAAAATATAGCCGTTTCGCATGGGAAAAGTTATTGCGCTTGCAAATCAAAAAGGAGGGGTCGGGAAAACGACCACGGCAATTAATTTAGCAGCCAGTTTAGCCGTACTTGAATATAAAATCCTGATCATTGATGCTGATCCACAGGCGAATGCGACTTCGGGGGTCGGATTTGATGTCAGGAATGTGAAAACCAGTATTTACGAATGTATTGTCGATGACCTTGATCCCCGAAAGATCATCCTGAATACGGATATTGAACGATTGGACCTGATCCCTTCACATATTGACTTAGTGGGGGCAGAGATTGAGATGCTCAATCTTCCCAACCGCGAAAAAGTACTGAAATACGTAATTGAAAAAATCCGCGACGATTACGATTTTATTTTTATCGATTGTTCGCCTTCACTGGGGCTCATTACAGTGAATGCTTTAACTGCCGCCGATTCGATCATCATCCCGGTACAGTGCGAGTATTTTGCACTGGAAGGTTTAGGAAAATTGCTGAACACCATTAAAATCATTCAGAACCGGTTGAACCCCGAACTTGAGATTGAAGGGTTTTTGCTGACCATGTACGATTCGCGCCTGAACCTGGCCAACCAGGTACACGAAGAAGTGAAGAAGCATTTTCAGGAGATGGTTTTTGACACGCTCATCCAGCGGAATATCAAGCTCAGCGAAGCTCCCAGCTATGGTAAGCCGGTAATTTTGTACGATGCCAATTCGCGTGGGTCGCAAAGTTATATGGAGCTTGCCAGGGAAATTTTGCAGAACAACGAAATGACCCGGATTAAAAACTCTGAAAAAGTGATAGAATAAAAGTCCTTTTAAGTTATGGGAAAAAAGAATGTCTTAGGCCGGGGGTTAGGGGCCCTGATTGACGATGCCGCCAAAATGAAAGAACACGGTTCGTCGATCAGTGAAATCGAAATATCGAAAATTGTGGCCAATCCCTTTCAGCCGCGTACTAATTTTGATGAAGAAACCCTGAAGGAACTTGCAGCATCAATCAAGGAAATCGGGATTATTCAGCCGGTTACCCTTCGTAAGGTCGACGGCGACAAGTATCAGATCATTGCCGGAGAACGCCGCTTTCGGGCAGCCCGGATGGCCGGTCTGAAAACCATCCCGGCTTTTGTCAGAGTAGCCGACGATGACGGGATGCTTGAAATGGCCCTGGTTGAAAATATACAACGTGAAGACCTGGACGCCATTGAAATAGCCCTCAGTTACCAACGGCTGATCGAAGAATGCAAGCTGACCCAGGAATCGCTCAGCGAACGGGTCGGCAAGAAACGCTCGACCGTGACCAATTATTTACGCCTTCTGAAATTGCCCGCCGTTATTCAGAAAGGAATTGTGGACAAACGTATCTCCATGGGGCATGCCCGCGCACTGATCGGCGTGGAAGACCCTGAACTGCAAGTCATGGTCTATGGGCAAATCCTCAAATATGATTTCTCGGTACGGAAAGTGGAAGAATTTGTGCGCCACCTGAATGAAGAAAAAGCAGAGACAAAAGATAACCCGCCCAAAACAAAATTTCCGGCTGAATACGAGAAACTGAAAAATCATTTGACCAAGTATTTCAAAACCAATATTGACTTCAGCATGAATTCGAAAGGAAAAGGGAAAATCGTGATTCCGTTTAAATCGTCTGAAGAATTGGAACGTATATTGGGGATTTTAGATAAATTAGAAGCATAATACTGGGAAAAAGCTATTGTCTTGAAATACATACGGATATTATTAGTGGCTGTTTTGGTAGCAGGTACGCATGTATTGGCCTACGCCCAGGAAGTAACTGGACAGGATTCGGTGCGGGTAAAAAAAGATGGACCGGTACATTCTCCCCGTAAGGCAACTTTGTATTCGGCTGTACTTCCCGGTTTGGGGCAGATATACAATAAAAAATACTGGAAAGTGCCGATCGTGTACGGTGGTTTTATCGGCTTTGCCGTGGCTATCGACTGGAATAACGACCAGTATATTTTATATAAACAAGCCCATACAGATATTTCAGATACCGATCCGAAGACAAATTCGCACCTGGAGATCGAAGCGGTGAAGTTCTATAACATGAATAATGCAGGAGATGTCCGCGAATTTGCCGATAAGTTGAAACAGGCAAAAGACGGAGCCCGCAGGTATCGGGACATGAACATTATTTTCACCGCTGCGTTTTATGCCCTGAATATTATTGATGCCAGTGTAGATGCGCATTTCTTCAATTTTGACATTAGCGACGATCTTTCTATGATGTGGGTCCCGGAAACCATCTATTGCCTCGATCAGAAAATGATTGGGTTTAATTGTCGCATAATTTTTTAAATTTGGGAAAATAACATGATGAAACGACTTTTTATTATACTTACAGTACTTGCAACAGCATCTTTTTCATTGTTTGCGAAAGGGAAAGAAGACATACGGAGGGTACGTACTATACAAATTGCGTCGGTTGATACAGTTGCCGACGGTTACGACAAATATTATCTTTTGCCCGACGAAGAAGTAAACGAGATATTCTCGGCGCAGATTGACAGCCTTCTCAATTCATGGTATGTTCAAAATGCGTTTTCTATCGACAGTATCGAACTTACCGATATTGATACGCTCGGTCTGCTGCCCGATTCGGTTTACATTGAACGCCTGCAATCCATTCAGTCGTATGTTGATCTGTCGTACAATCAGACGGTTAAAAATTTCATCGCACTTTATACGGTGAAAAAGAGAAAATTAGTGGAAGTGATGCTGGGACTGAGCAACTACTATTTCCCGATTTTTGAAGAAGTGTTCGATAAATATAACCTGCCGATGGAATTAAAATACCTGTCGATCATTGAGTCGGCATTGAACCCTGCCATCCGGTCACGCGCCGGCGCGGTGGGCTTGTGGCAGTTTATGTATGGTACCGGGCGAATGTACAAACTTGAGGTCGGGACTTTTATCGATGAACGTTGCGACCCTGTGAAATCGACCGAAGCAGCAGCAAAATATTTATCCGATCTGTATAAGATTTATCAGAACTGGCACCTGGTAATCGCCGCATACAACTACGGGCCGGGAAATATCAATAAAGCGGTCCGCCGCTCGGGAGGAACCAGGGACTACTGGAAAATATATTATAACCTTCCCCGCGAAACACGCGAATATGTGCCTGCATTTATTGCCGCTACCTATGTCATGGAACATTATCAAAAACACAATCTTCAACCCATATATCCCGATTTTCCGATCATTGCCGATACCATGATGGTCAAAGATTATCTTCATTTCAAGCAGGTTTCCGATGTATTGAACGTTCCTGTCGAACAGCTCCGGTCGCTCAATCCGCAATATCGCCGCGACATTATCCCGGCCACAAAAGACAAACCGTATGTACTGAAAATACCGATTGAACAGGTAACCGCTTATATCGACAACGAAGATTCGATCTTCCGTTATAAAAGGAACGAATTTTTTCCAAACAACAGCATCGTGAATCCGCAAAGCAAAAATCAGCACCACCCTGGGCACCAGGTTGTTGATATTAAAGACATGGATAAGTTGTATTACACCGTGAAGTCGGGCGATAACCTGGGAAGCATTTCTTCGTGGTACAAAGTAGGGCTTTCCGATTTGCGTTACTGGAACAATATTAGCAGGAATCTGATCCGGGTTGGACAAAAACTGGTAGTTTATAAGCCCAAAAACGTAAGCCGGGAATATGCAACTATTAACTCGATGAGTTATGCGGAGAAACAAAAATTTGCAAACAACGATAAATCGCCGGTAACAAAAACCCCCGCGATAGTTGCTGACGGGGGCGACCCGGAATATATTTACTATACCGTGCGTCGTGGCGATAATCTATACGACATTGCCCGAAAATATCCCGGAATTTCAAATAATGATATAATGCAGGCCAACGGGCTGGGAAAATCAGCGCGTATTTTCCCGGGACAGAAACTAAAAATCCCCCGGAAAAGTTAATTGAAGAAACGGAGAGGAGCAGCCTTCCGGAAGATTGTCAAATTCGTTGTTGCTGTTGTGTCCCAGTGTTGAGGGATTCTGCTTTCTACAGATTTTTGCTGCAAATCTTTTGTTGAATTTACGGAAACATTTTTTTAGCTTTACTCTGACAGGCAAAAGCAAAAAATATGAAACCATTTGGGGCATTTCTGTATGTTTTATTGATACTGGGCGGCTTTCTGGTGGTTTCTTTTTTTTTCGGGGAACCCGGTTTCCTGAAACCGAAAGAATCTCCGTCTGCATTAAAAGAAACAGGCTCCGAAGAACATACGGCTGGCGCGGGCATACTGGCTGTCGATTCGTTGAAGACGGAAGTCCGGGATACTTTGCAGGCAAAGGTTTCTGGCGCCATTTCACAAAATCACATTTCACAGGAACTAAATGCACCAGGATTGAAATATCCTTCGGGCGATTCGTCGGTTTTGTCCCCGTTTTTTTTAAAACTGAAAGAACTGCCCGATCGGCAGTCGCCGCTGCGTATTATGTATTTCGGCGATTCACAGATCGAGGGCGACCGTATAACATCGGCCCTGCGTAAACAGTTTCAGCAAAAATTTGGCGGGGCAGGCATTGGGATGATCGCTCCCGACCTCTTGTACAATATTACTCATTCATTTACGGTGGAACGTTCGGAGAACTGGGTTATCATCAATTTTCCAAACATAAACGACAGTGTGAAAAACCGGTCAGTGGTTTTCAAAACGGCAGTATTGTTTCCTGGTAGGGAAGGATGGTTCCGGATCAGGCAGATACGGAAAAGAGAAAATGAAAAGGACTATCAGAAACTGAGAATATTTTACCGTTCGCCCGGCGAGTGTGGTATTATCCTGAAAAGCGGGGGAAAGGTGATCTATAAGGGGGAAGTGGCCGGAGCTACCTCGTTCGGCGCCCTGGATTTTGATTTCAATTTCACCCCTCCGGACATTGGGATATATTTTCACCCCACAGACAGTTTTGAATTATCGGCTTTTTCATTAGAAGCAAAATCGGGCGTTCAGGTGGATAACATTGCGTTACGTGGACTTTCATTCCCTCCGTTTTCAAAATCTGACGAACAGGCAATGGAAGAAACGGCAAAACTGATCAGTCCCGGCTTACTTATTTTGCATTACGGGGTCAATATCGCGCCGCAACAGTTGAAAGAATACAATAGTTACCGGGATCAACTGGTCCGCGAGATAAAAAGAATGAAGCACTTGTTCTCCGGCATTCCGGTACTGCTTATCGGTATCTCAGACATGGGCAGGAAAGAAAACGGGCAGGTGGTTTCGTATCCCAACATAAGGGCGATCAGGGAGGCGCAATCCGAAGCGGCCCGTATCTGTAATTGTGCTTTCTGGGATTTGGAAGAATTTATGGGGGGAACCGGTTCCATGACAGCCTGGGTAAATGCCAGCCCGCAGCTTGGACAAAAAGATTACGTTCATTTTACAACGGAAGGTGCCGAAAAAACAGGTAACCACCTGGCAGCACTCATCTTGACAGGATATGAAGAATATTTGCGAAACCCAGTAACCGAATGAACATTTTAGAAACGATATGGCCCGACTGGTTCCTGTATTCCGGGAACAGCCCGATGTTTTTTACAAGCCTGTTATTTTGGGTGTTTTTTGTCTTATTTCTCGGGATCTATTCGCTGGTTTTTTCGCGGATGAAACTGCGAAATGCTTATCTGTTGATGGTCAGCCTGTTTTTTTACTTCAAAATTAACGGCTTTTATTTTTTGCTTTTGTTGTTTTCCTGTCTGATGAATTATTCCTTCGGAATATTGATTGCAAAAAGCAGGCAAAAAAAGCTGTTTCTTGTGCTGGCTGTATCGTCGGACCTGTTGATGCTGGGTTTTTACAAATACGCTGTTTTTTTTACTGAAACCGTCAACCATATTTTTTCTGCCCGGTTCAGGGCGGTGAACTGGCTTACCTGTTTGCAAAATGAACTGATGGGCGGAACAGCAGATATTTATGATATTCTCCTGCCAATCGGGATTTCGTTTTATACATTTCAGGCTATCAGTTACCTTGTGGATGTATACCGGAAACAGGTACAGCCTGTCCGCAATTTCCTGGATTTCAGTTTTTACCTGAGCTTCTTTCCGCAATTAGTGGCCGGCCCGATTGTACGGGCTTCCTATTTTATCCCGCAGTTGTACCGGAAATACAAACTTAGCCGACAGGAGTTTAGTCATTCGTTGTATTTAATACTGAAAGGGCTTTTCAAAAAGATGGTAATTGCCGATTTTCTGGCAATTAATTTTGTTGACCGTGTTTTCGATACGCCGCTTTCGTATTCGGGGATGGAAAACCTGTTGGCCCTGTTTTCCTATTCCATCCAGATTTATTGCGATTTTTCGGGCTATACCGACATTGCCATTGGGTTGGCCCTGATGCTGGGCTTTAAAATCCCGGTGAATTTCAATGCGCCATATCAGGCAACCAATCTCACCGATTTCTGGCACCGCTGGCACATTTCGCTTTCCACCTGGTTGAAAGATTACCTGTATATTCCGTTGGGAGGGAATCGGAAAGGGAAGTTCAGGATGTACCTGAATTTGCTTGCGGTCATGGTTTTGGGAGGGCTGTGGCATGGTGCCAACCTGCGGTTTATGATCTGGGGAAGCCTGCACGGATGTGTACTGGTCGCTGAAAAAATGTTTCGCTCGGTGGTTCCTTCGCCCCGGAATTTGAACAGCTTTTGGCGGCTTGTTTCCGTGTTTTCAACTTTCCTGGTAGTCAGTTTTGCCTGGATTTTTTTCCGGCTCGAGAGCAACGAAAAGGTACGGCAGTTTTTCTATCAGGTCGGGAATCATTTAATGCCGCGAAACCCTCTGAGCGACTGGGCTGCATACCAAAATGTACTGTTCGTTTTTGTACTTGGCCTGTTGCTTATCTGGACGCCCTTCCATATCAAGGAAAAAATAAGGGGAAACTTTATTGCTTCCCCTATGGTTGTCCAAATTTTTGTGTCAATTATATTACTGACAATTATTTCAATAGTTGCCCGCAGCGAGATACAACCGTTTATTTATTTTCGGTTCTAATTCGGTCGGTTCCTGACAAATTCCCTGAATTCATTGGCATCAAAAGTGACTCCGAGCGTTTTCTGTGTGCCATCGGGTTGAATGATGGCATGGAACGGGATGCTGTTGGTCTGGTACCGGCTGATCAGTATGTCTAAATTTTTCTTTCCCAGCGTGTTTTTCTCTTTCCCGTCAAGTTCAGAAGTATACCATTCTTCTTCTGGCAGGGATGTACGGTCGTCGGTGTACAGCCCGATGACCACATAGTTTTCGTTGAGCAGCTTCAGTGTTTCCGGATCAGTCCATACCGACGATTCCATTTTTTTGCAGTTGGCGCAGGCATGGCCTTTGAAAACCACAAATGCCGGCTTGCCCTGTTCTCTGGCACAATCCATTCCCTGTTCAAAATCGAAATAGCCAGGCAGGCTTTGCGGAAGGTGCAATGTGCCGGCATATCGGGCAGGGCCGCAAAGTTCGGCAGAATCGGTATTTCCCTTAACCACATTTTGCTGCATGGAAAATGTATGTGGCGACGGCGGCGGGATTAATGATGAAATGCCGTTCAGGGAAGCGCCGAACAACCCGGTGAACAGGTAAATGGTAAACGAAAAAGTCACGATGGCAAGGATCAGCCGGGGCACGCTGATAAATGGCAGGTCGCTGTCGTGCGAAAATTTTATTTTACCGAGAAAATACATTCCCAACAGGAAGAACAGTACAGTCCATATCGTTATGTAGATCTCACGGCTGATCAGTCCCAGTCCGTAAACCTGGTCAATGTTGCTCAGGAATTTCATTCCAAAAGCCATCAGGATGAAGGCAAATACCACTTTCACTGCATTGAGCCATCCCCCCGATTTGGGCAGTTTTTTCATGGCCGAAGGGAATACGGCCAGCAGGGTAAAAGGCGTTGCAAAAGCCAACCCGAAAGCAAACATTCCCAGCATGGGCCGTAAGCCGCCTACCTGTACCGCTTCGATGATCAGCGCCCCGACAAACGGGCCGGTACACGAAAATGAAACGATTACTGTGGTTAGGGCCATGAAAAAAGCTCCGACAAAACCGCCTTTGTCGGCTTTTGCGTCTGTTTTGTTGACCAGGCTGCTGGGTAAAACAATCTCGAAAGCGCCCAAAAAGGAAATAGCAAAGATCAGGAAAAGCAGGAAGAAAACCAGGTTTGGTATCCAGTGCGTGCTAAGGATGTTTCCTGCATTAGGACCAAACACCCCAAATGAAAATAAGGCGCCCAGCAGGGTATAAATAAATACGATCGACAATCCGAAAAATAACCCGGTTGAAATGGCTTTTCCCCGGTTTTCGCTTCCGCGTATGAAAAACGAAACGGTCATCGGGATCATCGGGAAAACACAGGGGGTCACAACCGCAGCGAGACCGGCCAGCAACGAAACCAGTAAAAAGATCCACATCCCCTGACTTTTTACAGGAGCATTATCAGGAGAAGGGCCACTTGTTTGTCGGGCTGCTGTTTTTTCCTGTTTTTCTGTGTTAAAAGAAAAACTGAAATCTGCTTCATTCGGGGGCAAACAGGTCTCGTCGTTACATCCCATAAATTCGACATGTCCTTTAATTTCAACCGGACCATCCGACTTTAATTTCAATTTTTGTTTTATTTCAACCTCATTACTGAAATAGCGGAGGGTCATCTGGAATGTTTCGTCAAAATGTTCTTCGGCTTTGGGAATAGTGGTAATTTCACCAATAAATTCAAACAAAGAGGAATCGGCATAATGAATGGAAGTGGCAATCGGCCCGCCCTCTGGCAACCGGACATCATACAGGTGCCAGTCATTTTCAATGGTTGCCTTGAAAGAAAGTTCTGCCTCATTTCTGTTTTGCTCCGAAGAAAAACTCCATTTGATAGGTTCTACCATTTGTGCCGAAAGCACGAAGGAGGCCAGCAGCAGGGCAAAGGTCAGAAGAAATTTGTTCGTTCTCATTCTGTTTTCAGGATTAAAAGTTTTCGATTTTTACATTTTTATAAAAATAACAGATGGAAACGTAAAAAGGTTGGTAAAATGCCGAAAAGTTACATTCGGGATGAAAAAAGGAAATTCTCATCCCGGGTTGTGTAGCGGTATTTTATTCATCCCGAAAATATTTTATGTCCGGGGCCTATTTTGTCATTCGAAACCGTTCGTTGACTTTGTCCCAGTTCACCACGTTCCAGAAATTATCAATATATTCCGGACGCCGGTTTTGGTAATGAAGGTAATACGCATGTTCCCACACGTCGAGGGCAAGAAGGGGAGTACCTCTTTTTGCAGCCACGTCCATCAACGGGTTATCCTGGTTGGGTGTGGAACTGACAAACAACTTCCCGTTGCTATCGATAGCGAGCCATGCCCATCCGCTGCCAAACTGTGTTTTTGCGGCATTGGTAAAAGTTTCCTTGAATTTTTCGAACGAACCAAAATCACGCTCAATAGCTTGTTTTAATTCTGAAGAAGGGCTTGTTTTTTCCGGCCCCATGTTTTCCCAGAACAGGATATGATTGTAAAAACCTCCGCCGTTGTTCCGGATAGCGCTGCTCAGGTTACTGACTTTTGCAAAAATTTCTTTCAATGTCAGATTTGCTTCCGGCGTACCTTTAATTGCATTCATAAAATTGGTGTAATACCCCTGGTGGTGCTTACTGTAATGCAGTTCCATGGTTTGGGCATCAATGTATGGCTCCAACGCATTGTACGCATAAGGAAGTTTTGGAAACTCGCATTGTCCGGCAGGTTTTTGGGACTGGGCGGTTAAAGTTGCACTGGTCAAAATGGCAATGGACAGCGCAATGAATATTTTTTGTTTCATATTCTAACAGTTTTTAGTTGCAATTATTTTTTACATTATTCTTGAAAATTATAACAGAATTGCACTGTGTTTTGTTTTTACGCGATGTCAAAAATACATGCAGCCTGTAACGTATTTGTTTCCCGGGCTCTTTTACTGATCACCAAACAGAGAAATTTCAGGAAGGGCATTTCCTTTTCCAATTACTTGTCTTCATAGAACAGGTAGTGTTTTTAACCTGGTCTTGTCATGTTGAACGCAGTGAAGCATCTGTTGTGAAAAGCTCTGATTATGAGATTTTTCCTTGCGTCGAATGACAAACTTTCATTTATGGTTAATACCGCAGATCGCTGCTTGTGTTATAAAACACCTTGTCTGATTTGTTTCGGATAATTATTTATTGTCATATTTGTAGGATAAATAGGATAATACTAATATAAAATATATGGCTTTCAAAATAGATAATCGGACAATAACGCTCGTTGACAAGGTGGAGATGTCGATTCTTGATTATATAAAGGAGAAAAAGTTGGTGCCGGGCAATTCGTTGCCCAATGAAATGGATTTGTCTTCCGAGCTTGGAATCAGCCGGAATGTGCTGCGTGAAGCGCTGAGCCGCCTGAGGATGTTGGGCATTGTACAGTCGCGCACCCGAAAAGGGATTGTTATTCAGGAGCCATCTTTATTGTCGGGCTTCGAGAAAGTGATAGAACCGTATTTATTGAGCGAAAAAGCGATCGTTGATATGATGGGAATGCGGGTTGCCCTGGAAATCGGACTGACCGATTTTTTGTTTAAAAACTTAGATGACCGGAAGATCGGGGAATTGGAAGATATTGTCCGCTCACAGGAGGCAATGAAATATAGCCTGACAGTTGAACAGGAAACTGAATTCCATAAAAAAATCTACGAGATTTCAGGAAATAATTTCATTGTTCAATTTCAGAAGATCATCCACCCGGTTTTTCAATTTGCAAAGATGAATTACGAAAGCTACTTTGAACCGGTAAACAAAAAACTGATAGCAGAAGGCAAGATTGTAACTCACCACGATCTCTTCCGGTTTATTCGCGACCGCGACATGGAAGGGTACCGCAATGCAATGAAAATCCATCTTCAACCATACATCGAATTTATTTACAGGGAGATATAAATCACATGAAGAATAAACTTGCTATTTTTCTTACAGTAATGTTTTGTTCCACTCTTGTTACGGGACAAACAACTTCGTCGGCCCGGTTTAATGTGAACATTGCAGGACGTTTGCCAGAGTTACTGAATGGTATTGAAAACGAAGGATTTGCCGGTGTATTTTCCGGAATTTCCGGTGAAAAATTATTAGTTGCCGGCGGGGCAAACTTTCCGGATCGAAAACCTTGGGAAGGAGGACTGAAAACCTTTTACCGAAGGATATTTGTATATTCTATTGTGGGCGACAGTCTTGTCCTTTGCAACGATTCTTCGGAACTCCCTCTCCCGGTCGGTTATGGCGCTTCTGTGTCGCTTCCCGACGAAGTTTTGTGCATTGGCGGAAATGACATAGAACAATGCTACCCTTCGGTTTTTTCACTCCGCTGGAACGAGAAAAGCAAGACAGTTGTCACTGAAAATTACCCGGAGCTTCCGGTACCATTAAGTTACACCTCAGCAGTGCTATTGGGCGATAAGGTATACGTGGTTGGCGGTACTTCGTCGGTTGACGGAATAGATACTGGTACACATTTTTTCATGCTTGACTTGTCGAAAAAGAAATCAGGAGATTTTTCGTGGGAAAGCTTACCTGCTTTTCCGGGGAAAGGAAGAATTTTTGCCGTTGCTGCAGGGCAGTCGAATGGCACTGTTCCGTGTGTTTATCTGTTCAGCGGAAGAAACGTGGATGCAGAAAAGGAAATGACGGTTTTTACAGATGGGCTGATTTATAATCCGGGATTAAAGCAATGGTCGCCAATCGTTTCCGATGGTCCGTTGAATTTTCCGGTGATGGCCGGTTCTGCTTTTCCGTCTGGAGCAAACTGCATCGTTTTTGTAGGTGGGGCATCCGGCGATCTTTTACTGAAGGAATATCAGCTTCGTAAAAATCTGGATGAAATAATCCGGCTTCACGACACGGCGGCAATTTCTTTATACAAAGAGGAGCGTTTACGTTATTATTTAGACCATCCTGGTTTCTCAAAAGATATTTTGCTCTACAACACAATTACCAATACGATCATTAAGACGGGAGCCTTCGAAACATTGTGCCCTGTAACAACGAGTATTGTACCATTTAAAAGCGGTGCAATTCTGGTCAGCGGAGAAATTAAACCTGGTGTCCGGACCCCGGAAATCTTTTTGATTCAGCCGGTTCAGCAACCGTTTAGCTTCGGCAGCACAAGAACAATCGGTATATTTTTGTTCTCCATTGTGCTGATCACTATAGGGTATGTTTTTCTGAAGAAACAAAAAAAGCGCCAGCAGTCATTTTAAAAGTGATAGGGAAGTTTTCCTGATAAACTGTTACCCGGAAGTCTTTCGGTACAGGAGGTATTATTGCTTTAACGGACAGTTTAAAAGACAGATAAATAAAAATTAAAGAAGAATAATTTTAATGTTAAAACCAATGCAAAAACTAAAAGGACTAATTGCAGCGCCATTTACACCGATGTCCGGGGATGGGTCACTCAACCTTGGGATGGTTGCTCCGTATGCAGCGAGATTAAAAAAAGACGGGGTCAGCGGGGTGTTCATTTGCGGAACTACAGGCGAAGGAATGCTTATGGAGATCGAAGAAAGAATGGCTGTTGCTGAACAGTGGATAAAAGAGCAGAATTCTGATTTTAAAGTGATTGTCCATGTTGGTACAACTTCGTATGTGCAATCGAAGAAACTGGCCCGGCATGCGCAACAAATCGGGGCGTATGCGATAGGGTGTATGGGGCCGATTTTTTTGAAACCTGGAAGAATGGACGACCTGGTAAAGTTTTGTTCCGAAGTCGCTTCGGGTGCGCCTGAATTGCCATTCTATTATTACCATATTCCAACGGTTTCTGATATATGGCTTCCCATGCCTGAATTTCTGAAAAAAGCTCAGTTAGTGATTCCAAATCTGGCAGGGATCAAGTTTACACACCGCAACATGATGGAAATGTTGTTGTGCATTAATGCCGACGGTGGAAAATGGGACATTCTGCACGGGTTTGACGAAGAATTACTTTGCGGCTTGAGTATGGGGGCGCAGGCTGCTATCGGGAGTACATATAATTATATGCCGACGTTGTATCTGAAACTGATTGATGCTTTTCAAAAAGGGGATATGGATGCAGCCCGCGAATATCAATTGAAATCGGTGCGTTTTATTGAAATACTTATTCGCTACGGAGGAGGAGTAATTGGAGGAAAGCCGATAATGAAAATGGTTGGGCTGGATTGTGGCCCGTTGAGAGCCCCTGCTCATAATCTGAGTGCCGATGAATTCAAACAATATGAAAAAGAACTGATTGATATTGGTTTTTTTGATTGGCTAAACGGGAAACTATGAGAAGAAACTATTCATATTATCTGGCATCTGTTATTTTGATGCTTGGCCTCTGCCTGCAATCAACATTTGCAAAAACACAGGTTGTAAAAACGCAAACGCTTTGGAAAACCGGAGAAGGAGCTTATAAAGGTTACCGGATACCAGCCGTTGTTGTAAGTGTTAAGGGAACCTTACTGGCATTTGCCGAAGGGCGAAACGATGGCGGCGACAGCGGTGATATCGATCTCGTTTTGAAACGTTCAACTGATAACGGGAAAACCTGGTGCGAAGAAATTGTGATCTGGAATGATCAGCTCAATACCTGCGGTAATCCCTGTCCTGTCGTGGACGAAGAAACCGGTCGCATCTGGTTGTGGATGACCTGGAATTACGGGAAAGATGATGAAAGTGAGATTATCTACAAAAAATCAGAATTTCCGAGAAAACCTGTTTTGTGTTATTCCGATGATGACGGACTTAGCTGGTCGAAGCCGGTCGATATGTCGGCAACCTGTAAAAATTCGTTGTGGGGTTGGTATGCAACAGGACCAGGATTCGGCATTCAGCAAAAATCCGGCGAATACAAAGGACGGCTCATCATCCCTGCCAATCACAGTTATGACGATCCAAACGGAAATATCCGCAAAGGGCCATATAGCTATGGCGCCCATGTTATCATTTCCGACGATCATGGTAAAACATGGAGAATAAGTCAACCGATTACCCCGGGATGTAATGAAAGCCAGGTGACGGAATTGCCGGACGGGACGCTGTTGATGAATATGCGCTCATACAACGACAAGTACAGCCGTGCTATTTCTTTTAGTTCGGATGGTGGCGAGACCTGGAGCCCGGTTGAACACGACTTTCAATTGACGGAATCACGTTGCCAGGCCAGCATTCTGAATTATGGAACGTACAAAGGGAAATCGTACTATTTGTTTTCCAATCCTGCCGTCCCGGTTGGACGTTCACATATAACTATTAAAATCAGTGATAATAATTGTGTCGATTGGCAGACATCGCTGCTGATTGATGCCCGTCCTTCAGCCTATTCCTGTCTGGTAAAGTTACCCAACGGGGATGTTGGTATCCTGTATGAAGCAGGGGAGAAGAAGCCGTATGAAACAATAACATTCGCTTGTTTCTCTGTTTGTAAACTATTGAAATGACATGATGATCACTCATGTTCCAAAACAAGTGCTTATTTTTTCTTGTCCGTGATATATTTTATAACTTGTTGTAAGGTCCATGAGATTCTTTGTACTAAAAATCAGTTAAAAAATGCCGGACTTATTTCAGTCGGATAAAAAAGAATCAGGTTCATATTGGAAAGATATATGGATAAGATTTAAAAATGGCAATATCAGGGCATTTGAATTGATTTATGGTGAACATGTTGATTTTCTGTATAGCTATGGAACAAAGATGACTTCAGATACGGAGCTTGTGGAAGATGCTGTACAGGATTTATTTCTTTACCTTTTGTCAAGAAAAGATAAGCTTTCGGTTCCTGATTCATTGCGGTTCTATTTATTGAAAGCATTTAAGCGTATCCTGCTTGAAAAGATCAGTAAAGAGAGATTATGGATGAAAGATAAGGACAACAGTTTTCCTCCGTTTGATTATACAATTGAATTTGATTCATCATCTTCATTTAATGAAAAGGAAAAAAAAATTGAATTGATTGAAGAACTGGTTGAACAACTTGATTCGCGTAAGAAAGAAGTTATTTTTCTGAGATTTTATAGCGGGTTAAGTTATGATGATATAGGAAATATTGTTGGGATACAGCCATCTTCTGCAAAAAAAATGGTATATCGGACGATTTCTTCTTTTCGGGAGATTTTAAAACCCAAAATCGTCGAATTATTTCTTCTCTTTAACCGGTCTTTCCCCTAAAATATCGGATCAATTTGAAAAGGATTACTTTTTTTACTCCGTGTGACTCTGCGAACAACTCTGTGAAAATCTGTGGTTTAATTTTTATATTTTACCACAGAGTACCGTAGAGTAAAAAACACAGAGTTTTATGAAGTTGTCGAACAGCCTTATCCCAACGAACCCTCGCACGATCACAGGCCAAAAGCCTCCCCGATTGGGGAGGTTGGAGGGGCTCAGGATATTTTTAAAAATTTTTCTAAAAATAATTGTGTTTTTTCTGTCCACTTTTTTTTAAAATCCCTACTGTATTAATAAACATGCTGCAATAAAATGGAAAACATTCGCAAGTATATCGACAATCCATTTTTCATTAAATGGGTGTATGACCCGGATGAAAATGTAAATGAATACTGGGGATTTTATTTGGAAAAGCATCCTGATGAAAAAAAAATTTTGTATGAATTGAAAAACGAGCTGGCCTTGTTCCGTATTTCCGGCCAGACACTTTCCGAAGAACGGAAAAAAATACTTTCAGAAAAGATAGCTAATCAGATCAGGGAAAAGCAAAGAAGTTTTCGGATCAGGAAGATAGGGCAATTTATGCTTAAATATGCGGCTTTGGCAGTATTGTTCATGAGTATTGGGGCGGGACTTGTATATTATTTTAATCAGGATCAGTCCGGTATTGCCGGTTTTGTTCCTTATTTCGAAATGACTGAAATGCCGGGCAAACCAACCCTGGTGCTTTCCGATGGTTCGAATGTTAATTTGAACAAAACAGAATCTACAGTGGATTATATTTCCGGTAACCAGATTATTGTAAACGAAGATAGTATCATCCCGGTAGTAAACGAAAGCTCAAAAATGGAGACCATTCCCAACCAACTTCTGGTGCCTTATGGCAGCCGGGCTAAAGTGGTGTTAAGCGACCGGTCGGTGGTGTGGCTGAACGCGGGCAGCCGCCTGGTTTATCCTTCCGTATTTACAGGGAAGCAACGGGAAGTCCTTCTCTTCGGGGAAGCTTTCTTTCAGGTTGAAAAAGATGAATCAAAACCTTTTATTGTGAGAACTGCCGATTACCATATCAGGGTGCTGGGTACTCAGTTCAATGTATCAGCTTATCCGGGCGATGCAATCAGCCAAACGGTGTTAACGGAGGGAAGCATTGAGCTGAATATAAACGAAAGTAGTTGGTTCGACCGGAGAGTAGTACTGAATCCCAATGAATTATTCTCTTTCAATAAGGAGGATAACGGGACAAAAATCCAAAAGGTACAACCCGAAGAATATGTACTATGGAAAGATGGAATTATAAAATTCGAAAACGAAGACCTTAGCCGGGTAGTCAAAAAAATCGAACGCTTCTATAACATCCAAATCAAACTGGGTGACCCTCTCGACGGCTCTATCAAAATGGACGGAAAACTTAACCTGAAAGAAGACAAATACGAAGTTTTGCACTATGTTTCCAAAGTTGCACGGCGGAAGTATGTTGAGGTAGGCGAACGGCATTTTTTGATAGAATGATTACGTGCAAAAAATAGCGGGAAATGTTGGCACATTCCCCGCTATCTAAAAACAATCAACTGATCGGACGGATCAGCTAACGGATTTATTACAAAAAACTTAACAAATTTATGAAAAAAAAACTGTTTCATGCTCCCCTTCTTGTGGGGTGGCGCAAAAAAATGTTTAGGATCATGAGAATAACCTTCATTTTGGTTTGCTGTATGGTTTTTTATGCCTCAGCCAGTTCGTATTCCCAAAATACCAAATTGAGCCTGAATACGAAGAATTCTACCATTGTAGAGTTGATTCGGGATATTGAATCCCAAAGCAAGTTCATTTTTTTGTATCAGGCAGAGGATCTCAACCTGAGCAAAAGAATAAATGCCGATTTTAAAGATGCGACCATTCAGGAAATACTGGATGTTGCCTTTAAAGGCGAAGGGATCTCTTACGAAATCTTCGACAGGCAGATACTGCTCTCAAAAGAAGGAGCTTCAGCGCCTGGGAACGCAATGCAACAGGCTCGTAATGTGTCAGGCGCTGTAACCGATAAAACAGGGCAGCCAATCCCCGGTGTTTCGGTAATAGTAAAAGGCACTACCAACGGAACAATTACCGATGCCGATGGCAAATATACGCTTTCGAATGTCCCGCCCAATGGTGTTCTTCAGTTTTCATTTGTGGGAATGAAAACACAGGAAGTTGCAGTAGCTAACAAAGCGACAATCAATGTAGTGATGGAGGAGGAAACCATTGGCATTGAAGAAGTAGTAGCGATTGGCTATGGCGTTGAAAAGAAAAAAAATGTAATAGGGGCAGTAACGACAATTTCAAATAAAGAATTAACCTCTGCCCCTGTTTCAATGGTCTCTAATGCTTTAGCAGGACGACTTCCTGGGGCAATTGTTCAACAACGTTCGGGTGAACCTGGAAATGATAATGCCTCCATCCTAATAAGGGGGGAAGCCACGTTGGGTTCGACTAAACCTCTAATTATAGTTGATGGAATTCCCGATAGGGATTTGAACTCTATCGACCCAGCCGATATTGAAAGTATAACGGTACTTAAAGATGCATCTGCAGCAATTTACGGAGCAAGATCGGCCAATGGGGTTATACTTGTAACAACAAAACGAGGGACTGAAGAAACTACTCCTACATTCAAATACGAATTTTATCAGGGATTTAGCGCACCAACTATTCTCCCTAAAATGGCAGATGCGACGACCTATGCTCAAATGTACAGAGAGATGCAAACTTACAAGAATATTTCAGAAAATAATATGGCATTTTCATTGGAAGATATTGAAAAATATAAATCTGGCGAATATACTTGGACTCACCCAAATACCAACTGGTTTGACGCTATGCTAAAAAAATATAGCGAGATTCGTCACCACAATTTTTCCATTACGGGAGGTACAAAAAATATCAAATACTACACTTCTTTTGGCAAACAGTATGATAATGGCATTTTCAAAGATTCAGGACTAAAATACAACCGTTACAATTTAAGGGCAAGTTTAGATATAAAAATAAATGAATATCTGAGCTTTAATTTAGATATTAATGGGATACAGGAAAACAGGTTGTCGGGAACAAGATCTGCACAGAAGGTATTTCAGTCTCTTGTAAAAGGAAGGCCAACCGATCCAGCAATATTTCCAAACGGGTACATTGCTCCATCAATCCCTCAGGGCTCAGATACAGGGATAACTGGTACCTTGGCTGCAGGGTATGATGATAACAAAACTTATCAAAGCCAGAATACGCTCGGTGCCACGTTAAAAATTCCATGGATTGAGGGATTAGCTGTATCTGGTTATTATGCTTATGATATGTATTTTGAAGTTGACAAGATTTTTCAAAAACCATGGACTAATTACAATTTGAATAAATCGGCATATTATGCAGCTGGTAATACGGGAAAGGAAGATGGAACAGCATTCTTAATACCTCAAAAAATGTCCTATTCTGAGCCACAGTTGAGAGATTCATATAGTGATAGTAAAAGTGCAACTGCCAACATAAAAATTGACTATGAAAAAACAATTAAAGGGAAGCATAATGTAAAAGCCTTTGTTGCCTATGAAACCTTTGATTATATAGATAAGGGGATTAATGCTTTTCGCAAGCATTTTGTTTCTGATGCACTACCATACCTATTTGCCGGTTCTACTACTGACCAAACCATTGGTTCTTCAGTCAGCATCGATGCACGTGAAAATTATTTCGGAAGACTAAGTTATAGTTATGATGAGAGATACCTTTTTCAGTTTTCTTTCAGAAGAGATGGATCTATAAAGTTTTCTAAAGAAAGTGGACGCTGGGGTAATTTCCCAAGTTTGCTTGCGGGATGGAGGATATCGAGTGAGGATTTTTGGAAAAATAATATAAAATTTATTGATTATTTCAAAATTCGTGCATCATGGGGACAAATGGGGAATGATGCTGTCCCGGCTTTTCAATATCTGTCAACTTATGGATTTACCACTGGAATGGTTTTAGGTAGCAACAAATCATATAATGCTGGATTAATACAAAATAGTGTTCCAAATCCATTAATCACGTGGGAAGTAGCAAATATATTTAATATTGGTGTTGAGACCAAGCTATTAAAAAATAAATTAGGATTGAATTTCGACTATTTTTATCAGCGGCGAAATAACATCCTCGTGGCAAGAAATGCTTCTGTACCCGATTTTACTGGTCTTAGTTTGCCGGATGAAAATTATGGGATTGTTGATAATCAGGGGCTTGAAGCTGAGCTGATTTTTACCGACAAAATTGGCGATTTTTCTTTCGCGGCGAATGCAAATTTAGCATTCGCTCGAAACAAAGTGATTGAATTTGATGAACCTAAAAAAAATGTACCGTGGCAAGTACAAACAGGCCATCCAATGGGTTCTAAATTATTATATATATATGATGGAATCTTCCGTGATGAAGAACAAATTGCATTTTTGCCTCATGTTTCCGGTACACGTCCTGGTGATATTATAATTAGAGATTATAATAACGACAAGATAATTAATAATGATGATAGAATCTTATTTGACAAAACTGTTAATCCTGAAATCACGTATGGAATTTCCTTTTCAATTGGATATAAAAACTGGCTTTTTAGCGGGTTGGTACAAGGTGTAGGGTATTGTATGAGAGATATGTATCTGCAACTTCAAGGTAGTGAAGGAAATTATTTCATGTATGATGCAATCGACAGATGGACACCCGATAATATTGATGCCAGCAAACCAAGAGCATGGGAAAGAGAGGAACCATACTGGAGAGTAAATTATAAATCGGATTACACTTTTCATAATGGGGCATATGCGCGTATGAAGAACCTTCAGCTCTCATATACTATCCCGAATAGAATTAGTAAAGCTATTTTGGTGAAAAATGCTGAATTATATATTTCAGGCCAGAATTTATTCCTGATTTATTCAGGGAATAAAATAATGGACCCGGAACTTGGAAATTCATACAATTATCCTTTGATGAAAGTCTATTCTGTTGGGGTAAAAGTTAGCTTCTAGCTCTGGATTTATAAACAAAAAAATATAAATTATGAAACGAAATAACTTAAGTATTAAGATAATTGCATTCTGCATGTTAATAATGGTTTCCTGTTCAGATGTATTGGACAAAGTTCCATTAAACCAATATTCTGATGGAACCGTTTGGGCTGATGTAAACCTGAGCAAGTATTACCTCAATAGTTGCTATATGAGATCGTTGAATTTTAGAGCGATGACTCTTTCAGGTGTAACAGATGAGTGTATGTTTATTCATATTCAAGGAACGGATAATTACCTCCGTGGAAGTATCAATCCGGATAATACAAAACCGTGGATTAAATCCGGTGCTTATTCCTTTTCCAATTACTCTTGGTTGGGGTTATTCCCAGTCATACAAACGATTAATATTTTCATAGCAAATATAGATAATGTTCCAAATAATTACTCAGCAACCGAAAAAAACGCTATTAAAGAACAAACAGATATAATGAAAGGCGAAGCGTTATTTTTACGAGCTTTTTTATATACACAATTATGTAGGACTTATGGAGGATTACCTATTTTCAAAAAGCCTAATGAGTTGGGGCAGGATTTTCTTGCAGTGGCTCGTTCTTCTTTTGAAGAAACAATTAATTTTATTGTAGAAGACTGTAATGAGGCTGCTAAATTACTTAAATTGAAAAGTGAGATGGAGATGGGAAGGGCAACGAAAGAAGCTGCTTTGTCATTAAAATCGAGAATCCTTTTATTTGCAGCGAGTGACCTGACGGCAGATGGAAAAGTTGAAAATGAATTAGTAGGCTATACAAACCCTAACAGGAATGCTCTTTGGACTGCAGCTAAAAATGCAGCAAAAGAAGTCATTGATCTAGGAACTTGTCAACTTGCTGATTTTGGAGCTCCTGACAAAAAGGCGGTTGCGACAAATTATTACAATTTTTTCCGCGCATATGATTTATCAAATAATGAAATTATTTGGGGGAAAATGTATAATCAAACAGAAGGGGATCTAAACCGTTGGAATGAGAGAAATGGTCCAAATGGGAATAATAATTGGGGAAGTCATGCCCCGACTGCTAACTTTGTGGATGAATATGAAATGGAAGATGGGACAAAATTCTTCCATAATTTCCAAATCAACCGTGATGGGTATTATGAAAATATATCTAAAAAGTTTACTCATGGGAATATATATTATAACAGAGAGCCAAGATTTTACGGCACAATTCTATATGATAGTGCAGTATGGCAACCTCGTGTTTATCCTGCGCTTGCGGCAATTGATCCGATTGGTATCTATGATCGGCGTACCCGTATAACAAAAAAATCGGATGGCTCAGTTTTAACCAGATTTGGACTTGATACCCGAAGTGGTCCAGTTGATCCGGGAGATGGGAGTTTTACTGGCTATCTTTTCAAAAAGTTAATGGATGACGCCACTCAAGGTATATATGAACGCAACAAAAATGTTTGGATCGAAATGCGTTATGCAGAAGTACTGATGAATTATGCTGAAGCTTGTCTGGAGTTAAACGACACTGAGACGGCTGCTAACTATATCAATATGGTCAGGACCCGGGCAGGAATGCCAAAATTCACGGGTGATATTAAACAAGCTTTGCGCTATGAAAGAAAAATTGAATTTGCATTGGAAGATTTCAGGTTTTTTGACATCAGAAGATGGAAAATTCTGGGTGAAGTATTAACCAATGCAAAAGGTGTTGACATTGTTGAAATTACCGATGAAAGTACAGGTGTTGTAACAACAACTTGGAAACAAATCAATGCTCAAAATCGTGGACCTGTTTCAAATAAAATGTATTGGATCCCAATACCTACTTTAGAAATCAATAAGGCTCCCCAAATTGCTCAAAATCCAAATTATTAAAATTTTTTAAGAGGGGCTGGTAATAAAATACTGTCCCCTCTTATATATTGGTATCTGACTATTTTTTGTTAAAATATGAGAAAGTATCTGTTTTATATCCAACAAATAAGTTGTGCTGGTAATGAGAGTTTTGATGTTTCTTTTTGCTCACTTGAATATTTATTATGAAAATATATATATCAATTAAAAAAATTTTAGCTTTTGGGTTATTAATTATGTGTTTTCCTTATTCTTCTTTTTCCCAGATTACCTTTGATGCGGGTGCAAAATCATGGCTAATAAGAAGTGGTATTAACGAGTACCGTCTTTTTCTAAAAGATAGCAGTGTGTATTTCGATAATTTTACTCCTAAAAAATCAGTTGACTGGCCAGAGCAGATTGATTCTTCAAAGGATTTTCTGCATTTACACTATGATTTTTCCATCACTACTGAAACCCAAACCCTGACATCAAAGGATTTTTATTTTATATCCCATAAGATAATTGATATACAGCCTGACGTACAGGAATTAGTAGTAATGTTCAGAGGGAAGAACAACGCAATTTTGGTAGAAAAACATTATAAATCGTTTTTTAAAACCGGAGTAATTACAAAAAATGTTCGTATTAAAAATATTGGAACGGAAGAGCTGACAATAGAAAAACTTCCTTCCTTATGCTGGAAAATGCCGAAAGCAACTTATGACCTCACTTATATGCAGGGGGGAGGGGGTAAAGAACGTAGTTTAAAGACTGAAACACTTGTCCCTGGCGATCGTTTGTTTCAGACAACCAGTGGGCGATCGACAAACCAATTTGCAACATGGTTCTTTCTCCAAAATAAAACAACAGGAATAAGTTATGCTGCCGACCTTGCATACTCAGGAAACTGGGAAATGAATTTTAAAATCTATCAGGACACCTCTCAGTACGATGCCGGGAAACTCGAAGTTTCAATTGGCCTTATCTTCGATAATTCCGAAGCCGCTATAATCAAACCAGGAGAATCTCTTCAGACTCCCGAAGTGTCTTTCACTTCTACATCAGGAAATATTGATGATGCAACCAATCAGTTGCATGCCTACCAACGGCAGTATGTTTTTCCCAAGCCCGCTTTCCCAATGTTAGTGCAATTCAATTCTTGGTATGCTTTAGGCGGCAACCCTAAATTAGAAGATATCAAGAAATGTGTAGAATTGGCGGCAGAAATAGGAATAGAAGTGTTTGTGATGGATGCAGGTTGGTATAACCACCAAGACTGGAGTCGAGAAGTAGGGGATTGGCAGGTAAATGAAAATATCTTTCCCAAAGGACTTGAGGAATTAGTGGATTACGTTCGGGGAAAAGGATTAAAATTTGGGCTTTGGGTAGAAATTGAAAATGTCGGCACCGATTCAAAAATCTTGAAAGATCATCCCGATTGGGTTTATACCTGTAATGGCAGCATGGTAACAGACAAACGCAGAACTGCATTGAATTTAAATAAACCGGAAGTACGGCAATGGATGAAATCGGAGTTGAACAGACTTGTAAAAAAGTATAATCTTGATTGGATCAAGATCGATTATAATCTTTCTCCGGGAAATTGTTTTGATGATGAGGGGTTGACCATGAAGGGTACGATTCATTACAATAATGTTTTAATATATTACAATATTCTGGACGAGTTACAGGCCGAGAATCCCAACCTGATAATAGAGAATTGTGCCAGCGGTGGGCGTCGTTTCGATACCGGGATCATGCAACATACACATGCCAGTTGGGTCTCCGATGAAGTTGATCCGCTGCCTTCATTGGCGCTCGGCTATGGCGCCAATACACAATTTTCCAGCGAGATATGTAACCAGTGGATGGTAGGTGATAAAAACAGGGATGGAAAGATTGATACCACTTGTACCCCCGATTGGTTTAACTTTCTTTTGCGCGTACCAATGAATGGTCAGTTCGGAATTTCAAGCCGGGTTTACGAGTGGACTCAAAGTATGATTGATCAGGCTGCAGATCAGATAAAAATGTACAAGGAACACATTCGACCAGTGATCATGGGATCAGATACTTATCACCTTACACAGCAACCCGATATGAAAAAACCTGAAGGGTGGATGGCTATTCAATATGTATCTCCGGACAGTAAAAAAAGTATTGTGATGACCTATCGATTGCAAAACAGCGAACCGGTTTTTAACCTAAAAGTTCGAGGACTGAACCCAAATGAGGCTTATAAGATATTGATAGAACAAAAACAAACGTGCATTCTGAATGGCAATAAAATAATGGAGGAAGGAATAAGTGTCAGTTTAGATAGTATTTGGAGTTCAGCCATCGTAAAAATAGAACAGGTTGATAATTAGATGAATGTACTATAAAAACAAGTAAATTGGATATTCCAAGGATGAAAACAATAGTGATAACTTTTTTAGCTATAAGCCTTACCGGACTTGCCGAAAATTTTTTGGGAGAAAGTAAGGATACTGAAAATTTGTTAATCCCAGGTTTACTTCTGACTTTCGATGACAGGAATATGCTTAACTGGGAGAAACAGATTCCTTTGTTTGCAAAATACGATGCCCATGTCACTTTTTTTGTCGATCATTTTGATGAGCTTACATCTGAGCAGCTAAAAGCTTTACAAAAATTAAAGGAAGCCGGTCATGCTATTGGATGTCATGGATTAAGGCATATAAAAGCTGTAGATTATTGTGATAAAAATTCAGTAGAAAAATATATTTCAGATGAGATACTTCCTGCAATAGAAATTATGCAGAAGAAAGGATTTCCCCCTAACTGTTTTGCGTATCCCCAAAGTAACAGTAGTGAAGTGACTGATGCTGCGTTACTTAAATATTTTTATTATCTTCGGAGTGGATGTTCCAGAGAAAAAGAAATAGTGAATACAGAGAAGGCCTTTGTTAAAATTGAAAATATTAAAGAAAAGAGTACACTGTATGGTATAAGTTTCCATCCTAAATTAAGGACTGATGATATTGTTGTTCAGGTTAAGTGTGCTTTGGATCGAATAAAAAGAAACAAGGAATTATTGGTTTTGTATGCTCATGATATAAGAAATGAAAACGAAAAAGGTTCTAAGAATTTTATAACAATTGAAGCGTTAGAGGAAATCTTAGACTATGCAAAAAGAAATCAAATCAAATTATATTCTTATGATGAATTGCCATGATAAAACCAAAGGACGGCGAGATTTTTTGAAATTTTCACTAATAGGTGGAATCTCATTTTTTAGCTTACCATTAACAGCCGGTATATCTTTCAGCAAGAAAAACCAAAAAGAATTTGAGTTGTCACTTCAATCACCAACTCGCTTTTTTGACGGAAATTTCTGCTGGGCACATCCACGGGCTGGCATTGTACCACATATCGGGAAAAATAGTTTTCCTCATATTGTAATGACGGTCAATAAACTTGATCTGTCAGGAAGTGATATCTTTAGGGGGATATACGGAATGGAAACGAAAGATATGGGCAAGAATTGGACAGAACCTAAGGAAATTAAAAATTTATCGGCAGTAGGAATACAACTTAATGACATTGAGCAGTTATGCACAATAGCTGACTTTTGGCCGACATGGCATAAGCATAGTCAAAAGCTAATGGGTATTGGTAAGACCTTTGTTTATACCAAAGATTGGGAAAAAGCAGAATCTCTTCCACCTCACATTGCCTATTCAATATATAATCCGGACAATAGTAATTGGATAGATTTGCAAGAGTTGGAAATACCTGATTATGAAAAATTTCATAATGCTAATGCGGGATGTGTACAGCGCTTCGATTTGCCGGACGGTACAATATTGCTTCCTATAACTTTTCGTCCGCCAGGAAAAAATTCGGCTGTTATTGTTGTTCACTGTTCATTTGATGGTAAAATACTTAAATATCTACGTTGTGGTAATGAACTGTCAATTGACAATGATACCCGTGGGTTGGGAGAACCCTCATTAACATGGTTTAACGGCGAATTTTTTCTGACAATCCGCAATGATAAAGAGGGCTTTGTAACGCGAAGCGGTGATGGACTGCATTTTGATCCCATAAAGCCCTGGAAATTCGACGACGGAACGGATTTGGGCAACTACAACACACAGCAACATTGGGTTACGCACAGTGATGGATTGTTTTTGGTTTACACCCGGCGGGGAGCTAACAACGACCATGTATTCCGCCATCGTGCTCCGCTGTTCATTGCCCGGGTTGACCCTGAACGATTGTGGGTGATCCGTGCAACCGAACAAATTTTAGTACCGGAGCGAGGAGCACGACTTGGGAACTTTGGAGTTACTGATGTGAGTAAAAATGAGACCTGGGTAACGGTCTCGGAGTGGATGCAACCTCGCGGAGTAGAAAAATACGGGAGCGATGGAAGTGTTTTTGTTGCACGGATCCATTGGAACAAACCCAACCGGCTATTTAAATGATTTTAAATATTATCTGCACACAAAAAATGAACAAGCTATTGCAAGAGTTGCTGAAAACGCTGGGTGTAGGTGGAATCCATTCGTGTGGAAAAATTGATTTTAATGTGCCTGAAATCTTCAAATTGGATTCGATAAAAAGTTTTGATTTAGGACAGTCGAATTTGAATGATATTGATTTGATATATTCGGTAGCGCGTGAAAAGAAAATACCACTGCTCAGGTTGCGTCCGGGTAAGGACGAATTGCTTTCAGGAAACATACAGAAGCGTTTCCCCACGGGAGTTTCTTTAGTTTACGAGGCAGGTTTATTCGATGAAGCGAAACAAGTTGTAAAGTCATACAGAAGTTTAAAATAAAAGGGAATAGGAAGGGGACGTTTGGTTGTATAATAAGGCTTTGCCTGGATTTCTTCCGGTACCTTTCAGTGAAATCGGATTAAAACCAGACAATTTCGGACAAAAAGAAGAATGACCTTTTACAGTCCTTTACTTTGGGAAAGATGAATGGAATGATTGCTATAAAACGAATGAATTGAAACACCTATGACAAAAAATTTTGACACACAGGAGGATGATTATTTTTTCGAAAGTATTCTTTGGGTCTTGGCGTCTTTGCGTACAAAAAATAAAACAACAAGTTTGTGCAGACCAGAAGTCCCCGGTTTGGGGATTAGGGGGTAATTGAAAAACACAATAAACCATATCATTGATATATGGCATCTTTTATATCGAAATCATCTTGTGAATAAGATAATTGATGGACGATACATTAGATTTTTAAAAAGGGAGAATTTAAAGTGTTTAACTTCAATTAAAAACCAAAAATCATGGCAAAAGTTGGAAACAACATCGTCACGACAGGCCTCAGTGGAAAACTGGGGAACCTGATTGTATTCCGCAATCGCGGCGGAAAAACCATTGTATCGAAAACTCCCCGTAAGAACGAGCAGGAACCAAGCGAAGCGCAGGAGCAACATCAACTGCGTTTTCAGGAAGCCATTTTGTATGGAAAAACCTCTATTACTGACCCGCTGCGAAAAGCAGCTTACAATGCCTCTGCCGGGGAAGGTCAGTCTGCATTTAATGTGGCTGTGGCCGATTTTTTGAATGCACCGCAGATCAGGGAAATCGATTTGAGTCACTACACCGGCCAGCCCGACAGTTATATTCGGGTGCATGCAACCGATGATTTTCAGATAGTGGAAGTTACTGTAACCATCCTCAATGCCGACGGATCGGAAGTAGAAAGCGGCAATGCTGTAACAGAAACTGGCACTGGCTGGTGGCGTACACCGCAACAGCGGCTAACGAATCGCTGGATGGCGATAAAATTATCATCCGTGCATCCGACTTGCCCGGTAATCTCACCGAAAAGGACCAGCAGGTCGGAACCGTACCAAGATAATATTGCCCCAAAAAAAGTATTGGGAAACAATGCAGGATAGATTATGGAACGACCTGACAGCGTTTTCAAAACCTGTCAGCGTCGTTCTTTGTAAGAACTATCGAAGAACAAAGATATGAACGTAGGATAAGTAAGGGTGGAGTATAGGTGAAGTGAACCTAAGAAAGAAAAATACAATGACAAAAATTAACCACAATGCGCTAATCGCACTTTTTTCAGGGAAGATTAGCAATCTGGTTTTCCGCAGGCGGGGAAATAAGACAACTGCCTATATTTTATCACCCCGCAAAACACCATTAAGCGAAAAACAAAAAGCAGCCCAGCAACAATTTTCAGAAGCAGTAGCTATGGCAAAACAGGCATTGCAAAAAGAATCAGAACGGCAGAAGTTTAAAGAACTCGCAAAAAAACAAAAGAAAGCAAGCGCATATGGCGCAGCAGTTTCGTATTATTACAAACAAATTCGTGCCGGAGAACCAATCAATTAAAACACAATATTTCATGACATCGAAAATCAAATCTTTTTATCCCTGGGTGGTTGTTGCCCTCTTGTGGGGCGTTGCCCTGTTGAATTACATGGACAGGCAAATGCTTTCGACCATGAAAGTGGCCATGATGGGCGACATCCGCGAACTCGAAACGGCGGAAAATTTTGGACGTTTAATGGCTGTATTTCTTTGGATTTATGGGATGATGAGTCCTTTTGCCGGACTCATTGCTGACCGGATAAACCGCAAATGGCTGATTGTTGGAAGTCTGGCTGTTTGGTCGGGTGTAACGTTGGCAATGGGCTATGCGCAAACTTTTGATCAGTTATATGTTTTGAGGGCCATCATGGGTGTTAGCGAAGCGCTGTATATTCCTGCCGGACTTTCTTTGATTGCCGATTATCACAGGGGAAATACCCGCTCGCTGGCTGTCGGTATACACATGACCGGGCTTTACATGGGACAAGCTTTGGGTGGATTTGGGGCAACTGTGGCTCATATCTGGTCGTGGCAGCAGGCATTTCATACATTTGGGCTAGCCGGAATTTTATACAGCCTAATTCTGGTTCTTTTCCTGAAAGAGAACAGAGAACCTGCGATGAAACCCGGCGAGAAAAACGGGATCAGCGGGTTTGGTTCAGTAAAATACAGTCTGGGAATGCTTTTGGGCACCCTCAGTTTCTGGGTTATCCTGTATTATTTTGCTGCGCCAAGTTTTCCCGGATGGGCTGTGAAAAACTGGATTCCTACACTCTTTGCCGAAAGCCTTCATATTGATATGTCGTTTTCAGGCCCGTTGTCGACCATAACCATTGCTGCATCTTCTTTCATTGGGGTGATTTTTGGAGGGATACTGGCCGACAGGTGGATAATCCGTAATCTTCGCGGACGAATTTACACCGGGGCAATCGGACTGGGATTGACCATCCCGGCTATTTTCATGCTTGGATTGGGGCAAGGGTTCGTTGCTGTTATTATGGGGGCAGTTATGTTTGGAATTGGTTTTGGGATGTTCGACGCCAACAATATGCCAATTCTTTGTCAGTTTGTTTCTTCCCGTCATCGGGCGGCGGGTTATGGATTAATGAATATGATCGGAGTATTCGGCGGGGCGATGATTACCAATTTTCTCGGAAAATCAACGGATTCCGGAAACTTGGGGCGCGATATGGCCATGTTGTCCATTCCTGTCGCAATAGCTATTGTTTTGCAATTAACCATGCTTAAACCGAAAGTTGCCGATAAACAGGAAGATTGATCTTTTCGCAAAATAATAAAAAAGGAATGGCATAATCTTGGTTTGGTTGTTTGTCTCTGAAATTTTAATCCGTAGTTTTGGGTAGCACAAAAGAACCAACAATGACCAAAAAAAACCAATTCGAAAAACTGAGCAGCGGCGATGTCACCGGTCCGGTGTTGTTCCGTCCAATATTGATGCACTTTGCAGCGCGATTTAACGGGAATACCTACGGCGAATTTGCATCTGATCACAAGGTTCTGGTTAAGTCGAATATCCGTTGCATGAACTATTTTGAAACCGACATGGTCGGGTTGATTTCCGATCCGTATCGCGAAACTTCAGCGTTTGGCGCAAAAGTTAGTTTTCCTGCCGAACAGGTTCCCCGTTGCGAACAACTACTGATTCAGAATATCGACGATATTAAAAACCTGAAGCGCCCCGATGTTTATAAGTGCGACCGTACTTTAGACCGGATACTCGGGGCCGAATTATTTCAGAAAGAATTGAAGGGAGAAGTGCCGGTTATCGGCTGGATCGAAGGCCCGCTGGCAGAAGCATGTGACTTGACCGGAATCAGCAATATGCTGATGCAGCTGATGCTAGATCCTGATTTTTCTAATTTTTTGCTTGATAAATGTGTGCAAACGGCCAAAGATTTTGCAAAAGCTCAAATAGAAGCAGGTTGTGATATTATAGGAATGGGTGACGCCATTTGCTCGCAGATTGACCGGATGACCTATGACTTGTTTATCAAAGAGCGGCACCGCGAGATAATCAGTTTCATTCACGGGCGGGGCGCCAAAGTAAAACTGCACATTTGCGGGGATATTACGCATCTGTTGCCTTCGCTGAAAGACCTGAACCTGGATATTCTGGATATTGATTATATGGTAAGCATGGAAGACGCTTTTCGTATCGTTGGACCGGATGTGATTCGCTGCGGTAATCTGAATCCGGTTGTTATTCAGAACAGCACTGCATTCGAAGTGGAACAACTTTGCCGGAAATTGCTGGAGGCGGAAAAAGGAAGGAAATTCATTTTATCTGCCGGTTGTGAAATTACGGTTTCTACTCCGCACGAAAACCTGAAGGCAATGAGAATCGCCTCGAAGTAAAGGGTTGTCTGAAATTTTCCGCATGCCTACTATTTTATCAGTTGTCGATTGATCGGGTTTTTCTGTAAATCGGTTGGTTGTTTTCTTTTTCATTTTTGTATCTTGCCGCTTTATTTTTCACGGATGATCAAAAATGTAGTTTTAATAGGAGCCGGGAATTTAGCTACCCAGTTGGGGCAGGCTTTGTACGACAGTGGTATGAATATTATTCAGGTATATAGTCGTACCACTGAGTCTGCAAGAGCTTTGGCCGGTAAAATAAATGCTTCGTTTACTACCGATCTTTCAGCAATAAAAGAACATAGCGATATGTATATTCTTGCAGTGAAAGATGATGTCATATCCGAGGTTGCCGGTCATGTGAATTTCGGGAACAGCCTGGTCGTACATACCGCGGGCAGCCTTCCAATGGAGATTCTTTCGGCATACACTGAAAATTATGGTGTTTTTTATCCGTTTCAAACTTTTTCGAAGAACAAAAAGGTCGATTTTAGTAATGTGCCGGTTTGTTTGGAGGCCAATACCCCTGAAAACTTTAAAAATCTGGAAGGGGTTGCCCGGAAAGTTTCATACAAAATTACCCGCCTTGATTCGGCACAGCGGCTTGTTCTGCATGTGGCGGCTGTACTTAGCTGCAATTTCGTGAACCACCTGTATGCATTGAGCAGAAACTTGCTGAGCGAACACAATATGGGGCTGGAATTACTTTATCCGTTAATTCAGGAAACAACGGAAAAAGTACAGAAAATGAACCCTGTTGAAGTACAAACCGGCCCTGCGGCCAGAAACGATCGGGAAATCATCCGGAAACATTTGGAATTGCTGAACGATAAACCAGAACTTCAGAAAATCTATCAGCTTCTTTCCGAAAGTATTCATCAATTACACCATTCATAAATGACATTTATAAAGGAAGAATTTAAACAGATAAAAGCATTTGTTTTCGATGTGGACGGGGTTTTGTCGTCAGACATTTCCCCGCTGAATGAAGACGGAGACCCTATTCGGACAACCAATCTGAAAGACGGCTACGCCATCCGTAATGCAGTCATCAGTGGCTATGAGGTAGCCATTATCACCGGCGGTGTCATTGAACGGGTGAAGCTCCGGTACGAAAAATTAGGGGTGAAGCATATTTATATGGGGGCTTTCGATAAATTGGTCTGCTTAGATGATTTTCTGAAGAAAACCGGGCTGAGGGAAGAAGAAGTCTTGTACATGGGCGACGACATGCCCGATCTCCCAGTGTTGAAAACAATCGGGATGCCTGTCTGTCCGAAAGATGCGGTGCCGGATATCCGTACCGTTTCAAAATATATCTCCGACAAGAAAGGCGGTGAAGGCTGTGTGCGCGATGTGATCGAACAGGTAATGCGGGCGCAGGATACCTGGATAAATGAAAACTCTTTTCACTGGAAAACCTCATGAACCTGCTCCCGGACCTTACGAAATATTCGATCATCCTGGCTTCGAAATCCCCACGCAGGCAACAATTGTTATCTGACCTGGGGTTGACTTTTGATCCAATGGAGACCGGTGCCGATGAATCGTTTCCGGATGATATGCCGGTGGAAAAGGTAGCTGCTTTTCTGGCTGAGAAAAAAGCAGATGCACTTCTTCCGGAGTTGAAGGGAAATCAGCTGGTCATTACTGCCGATACCATTGTTGTGTTGGAAGGGAAAATACTCAATAAACCGGACGATGCGGCTCATGCCCGTGGAATGTTACAGTCCCTTTCGGGAAAAAAGCACGAAGTGATAACCGGGGTTTGTTTGCGCTCGAATGAAAAGAAAGTAGTTTTTAGCGTTGCCACGAAAGTCTGGTTTAAGAAACTGAGCGATGAGGAGATCGATTTTTACATCGAAAATTGCAAACCATTCGATAAGGCAGGTGCGTATGGTATCCAGGAATGGATTGGCTATGTGGGGATTTACCGGATCGACGGTTCGTATTTCAATGTGATGGGTCTGCCGGTGCAGCAGTTGTACACTCATCTGGCAACTTTTTAAAACGCAGCAGGATGGGAATTTTAAAAAAAATGCTTGCTGCGCTGCTGCTTTTGGTTTCTTTTCAAAACCTGTCTGCCCGTGAAAAGGATAGCATTCCTTCCATTTTTAATGACGATTTGCTATTTACGGAAGTGAACCCGGTACATCCCTTCGGGATTTTTACCCTCGATCACCCGTTTTATATGGGTACATTTGTCCAAAAAGGCAGTAAATTTTCGATTGGCTATTCCATGGGCAATAACTGGCACCCGCAATCAACCATATACTATCCGAGGTACCTGACCCCGCGGCAGCAGACCGAAGTGAATGCCCTTTACATGACGCAGCGCCCATATTATTTTTTTTTGAACCAGGTTCCGGTTGACCATAAAACATTCTCGTCCGACGGAGTATTGCAAAACCTTAGTTTCACGTATTTGTGGCAACTGGGCCGAAAAGGCTCGTTTATTTTTAAGCTGAATACGCACCTTTTATCGGAGGGGACGGCATTTGTCCATCATATTGCCAGCGACGATTTTATCGAATGGTTTCACGACCGTATTGGTCTTCACGATAATTTTGGGCGATACCAGTATATCTTCAACAAAGCGCACATCGCATTCAAAGATGAAAACAACGAATCAATCCGGATTGATGAAGGAGATACATTTTTGGGGACCTTCGACCTGCATTATTACCATCCGTTATGGCGAAAAGTGAACCCTGCCTCGTACCATACATTTCAGCTTGGCGCCCATATGGAACTGCCGCTGAATAAGTATTATCAGAAAATTGCAGGAGGTTTTTCCGGGGCTTTTCTCTATCGAAAAAAAATTTCACCCGGTTTTTATACTGATTTTGGTCTCGATTTTCAAATTACTCACCATTCGCTGGTCAGCCTGAACGAAACGGTGAATATGATCGATCTGGATTTCAGGAACTCAGCCAAATCGTATTTGTCGTTTAATTTTGTGTCGAAGAGGGGCCGCGTGTTTTATTTTGGGTTGATAAACAATTATCAGGATCCGTTTTTGGACGGATATATTTTCAGCCATTCTCAGGACAAGTACGATGATTTGGGCGTGGCTTTTCTCCAGCCGGGCGAAATTTGGGAAGGTTTTGAAGTAAAGGAACAGTTCAAACATGCCAAACTTACAGCGGCATCCATGTATTTCTTTTCTGTGAAGTCGTACATTTTTATGGGTTTTAAAGCGGCAAAAGGCGATTTCTCGTTCAATGTGGGAGAAGATTATTTTTCGGTAAATAATGCCCCCGATATTCAATATGGTTTCCAGTACACCCGGACATTTGGAAAATGAATGATTGAATGAATTCTCCTGACCTTGCCTGTCTTAACCTAACCTCAATCTCAACCTCAGTCTCATTTCTCGTATCAGATAAGTGACTGAATCTGCCTGTTTAATATTTCTTCAGATTGAACACCTGATGCCTGCCAGCGAACTTCTCCGTTTCGGAAGATCAGCAATGCCGGAATACTTTGAATCTGGAAATTCGATGCAATGGCCGGGTGACGGTCGACATTTACTTTTATTATGCGGATGTTGTCTTTAAACCGGTCTTTTACTTTTTTTAAAATAGGGGGCATCAGCTTGCAGGGTTGGCACCAGTCGGCATAAAAATCAACCAATACCGGTTTGTCCGAGTTGATTATATTTCTGAAACGTTCATGCATCTTTCCGTCGCTTTTTTATGAAATCAATGATTATGTCGCCTGCCAGATACCCTATGGCTGCTCCCCACAAAACAGTATAATACCAAACGGATTGAATGGGACATGTTCCGCTGGTACAGCCTATAAATTTCCAATACAAAAAGCCGCCGGCAGCTCCTGTCATTGTAAAGACCATTGCAGGCCACCATCTTTTCAGTTTTCCCATTTTAATCCGATTTTTACATTGAAACATCTCCCCCGGCAGAATGGTTTTTCCCGGTGCATTCGATTAATGCGATTGGCAATAGATTATTTTGATAAGAGAAGGGTAAAATAACAGCCGGGTTAGCCGGCTTTTGTTTTGACGGAAGATGGGATTCAAGCCCACGACCCTTGGCTTGGAAGGCTAATGCTCTATCGGCTGGGCTACGCCCGCATCATTCTAAATTCCAAAATTTAAATTCCAAACTCCAAAATTATCCTTGGAATTTGGTTTCTGTTATTTGGAATTTCCTTTGGTGGGGAGAGCAGGATTCGAACCTACGAAGGCATTTGCCAGCAGATTTACAGTCTGCCCCAGTTGGCCACTTTGGTATCTCCCCGGGTCTAAATGTAAGAAGGTCAGAATATTAGAATATCAGAATGGTTTTCTTCGATCTGAATCCGGCCTTCATATTTCATCATTTCTTAGAACTTTTAAAAGACTTTGCGACTATTCTTCCCGGTTATTTCCATTCTAACCGCATCCTTCCCATCTTCTAATTTCCAAATTTCCTAATCTTCCAATCCCCTTTTTTGAGCCGAATCTCAGATTCGAACTGAGGACCCCGAGATTACAAATCACGTGCTCTGGCCAACTGAGCTAATTCGGCATTTCGTTTATGAAAAAAGAACTCATAAAAGTGGGTAAGCCCCCTGTGTCGCACCGCTCAACCGCCTACCCTTGCTGTCTTCCGACCCTGGGGGAATTCAGCAGGAGCTGGTCGCACAGGACTTACCCGGCGGCAAAAGTAACTATTTTTGTTGTCCCTCCAAATATAAAATACCCTTCTTCGTAATTTTTTCCCGGCATCAGAAACTAATCTGTTAGCGATCAAGAAAATATTTCCGTAACTTTTCTGAAATTTTTTTAAACCTTCGATTATTTCAGGAGAAATGGGACAGTCGTAAATTTTTTAAAATATATTTGTCAAACTCATCCAAAAAAAATTATCATGGAACAAAGCAACGTATCACCTTTTAAGATGGCCTTAACTTACGGGATTTATATGGCCATTATCAGCATTGTCATCACATTGATTATCTGGGCTACCAGCCTGATGGAATCGCTCGGGTTGATGGGGACCTCTATTGTTGGATTAATAAACCTGGTAATTACCGTAGTCTTACTGGTTATTTTTACGAAACTTTACCGCGACAACCTGTTAGCAGGAAAAATAACTTTCGGGAAAGCATTCACCTTTGGTGTCCTGATTATCGTTTGCAGTTCATTGATTACTGGCTTATTCAGTTATATTCTTTACAAATACATTGATCCTGGCTATATGGAACGTATTATGACCTCTATGCAGGAAAAAATGTACCAGATGCTTTCCAATAAAGGAATGGCAGAAGACCAGATTGATGCGGCCATGCGTGCTTTCGAGGAAAAAGGGGTACCGACCCCGATGGAATCGGTACAATCGGCCTTGCTGGGTGGCTTAATTGGTGGATCAGTCATGTCGCTGATCAGCTCGGCAATCGTAAAAAAGAATGTACAAAAAGAAGATGCTTTTGAAGAAGCGATGGACGAAATAAAAACCGACGAATAAAAAATGAAGTTGCGAGTTATGAGATACGAGTTTTGAGTTTTTTGGCTGTTATCTCATCGCTTACTACAAATGACTTTTTACAAAATCAATCACAAAGCATGGATATTTCCGTAGTTGTGCCCCTTTATAACGAAGAAGAATCGCTTCATGAACTGGCTTCGTGGATTTCACGGGTAATGGACGAACACAATTTCAGCTATGAAGTAATTTTTGTTGACGACGGCAGCAACGACCGCTCGTGGCAGATTATTGAAGAAATTCACCGTGAAAATGAGAACTTCAAAGGCATAAAGTTCAGGCGTAACTACGGAAAATCGGCAGGCCTGTACTGTGGCTTTGTCAAAGCACAGGGCGAGGTGGTTATTACAATGGATGCCGATTTACAGGACAGCCCGGACGAAATACCCGAACTGTACCGGATGGTTGCCGAAGAAAATTACGACCTGGTTTCAGGCTGGAAGAAAAAGCGGCATGACCCTTTTTTCAGCAAAAACCTGCCCAGCAAATTTTACAATTGGACAGCCCGCCGCATATCGGGAATCAAACTGCACGACTTTAACTGCGGCTTGAAAGCTTACCGGAAGCAAGTTGTCAAAAGCATCGAAGTGTACGGCGAAATGCACCGCTACATCCCGGTATTGGCCAAATGGGCCGGTTTTAAACGCATTGGCGAAAAAGTGGTACGCCACCAGGAACGAAAATACGGCATTACCAAATTCGGCATCGAGCGCTTTATCCGTGGCCCGCTCGATCTGCTTTCCGTTATTTTTATCTCGAAATTCGGTAAACGGCCCATGCACGTTTTCGGGTTGCTCGGCACATTCATGTTTTTGGTCGGTATTGCTTTGGCCCTGTGGCTTGGCGGACAAAAACTGTATTATACCTGGCACAACATTGCTTTCCCGCGTGTTACGCAAAGCGCCTATTTCTATCTGGCCCTTGCTGCCATGATCATCGGGACGCAGCTTTTTCTGTCCGGATTTCTGGGCGAGATGATTTCCCGGAGCTCGGCTGAACGAAACTCCTACCAGATTGAAACAGAAACCGAAAACTGATTTTTCAGAAGTTACGCATGATCTACACAAAAATAACCTTCGCCATCCATCCGGATACCGAAACCAATCGGGAAATATTGATTGCCATTCTGTCGCAAGCCGATTTTGAAAGTTTTAACGAAACCGATGATACGGTGGAGGCATTCTGTCCCGGTGAAAATTTTACCGATGAAACAATTTTCCCTTTGCTTCAGGATTTAGAGTTCCGTGTTGAAATGAAACATGAAATTATTCCTGATCAGAACTGGAACGAAATATGGGAAAAAAACTATTTCAAACCGTTGCTGATAGCCGATAAGTGCTTGGTAAGGGCGCCTTTTCACACCGACTATCCGGAAGCCGGATACGAGATTATCATTGAACCGAACATGGCATTCGGTACCGGCAATCACGAAACTACCTCCCTGATGGCCGAAGAAATACTGAAACTCGGTTTCCGGGGCAAAACGGTGCTGGATATGGGCTGCGGAACAGGCATCCTGGCCATCCTTTCCGCCATGCGGGGGGCTGAAAAAGTAACCGCTATCGACATTGACCGCTGGGCTTTTGAAAGCACGGTCGAGAATGCGCGGGTGAACAACATTTCAACAATTGAAGCGGCATTAGGTGATGCTTCATTGCTCGCCGACCAGCAATTCGATATAATCTTCGCCAATATTCAGAAAAATGTGGTAATGCGCGATCTCCCCGTTTACTGTAAGGTGTTGAAACCCGACGGGCAAATCCTGTTAAGCGGGTTCTACCGGGCCGATGTGCCGGATATACATCGTGTCGCGGAAGGATTGGAACTTGTGCAAACCGGGTTTCAGGAGAAAAATAACTGGGTAGTGGCTGCTTACCGGAAGGCAAAGAAATAAAAGCAAAAGTTTTCAAAAGTTTATATGTACTCCCCCGGTCCGGACAACCAGGGGCGGGGAGGAGTTGTGTTTTTGATTGCCTGATGCGAAGCGACCCTTTAAATAAAGGGTGTGGGAAAGTTTGAAGCTGATACGATATATGCTCTTCGGACTACGATTTAATACTTATTTTTTAATTTTTTCATAATTATCTATTGACTTTGGATTATACTTCGAGTAAATTTGTTACTCGATTTTTAAAACGAATTATTGCCTGAAGATTGACCAACCAGGCAATGCTTTTAAAGCAAGAGCTCATCACCGCCCCTGTGACTGAGGAGGCGAAGCTGTAATAAGCGAATTTTCAGACACATAAAAATCACAGAGCAGCAAGATGTTTCCACCCGTTCTGCAACCGGTACCCCCGGTATTATACTTTCTAAAGGATAATAAATAATCCATAAAAACATGGGATGCTCGACACATTAATTACATCAAAAACACGGATTAAACTTTTGCTGAAATTTTTCTTAAACAGTAAAACTCAGTCTTATTTGAGAAATCTCGAAAGCGAATTTGGGGAATCGTCAAATGCGATCAGGGTGGAATTGAACCGTTTTGAAGACGCGGGGCTTTTAACTTCCACATTGATAGGCAATAAGAAAATGTACATGGCAAACACCAAACATCCATTGTACAACGATATACACAATATTCTTATGAAGTTTGTCGGTTTCGATCAGATACTCGACAAAATAACTTCGCAGATAGGTGATTTAAAAGCTGCCTATGTGACTGGAATGTTTGCGAAGGGACTTGATTCAACAGTGGTTGATCTTGTTTTGGTGGGAGATGAACTCGACCGGGGATACATTCTGATTTTGGTCGAAAGGGCGGAAAAACTGATCATGCGAAAAATACGCTTCTTAATATTAACTGTGGAAGAGGCAATCGGGCATTTAAAGGATACCCCGCACCTGCTGATATGGAAAAAGGACGAGGGCCATGTGGTGGGGAAGATTAAACAATAGTAAGGGAGAACAATATATAATTGCTGAATGAATTTTGAAGGATATATTGTGATTGCAGTGATCATACTGATGATTGCTGCGTTGGCTTGGGAGATCATGAGACCGGGCCTGATCCTGTTTTCAGCAGTTACCATTTTGATGGCCATCGGGATCATAACCACCGACGAAAGTCTGACAGGTTTTTCCAACAAAGGGATGATTACCATTGGCGTTTTGTTTATTGTCAGTGAAGGAGTCCGGCAGTCGGGGGCACTGAACAAACTGGCTCAGGCATTTTTGCCCCGGCGCCGGGGAAATGTCCGGTCATTGTTCCTGCGCGTTATGTTTCCGGTTTCTGCCTTGTCTGCCTTTCTGAACAATACGCCTATTGTGGTAATTTTCGGCCCCCTGATCAAGCAGTGGGCTGAGAAAATGAACCTTTCTTCGCAGAAATTCCTTATTCCTCTTTCATATGCGACCATACTGGGGGGTATTTGTACGCTGATCGGGACCTCGACCAATTTAGTGGTACATGGTTTAATGCTTGAAAACGGTTTGCCGGGACTTTCTATGTTCGAACTGGGCAAAGTTGGTGTGGCAGTGACTATTGCCGGGTTCATTTACATTTCGTATGTCGGCGTACACCTGCTTCCAGGGAAAAAAGATTTTATCAGGCAACCTCGTTCCGACCAGAAAGATTATTACTACGACCTGATTGTTCCGGCGGGTAGTTCGTTGATCGGCTTAGTTATTAAAAACAGACGTTTGCGCGAACTGAAAGGATTAGATATTATTTCTGTTGAACGGGCCAACGAGACCATTCAGCCCAAAAATCATGAAATTGAGATACAGGAAAACGATAAATTACTGGTTGCGGGAAAGTCCGACAGTCTTGCCTACATCCTGGGTTTAAATTCTGTTACCCTGAAAGGACTGGACCTTGTGAAAGAACAACTTCCGTCGGAAGGGCTGAAACAAATTGAAGCCGTGCTCGCTCCACGCTTCCCCGGTATCGGGAAAACCATTGTCGAATATAATTTTTTCGACCATTACCAGGCAGCCATCATTGCCGTACACCGGAATGGGGAACGCATAACCTCGAACATAAGCGATCTGAAGCTCAGGGAAGGCGATAATCTCATTTTGCTGTCAACCGAAAAATTCATCTCCAACTGGAGCGATTCAAAAATATTTTACCTTGTTTCGTCGCTGGGCGACCACGAAGTAAAAACAAAAAAATGGCGACGTTGGCTGGCTATTATTATCCTGATCCTGATGATTGCCGGGGCTACTTTTGGGCAATACCTGCCACGTCTGCAAGGCAACGAACTCGATATGTTTTTCTTTGCAGCTTTTGCAGCTATTTTGCTCGTTTGGTTTCGTATTATGCCTCATCACAAATATACCAAAGCAGTTAGTTGGGATATTCTGATTACCATTGCCTGTGCGTTTGGCATTAGTAAAGCCATGCAAAACTCGGGCGTTGCCGATGCCATTGCCCATACAGCAATTAATTTTGCAAAAAACTGGGGCCCCATTGGAGTACTGGCCTGCATCTACCTTATCACCAATATTTTTACTGAAATAGTAACCAACAATGCGGCAGCGGCACTGGTTTTTCCCATTGCACTTTCTGCCGGTCACCAACTGGGGGTCGATCCGAAACCTTTTTTTGTCGCTATTTGCATTGCGGCTTCTGCCAGTTTCTCGACACCTATTGGCTATCAGACCAATCTGATCGTACAGGGGATCGGAAATTATCGGTTTAAAGACTTTGTAAAGGTCGGGCTCCCGCTGAATCTGATCGTATTTCTTATTTCCATGTTGCTGATCCCGTATTTCTGGAATTTTTAACTATTCGCCACGGTAATCTGGATTCGCCATACTGAATATTAGATGACGTTCGGATTACCGGATTTTCAGACTAACCGTGCCAGTCGCAGTAAACAGTCACAGTAAACAGTCGCAGTAAGCAGTGTTCAGTAATCAGCCAACAGCCGTTCGAGTAGTGAGTTATGAGATATTAGTCGTGAGCAAGCAGCCGTTCGAGTAGTGAGTTATGAGATATTAGTCGTGAGCAAGCAGCCGTTCGAGTAGTGAGTTATGAGATATTAGTCGTGA
>JAVEYG010000086.1:0-4572 GCA_034003625.1 Prolixibacteraceae bacterium | reverse complement strand
TCCACACTGATATCGCCGTTGGTGACGATTTCCTCCCCTTCTTCCATCCCCTCAGGTACGATATACGTGTCTTTCATGGCGGCGCCCAGGGTTATTTCCCTCAGTTTAAATGAAGGATGTTCCGAGTCCGGGATTTTCACATACACAGCCGACCGGGTGCCGGTCCACAAAACGGCTGATTGCGGGATTACGAGATCGTTACTGCCGCCTTTTAAGTTGGAATGAATGATCCCGTTAATGAACATTTCCGGTTTCAGTTGCATTCCCGGGTTATTTAGTTCAACCCGGACACGCGCAATCCGTTTCGCAGGGTCAATGACCGGATCAATAAAAGTAACCTTTCCTGAAAAAGTCTTTCCCGGTATGGATTGGGTGGTAAAATCGACCTGCTGATGGAGTGAAACCCAGGGCAGATCAGATTCATAGGCATCAAAAACACCCCATACACCCGACAGATCGGCCACATCCAGTAAAACGGCTCCCCTTGTAACATAGTCGCCCTCACTGACTTTCCGGCTCACCACGACCCCGGATGTATTGGCAAAGATGTCAAAGGTCGAAGTCACTTTCCCCGATTGTTCAATCTCACTGATCTGTTTGTCGGAAAGCTTCCAGTTGCGTAATTTTTCCCTGGCTGCTTCAAGCAGGTTTGGGTATTTATCTTTTAGAGAAAGCGATTCGAGCAACTCCTTTTGGGCGGTAACCAGTTCCGGGGAATAGATCCTGGCAAGCAACTGTCCTTTTCTTACCTGCTCCCCGGTTACATTGACCATCAGTTGTTCAATGCGGCCCGGCACATGCGCGGTCTGCGACTGCAGCAAACGTTCATCAACCTGTATCTTCCCGTAAAGCCGGACTTCTTTGGAGGCTGATCCTCTTGTGACCATCGAGGTCTGGACTTCGGCCAGTTTCATGGCCGACTCACTCATCCCGATGGCTTGTTCATCGATTTGAGCGTCCGAGCCTTCCAACGGGATCAGTTCCATGCCGCAAATCGGGCAATCACCGGGTTCTTCCTTCCTGATCTGGGGGTGCATGGCACAGGTCCAGATGGTTTTTTTTGATTCATCGTGTTTGTGAACTTCAGTTCCCTGTTTTTTCTGTTCCGGTTCTGAATGATGAAACAGCAACCATCCGAGCAGCAAGCCTGCAATAACCGGCAGACCGGTTTTGATGTATGTATTTGAAAAAATATTCCGTGCGTTCATATTTGTTATTGTTTTACTGAATTCATTAATTTTTCGGCCATGGCGACAGACGTATTATAGTCAGTGATGGCTTCGATGTGTTTAAAACCGTAATCAAGGACTTTGTACTGCATCCTCAGTACCTCTTCATAATCCGTTCCCGTGCTGGTAAACCCGGCCAGTAACAGGTCAGTGGTCTTTCGGGCCAGTTCTTCCTGTTCCCGGTACAGGCTGATCCGCCTTTCAGCGTCATCCAGATTCTGGATGAAACTGCGGTATTGGACCAGCAAATTGTTTTGCAGGTCAACGGCTTGCTGTTTGCCGGCTTCCTGCATCAGCCGCGCTTCGTTTTGCATGGCATTATACTTTTTCCGGTAGATCGGGATGGAGACTGATACCATGGGCATCAGCATATCATTCCCGTTCATCATCGATGTAACGCCTTCGCGCTTTTCATTCACCATATAATTCAAACCAAGGCCAAGCATCGGCATTCCCATTTTCTTTGCTTTTTGTTCCATGAAGGTGTAAGACCTGATCTCATTTTCAAGCATGGCAAGCATCGGGTTATTGCGCAGGATGCTGTCGGCAATGGCCGGTTTACCCGAAGGTAGTGGCTGAATGGCCAGCGAATCACCGATCTGCACCCTGGCTGCCAGGTCACGGTTCAGCAAGGCATTAAAACCGGTTTCTTCAGTTCTTCTTTGGTCGACAAGCAGGGCAAGCTTGTTTTTTTGCTCCAGGATCTCCATTCTCACCCGCAGGACATCCTGTAAACCGGATTGTTTGCTTCCCATCCCATCAGTCATTGGTCCGGGTTGCATGCTGCCCGTGCCCGCAGGTTTGGTTGCACCCGGGGCGGCATTCATAGCCCCCATACCACTGCCCGAAGAATTCATGTTTCCGGCAGCTGTTCCACCAGCTGCCCCGGCTCCTTTCATCCCGGCAGGACCGCCACCGGAAGTGGCAGGCGACCGGAATTTAATGAGCGCCAGTTTTTCAAGCGATTCCATTAGTTCAATATTTTCCCTGATCAGGATAATTTCACGATCCAGTTTCACGAGCTGGTACCAGTTGGATTTTACCCTGTAAAACAGGTCGGCTTTGGCGGCATTGAGTAGTTGATATTTAGCTTTAGCCATCTCAGAAGCCTCATCTTTTCCTGATTTTAATGTTCCAAACCAGGGAAACATCTGCATCACCTGCACGTTACCCACCTGGCTGCCCTCCACGATTGCCATCGGTTTGACAAAGAACCCGAACGATGCCTGCGGGTCGGGCAAAGCGCCCACCTGGGGAACTTTTTCAAGCGCTGCCAGGTACTGGTTAAAGGCTGCTTTTATTTCCGGGTTGTTCGCCGCTGCCAGCTCCAGGTAATTGTCAAGTGACAGTTGTTTTGTTTCCTGGCTAAAGCATGGTTGGGTGACCAGTAATAAGACAACAGCAACCAAATATATTTTTATTCGTTCCATATTCTTTAATCTTCAGAGGTTATTACTTGTGCTTCCAGTTTTTTGGCCTCGCCTTCACGCCAGAAACATTGCAGGATCGGTACCACGAACATGGTCATGATCTGGATAACCATCCCCCCGAAGGTTGGAATCGCCATGGGAACCATGATGTCGGCCCCTTTCCCGGTCGAGGATAAGACAGGTAGTAACGCAATGATGGCCACTGCCGCGGTCATCATGGCCGGGCGAACCCTTTTTTTGCCTGCAATTACCACGGCTTCACGAACCTCTTTGACTGTTTTGGGTTTCTGTTCTTCAAAAACCTGGTGGATGTAAGTTCCCATGATCACCCCATCATCAGTGGCAATGCCGAACAGGGCGATAAACCCAACCCAAACGGCCACACTCAGGTTAATGGTGTGAATCTGGAACAGGTGCCGCATATCGACCCCGGCCACTGAAAAATTCAGGAACCAGGGCTGGCTGTACAGCCACAGCATGATAAAGCCCCCTGCAAAGGCGACAAATACGCCTGAAAAGTGGATGGAAGAGGCCGTGAAGGTTTTGAACTGGAAATAGAGCAGCAGGAACACCAGCATCAAACTGATGGGGATGACAATCATCAGCCGTTTGGTGGCGCGCACTTGCTGTTCGTAGTTCCCTGCGAACGCGTAACTGACGCCCGCGGGCAGTGTCAATTCCCCTGAACCGATTTTATCTTTCAGGAATTTCTGCGCTTCCTGCACCACATCCACCTCTGCCTTCCCGGCTGTTTTATCAAAAATGACATACCCGTTCAAAAACGTGTTTTCGCTCCGAATCATCTGCGGGCCGCGGGTGTAATTAATGTCAGCCAGCTCGCCTAACGGAACCTGCGTTCCCGTCATGGAAGGAACCAGTATTTTACGGATCTCTTCCGGGGTATTTCGTAATTCGCGCGCATAACGCACCCGTACCGGGAAACGTTCACGGCCTTCCACCGTTTTGGTCAAGGCCATTCCCCCAACTGCAACCTGCAGGATGTCCTGCACATCTTCGACGGTCATCCCGTAGCGGGCAATGGCTTTCCGGTTCAGCTTGATCTCGATATACGGGGCGCCAACGGCCCGGTCGTAAAAGACCGTTGAGGGCAGGATGGAAGGAACTTCCTTTAACACCGATTCCAGTTCAATACCTGCTTTTTCAATGGTTTCCAGGTCGGGGCCATAAACCTTTAATCCCATGGGCGCCCGCATCCCGGTTGACAGCATGATCAGCCGGGTCTGAATAGGCTGCAGCTTGGGAGCCGATGTCAGACCGGGGATATTGGTTACTTTGACAATTTCGTCCCAGATATCGCCGGGTGATTTGATCTCCGGACGCCATTGCCGCAGGTTCTCGCCACTGGGATCAGGAATCAGTTGTTCCTTGCTGATTTTCCTGAACCCATCCCGCCTGGGGTTATAAGTCGTTCCGTCAGTGAGCAGGAAACTCCCTTCTTTATCTACCTTAAACCCCATCCTGTGGCCATCTTCATTCAGAATAAATTCAGGCACGTAATTGACCGTGTTTTCAAACATTTGAACGGGTGCAGCATCGAGCGCCGAATTGATACGTCCCCACTTGCCAACGGCCAGCTCCACTTCAGGGATGGTCGATAACCGCTTGTCCAGCATCTCCACGTATTCCTGGTTCATTTCAATCCCGCTGTGCGGCATACTGGTTGGCATCAGTAAGTAGGAACCTTCATCGAGCGCGGGCATAAATTCTTTGCCGATGCCCGGGAAGGTCCGGGCAAATGATTCCCAGGCCGTTGACTTCTTAACCGCTTCCGGCATAAATCCGAATAACCGGTTGGCTCCCTGCCAGATCAGTATGCCAAAGACGATGGTCAGGATCGGAAGAGTCATGAACTTCCATTTGTTTTTCAGTGACCAGCGGAGAATGGGCTCATA
>JAVEYG010000020.1:0-88942 GCA_034003625.1 Prolixibacteraceae bacterium | reverse complement strand
CCGTGCATTTGCTTTAAAGACAAGTGCTTTCTTTTCTTTTGTCTGTAGTTCTAAAAATTATTGATTTTAAACAACATATGGGCTTTAAAGGCTCATTTAATAGAAATTATTTACGTATGAAAAAGTTTTTTTTGTTTGTTGCAACCTGGCTGAGTTGCTTCCTGTTGTGGGGACAGGAAGCCGAACTGTCCATGGCAGAAGACCTGACAGAAATGCTGGCCGAAAATTCAGAAGAAGAATTGAACATGGAAGAACTCACCGAAACATGGGAGTATTTCCTTGAGAACCCGATCAATATAAACGGCGATTGTGCGGACCAGTTACGGCAACTGAGAATCCTCACAGAGCTACAGGTTCAGGGTATTGTAGATTATAAAAACGGGAACGGCCCTGTTTTAAGTATCTATGAACTTGTTGCAGTTAATGGGACCGACCGTGCGCTGCTACAGAAACTGGCGCCTTTCCTGACTTTCGGGAAAAGTGAATCAAGCGGGACAACCCTCCCGGCAAGCCGGGGCGAACTACTGTTTCGTACCCAGCGTACCATTGAAAAAGCAAAAGGATATACTACAGAAAACGGGTACCGGGGCGCTCCCGAAAAATATTATCTCCGTTTTAAACAATCTGGCGGACATTTGAACTACGGAATCACTGCAGAAAAAGACCCGGGCGAAACCTTTTTCCGCGCCCCCAACCAACACGGATTCGATTATTACAGCCTGTTTGCCAATTATGGATTCAAAAACGGGAAACACCGTATCTACTTAGGCGATTATATGGTGCGGACAGGACAGGGATTAATTGCCTGGCAAGGGTTTGGCTCCGGAAAATCGGCTGAAGTAACCCGTATTTACCAGGGAACCCAGGGGTTATGTTCGTACACGTCGGCTGACGAGAACCGGTTTTTTCGCGGAATTGCGGGCGAATTCACTTTCAAAAATTCCATTTTGTTTTTTTTCCATTCTGAAAAGAAAATTGACGCCAACATAGAAATGCACAACGGGGAAACGGTTTTTACCTCGTTCCAGACCTCGGGGCTACACCGTACCTCAAACGAATCAGCCGACAAACATTCGGTTAAGGAAAATGCAAATGGGCTGATCTTTTTATTCCGGAAAAATAATTTTTCGGCAGGGTTTAGCGCGATACACACATTCTTCGACAAACCCCGCATCCCCGGCAACGAGGCATACCAATTGTTCTCATTCAGGGGAAAACAAATTATCAATGCAGCAACCGACTACAAATGGTCGCTGAAAAAATTATTCCTGTTCGGGGAAACCGCATATTCTTCTTCCGGTGGATTTGCAAATTTGCACGGTATTTTATTGAAACCGGCCAGCCAACTCGAACTTTCGCTTCTCTACCGGAATTTCGGACAAAAATACCACAGCCTGTACGGACAGGCATTCTCCGAATCGTCGGCCATAAACGATGAACAAGGGTTTTATGCCGGGGCTGTGTTCCTGCCGATGGCAAAAATCTCGATAGCCGCCTATCACGATTTTTTCAGGTACCGGTGGTTAAAATACCAGACCGCCTCACCGTCAACCGGAACCGAAACATTTTTTCAGCTAAATTACATTCCATCTTCCGCCATTAACTTTTACATGCGTTATTTCATCGAACAAAAGGAGAAAAAAACCTCCGAAGGGCAACTTGAAATCAATGAAACAAATACGCTTCAAAAATTTCGGCTGAACCTTGACATACAGGTAAACGACCAATGGAGCTTGAAAAGCAGGGCCGAATTTTCGGGTTTTAAAACGGAAAAAGGAAATGCCGAAAACGGGATGCTTCTCCTCCAGGATATAAAATACAAAGCTGTCCGGGTGCCGTTTTCCTGCCAGTTACGTTTATTGTGGTTCGATACCGAAGGGTACAATGCCCGCTTGTATGCTTACGAAAACGATCTGTTGCACAGTTACTCCATTCCCGTGCTGTCGGGGAAAGGGGTGCGGGCTTACCTCAATGCAAGAATCGGGATATTGAAACAAACCGATTTATGGTTAAAACTGGCACGCACACAATACCTTGACCAGCAAACAACCGGAAGCGGACCAGACCAAATTAAGGGCGACAAAAAAACAGAAATTAAGTTTCAAATCCGGTTTCGATTTTAGGAAAAACGGAAGAGAAATGAACACTTCACGAAGAAAGATCCGCAATAAATGGCAGAAAATAACTGAAAATGCCCTGACATTGCCCCCCTGAAGCCTTAATAAATGTTAAATGTCAGCCCATATTTCACTGTAAATAAGCACACAACAGCAAAAATTTTACGAACATGTTTCACAGTATTTCATCAAGAGACCAGTAATTTCATTATTTCGTTATATTTGCGGCTCTAATTTGAAAGCGATGTGTGAAAATTATGTCTTCGATGATATCCGTCCGTACAATGATTCAGAAGTCAACCAGTATATTAACATATTATTGAACGACCCCGGTTTTCATCGGATACTACGTTTTATTTTCAGGGATGAAAAGAAAATTGCCGGCGTTGCACAATTGTTGTCGGGCATCCATACAATTAAAGACCTGCAGGGGAAATTCATGTACCCGCTCATTGAAGAATTGATATTGAAACCAACAACCAAAGGTGTTACCTGTACCGGGCTCGAAAACCTGGATGTTTCAAAAAGTTATCTCATCATCTCCAACCACCGCGATATTATACTCGATTCCGCAATACTCAATTATCTGATATTCAGGGAAGGGATGCATACAACAGAAGTCGCGATCGGCGACAACCTGCTGATTGCCGACTGGATTGAACATGCTGTAAAACTGAACCGGGCATTTGAAGTAAAAAGAAACCTGCCGGTCAGCGAGTTAATGGTTGCATCGAAAAAACTTTCCGCATACATCCGCCAGGACATAACCGAAAGAAATATTTCCGTCTGGATTGCCCAGCGCGAAGGGCGTACCAAAGATGGCTGCGACAAAACCCAACCTTCCCTGCTGAAAATGATCAATCTCAGCAACGAGAAAAGTTTTCGGGAAGGATTTCGCGACCTGCGTATCGTTCCGCTTTCCATTTCGTATGAAATTGAACCCTGCGGTATTTCAAAAGTTGCCGAGTTGTACAAAAAGGAAACCGAAGGTTTTGTGAAAACCCAGGCCGACGACCTGAAAAGTATGGCCTACGGGCTGATGAACCCAAAAGGGCGTATCAATTTTTCGTTTGGCCGTCCCATGATGGCAGCTATTGACGAGATGGACAAAAAAGAACAACTTTCGGAAAAAATTGAAGCCCTGGCCGACTACATCGATCAGCGTATTTACCGGAACTACAAGCTCTGGCCCAATAATTATATTGCAGCCGATATGCTCCGCAACGAAAACAAATATGTGGATGGGTACGACCGCGACGAATACAGTAAATTTGCAGGGATGCTGAACGAAGCGCTTGCAATGATCAACGGCGATGCGGCCCGTATACGGGAAATGTTTTTACAAATGTATGCCAACCCGGTTATCAACCGTGAAAACCTGACCAATCCGAATGGTTATTTCTGAAGATATCCGGACAATTATCTGGGACTGGAACGGTACGTTGCTCGACGATACCAATATATGTATAAAAACCATTAATTTTCTTCTCGCCAGGCGTGGCCTTCCCTTGCTGAACACCGACAGGTACAGGAATATATTTACATTTCCGGTAAAAGACTATTATGCTGAAATTGGCTTCGATTTTAAAAAAGAGCCGTTTGAGGTTCCTGCCCGGGAATACATTGACCAATATAACCGGGAAGTGATGAATTGCGGCCTGCATCGCGGCGCTGTCGGAGTTTTGCAGCATTTCCGGTCGATTGGCAAGCAACAGCTTGTTTTGTCGGCCATGGAACAGCCGTTGCTGGAACAAACCCTCGCGCAACACCGGATCATCCACTTTTTTGATAAAATTTCCGGGCTCGACAACCATTACGCCCATTCGAAAATCGATAATGGAAAAGCCCTGATCAAACAGATGGAACTGCCCCCTGCCGAAACCTGTCTGGTTGGCGATACCATCCACGATTATGAAGTGGCACAGGAACTGGGATGCCATTGTATTTTAATTGCCAACGGCCATCAGTCGGAAGAACGGCTGAGGAAAACAGGCTGCAAAATTATAACAGATATTACCAAATTGCTGAACTGACTTACACTATTCGTTTCATCTCCTCCAGTTTCTCAATAAAGAAAGTTTTATTCCGCTTCTGCCAAATAAACAGTTCTCCTGCCGGAACATCCAGTTGTTTGCCGATTTCTTCTGGTACCTTGTTTCGTCCGTCATTCAGGAACATCACCTGGTCGATGCCAAAATTCAAAGCACCCACAATGTCTACTTCCCAGTTGTCGCCCACCATGATACTGCGTGTTTTTTTCGCATTGCACGATTTCAACGCATATTCAAAAATAGCCCGTTCTGGCTTGGGCGATTGAACCACTTCTGAAATAAAAACCCTGGAAATAAATTGGTCGAGTCCGCTGCTTTTCAGCTTTTTGTACTGTACTTCCTGAAACCCGTTCGTAATAATGTGTATCTGATAGCCTCTTGTTTTCAGCCACCACAGTGTTTCCATGACCCGGGGATACAAACCGGTTTGTCCGGCCATAAAATCCAGATAGCAATCGTTCAGTTCCTGACTGTCGTAATCCTTCACCTCGAAAGGGTCCAGGCTCATCGAAAAACGCTGACTGGTCAACAAAAATTTACTGATCTTTTTTTCGCGGTAATCATCCCAAAGCCGGGAGTTAACAGCTTCGTAAACTGAAACAAATTCATCGAAAGAAGGAAGCTGATAGAGAAGGTTGTGCTTTTCAAGGGTCAGCCTCAACGCTTCCCGCGAATTGGATTCAAAATCCCAAAGCGTATGGTCGAGGTCGAAAAAAATATGGTCGTATTTTCTGATCATTCCGTTAAATTGGATAAATGCAAGTATAGTTATGCCGGATGCCGGATACTGGATGCTGGATGCTGGATTATTAGATGTCCTGGATTTTGTTTCCCTTAATCTTCTTCCAAACAATCCGGATTTCCGCTTTTATCTGCATTTTTGCCTTCCACCACGATCACAATCTCACCTTTCACCTGTTTTTTGCCGAAATAAACAATCAGTTCGGCAAGCGTCCCTCGCTTGTTTTCTTCGTACAGCTTGCTCAGTTCGCGCGACACAGCAGCTTTTCTGTCCCCTCCCCAGCTCTCGGCAAACTGCTGAAGGCATTTCACTAAACGGTAGGGCGACTCGTAAAAAACCATCGTCCGTGTTTCTTCGGCCAGCCCGGCAATCCGTTTCTGCCGTCCTTTTTTCTGCGGAAGAAAACCTTCAAAAACAAATTTATCGGTCGGAAAACCCGAGTTCACTAATGCCGGTATCAGCGCTGTAGCGCCCGGGAGGCATTCCACTTCAACGCTTTTTTCGACACAGGTGCGGACCAGCAAAAAACCCGGATCGCTGATGGCCGGCGTACCTGCGTCGGAAATCAACGCGATATTCTCCCCGGCCAGGATGCGGTCGGCAATGCCTTCCACTGTTTTGTGTTCGTTGAATTTATGGTGCGACTGCAAACGGGTTTTTATCTCGAAATGGTGCATCAGTTTGACCGAAGTACGGGTATCTTCCGCCAGGATGACCGATACTTCTTTTAAAACCCGGATCGCCCTGAGGGTCATGTCTTCCAGGTTTCCGATCGGTGTGGGCACAATGAATAATTTCCCCATTGCCAGTTTATTTTGCAAAGCGCCGTTTGATCAGTTCCACAAATTTCAGGCTGGTTTCCGTTTTTTTAATCCTGAAATTGTTACTCAGGTAATCCACTGCTTCGCGGATGTCGTTGCAACTGTCGAGCCGCTTGATAGCGGACGAGTACAGTTGCGCATCGTTGTTGAATATTTCGCGGATAAACAGAAAACGGTCGTTGATACCGATGGCCGCCTGAAGGCTGCTGATCGGGCCGTGGGCAAATTTTTGGTCAAGCGTACCGTTTTCCTGCTGGTTGCCCATGATGTCGTTTACCGATTTTTCGGCATGGAACTTTTCCCCTATGGTCTGGTTTTCGGCCAGCGACGGGTCTGGCTCTTCTTCAAATTCAGCGTCCTCATCCAATTCTGCTTCCGGTTCCTCTTCGTCCTGCTCCTCTTTAACCTCAAATTCTTCTTCATAATCGGGGATTTCTTTCACATATATCGGAGCTTCTTCCTCCACCTCTCCTTCATTAGGTTCTTCTTCCCCTTCAACAAGATTTTCCTCTTCTTCGTCAAGGTCTTCCTCTCCTTCAACAAGGTCTTCTTCTTCTTCAACAAGGTTTTCTTCTTCTTCGATAAGGTTTTCTTCTTCTTCGATAAAGTCTTCCTCTACTTCTTCAGGTTCTTCCAATTCTTCGTCTTCCGGTTCACCGGTTTCAAAACTGGCATCTTCATCCAGTACCAGAAGCGGTTCGTGCTGCATTTCAGGCACATCCGCCACAGGTTCCGTCGTTTCATCTGGCTTCGGGGTTTCTTCTACAACCGCTTTTGTTTCGGTTTCTTCTACTACTGCCGCTACAAAAGAAATTGGCGCTACAATTTCTTTTTCCACTACATTTTGCTGGTTCCCACCGATATATTTCTCTTTTAGCAACTGGAATTCCTGAAGCAAAAGACCTGCTTTTGAAAAAGCAAGATTAACTTCGAGAATGGAAGCAAAACGATCGTTTTTTATTTCTTCGGTAATTTCCCTGAGTTCGTCAATGTCTCTCAGAATACTGTTGATCAGTTTTTCCTTGTTCATTTTTTATACAAATTTACCCGGTAATTTATTGTTTGTTTCTCGGTGTAATGCGTTAATTTTACCTTCCGTATTTTCCCAAACGGAAATTTCACGGCCACGTAAAAGTACAAAAATCTTTAGCATCAGAACAGCGAAATGTTTATTGAAAGAGATATTCACAAACAAAAAAAGACAGGCAGTATTGAAGTGATTGCCGGGTCGATGTTTTCAGGAAAAACGGAAGAACTGCTCAGGCGCTTGCGCCGGGCAAAAATTGCAAAACTGAGGGTCGAGATTTTCAAACCGCGCATTGATGTACGGTATTCGGAAAGCGCCGTGGTGTCGCACGACGAAAATTCGATCATGAGCACCCCCGTTGAGAACTCGGCCAATATTCTGCTGCTCACCGGCGATGTGGACGTAGTGGGCATCGACGAAGCCCAGTTTTTCGATAACGGGCTGGTTGATGTTTGCAACCGGCTGGCCGAGATGGGCATACGGGTTATTGTGGCCGGTCTCGATATGGATTTTAAAGGAAAGCCGTTTGGCCCTATTCCCGGATTGATGGCCATTGCCGATTACGTGACCAAAGTACACGCGATTTGTATGCGTTGCGGCAGCGTCGCCCAGTTTTCACATCGGCTGGGGAAAAACGAAAAATTAGTGTTTTTAGGCGAAAAAGACGAGTACGAGCCTTTGTGCCGCGATTGTTACCTCAAAGCAAACAGCTGATGCCCCAAATCAATCAAAACCAATTGTGCGCGCTGCTGAACGGGAAAATCCACCACCCGGGAAATGCCGTGATTTCTGCCCTTTCGACCGACAGCCGCACCATCGCCGACCCGTCGGGAACCTGTTTTTTTGCATTGGTGGGCGAACGCAACGACGGGCACAACTACCTCCCCGAAATCATCCGCAAAGGAGTGAAAACGATAGTGGTCTCTGCTGTTCCGAAGGAACTGAAGAAGAACCGCGAAACTTGTTTTATCGAGGTCGCCGACACGCTGAAAGCCCTGCAAGGACTGGCCCGGTGGAACCGAGAACAACACCACTGTACGGTAGTGGGAATTACGGGCAGCAACGGGAAAACCATTGTAAAAGAATGGTTGTACGAACTGCTGCACCCACAGTTGCCCATCGTGCGGAACCCGAAAAGCTACAATTCGCAGATCGGCGTGCCACTGTCGGTCTGGCTGATGGAAAAGAATTATGAGCTGGCAATCTTTGAGGCAGGTATCTCAAAACTTAGAGAAATGAAAAACCTGGCTGAGATTATTCGCCCGACAGTGGGAATTTTCACCAACATTGGCGATGCACACCAGGAAAATTTTGGCAATGTGGAAGAGAAAATCAACCAGAAACTGGATCTTTTTGAAACGGCAGAAACCCTTATCTACTGTCGCGACCAGCAACTACCTGCCCGCCTTATCGAAAAACGTTTTCCACAAAAGAATTTAATCGGCTGGTCGTTTTCCGATACAGGGACAAGCGCTTATATCCGCACGGAAGAAACACCGGAAGGCACTGCGTTTGGACTTTCCTTTCAGGATAAAAAATACCACTGCACGCTACCGCTAAATGATACGGCCAGCATTGAAAACACAGCCCATTGCCTTGTTTTTTCAGCCTCGCAGGGATTGCTTTCCGAAGCGGTTTTGCAAGCGGTCCGGAACCTGAAGCCGGTAGCCATGCGCCTCGAAATGAAGGAAGGCATCAACCAGTGCAGGCTCATCAACGACTATTACAATTCCGACATCAATTCGCTGGCCATTGCGCTAAATTTCCAGTCGCAGCAAAATGTGCTTTCCGTGAAACGAAAAAGCCTTATTTTGTCGGATATCCAGCAATCGGGACAAGCCTTACCATCCCTCTATCGGGAAGTAAACCGTTTGCTGGTGGCCAGCGAAATCGACCGGATGATCGGCATCGGGCCGGAGATTTCGGCCCATAAAAACTGCTTCCCGGACGAAAGTGAATTTTACGAAAGTACCGACACTTTTCTTCAAAACTTTTCACCGTCCTCGTTCCGCGAAGAAATTATTTTGCTGAAAGGCGCCCGGAAGTTCCATTTCGAACGTATTTCGTCGGCCCTTCAGAAAAAATACCACCAGACCGTATTGGAAATCAATCTGAACCGGCTGGTCGACAACCTTAATTTTTACAAGTCGAAACTCCGCCGCGAAACCAAAATAATGGTGATGGTGAAGGCCTTTTCGTACGGGAGCGGGACCTCGGAAATTGCGCGTGTGTTACAATTTCAGCAGGTCGATTATCTGGCGGTGGCGGTGGCCGACGAAGGCATTGAATTGCGCCGGGCCGGTATCGGTTTGCCCATTGTGGTGATGAACCCCGAAGAACACAGCTTTGAAAGCATGATCGAGTTCCGGCTCGAACCCAATATTTATTCGTCGGACCTGTGCCGGCGTTTTACTGCCGCCGTGGTCCGTAGCGCCACCAACAATTATCCGGTGCACCTTAAAATAGAAACCGGGATGAACCGGCTGGGCTTCTCGTCGGAAACCGGACTCCGCGAACTGGCACAATCGCTTTCCGAAAGCAGGCACCTGCGGGTAGCTTCCGTTTTCTCGCACCTGGCCGGCTCCGACGAAGAAACACACGATGAGTTTACCCGCTTTCAGGCAGAACAATTCCAACAACGCGCTTCGCTGATTACAGGGAGATTAAATTACCCGGTATTGCACCACCTGTTGAACTCGGCAGGTATCGAACGTTTCCCGGAATACCAGTTTGAAATGGTGCGCCTGGGGATCGGTCTCTACGGGGTGAGCGCCAACCAGGACAAAAATGTACAGGCTATTGGCTGCCTGAAAACCACTGTGTCGCAGGTGAAACGAATAACGGCAGGCGAAACCATCGGTTACGGACGGAAGGGGAAGACAGGGCGCGACTCAGAAATTGCCATCCTCCCCATCGGTTATGCTGACGGATACGACCGGCGCCTCAGCAACGGGGTAGGCCGTGTTTTCGTGCACGGGCGATTCGCCCCGGTAATCGGTACTGTTTGTATGGATATGTGCATGGTCGATGTCACCGGCCTAAACGTACAGGAGGGTGACGAGGTAGAACTGATCGGCGACCATGTTAAACTGACCGACCTTGCCCAATGGATGGGCACCATTCCGTACGAAGTGCTGACCAGCATCTCGCAGCGCGTAAAACGGGTGTACCTGCAGGAATGAAACAGGCGTAAATGCTTGTTGTTGTGGGAAAAACAGGCAAAAAATAAGAAATAACGGAGTTTGCGCGAATGGCCTTTCTTTTTTAAAAATAAGTTTACTATTTCGTCAAATGTATTTTCAGGCATCGCTTCTATTTGTTTTAATGTATCGCATAGGAAGCGTGATACTGAACATTGAAAACCTCTTTTTGAGCTATTCTTTTGTCTGATTTGTCCCGCAAAATCATACAGTCCTCCAAACAAATACGCATGGATTTGTTGCAAGCCTTTGGCTGTACCAACCTCAATGTTTTCGATAAACGAACTTTCAAATAAGGCATACGTTTTTGTTTTACTTTTACCGTCTATGCTCTCATCACTGTAAGTAAACCATTCAATAAACCGGTTTGCTTTTCCCCGGGGAACTCTTTCCCCGATGCAATTATGCCGTTATAATCTAACATATCAGCAAAACGTCTTTTTCCGTCTGAAGCAAGAAACTTCAACTGGGCAGTAGCACTAACCACTTGGCATTTTCTTCATCCCAAATAGCTCGGACTTCGTGGTCGTCAAAGAAACGAATAGATATTTTTGTGTTACCGCCTGGCATTTATTTCAATTCATAACTTGTGCTTCGTCCACCGCTGGCTTCTTTTTGCAAGATATTCTTCTTCATTAAATTTTGAATATCTCGAAGAGCAGTGTCTTGTGAACATTTGTTAATTTTTGCCCATTTCGAGCTTGTCAACTTTCCGTCAAATCCATCAAGCAGTCTATTTATTATTTTTTGTTGCCTATCATTGAGAATTGTGGTGGAATGTAATTTCCAAAATTCTGCTTTATGAAGTATTTTCGATAAAGTCTCTTCTGTGGAGTCAATAGCATTTACTAAACATTGCAAAAACCACAAAATCCATTCTGTTATATCTGAATTTCCTTTCTGTGCTTTTTCAAGTTTTTCATAATACTGTTTCCTTTCAACTCTAATTTGTGCAGACATACTGTAGAATCGCCTGATACTTTTGTCAGAACGTGCCAAAGTCATATCGGTGATTGCTCTTGTAATTCGTCCGTTTCCATCGTCGAATGGATGAATTGTCACAAACCATAGATGAGCAATAGCTGCTTTAAGAACCAAATCTATTTCATACTCGTTTTCAAACCAGTCTAAGAATTTTATCATTTCCGGCTCTATCCTGTCAGAACCTGGCGCTTGATAGTGAACTTTTTCTTTTCCCATAGGTCCGGACATAACTTGCATAGGCCCAGTTGTATCTTTTCTCCAATCGGCAACTGTAATTTTAAAAAGATTACCCCAACCTGATGGGAACAGTGCTGCATGCCAGGCAAACAGTCTGTTTTTAGTTAAAGGCAAGTCATATTTTTGAGTAGCGTCAAGCATCATTCCGACTATTCCGTCAACGTGGCGTTCCGATTCTACTGCTCCTGCAATGTCAATTCCTAGTCGACGTGCAATTGAAGAACGTACTTGTTCAATATCCAAAAACTCGCCTTCGATTTCTGATGACTTCATAACATCTAAAGTCAGCGTGTTCAATACTGCTTCATTTTGCAAATCAAAACCAAGCGATTCCATTTTACCCAAAAGTCTTCCTTGTTGATTTCTGGCTTCACCAAGTTTTACCATCACTTTCTTATTGTCCCAGGTGAAGTTTGTCCAGTTTTCGTTTTCGTGTATATAAATTTTCATTCTCCGCAGATTATGCGACAAATATACTTCTTATTCTCCGCAAATAAAACTTTCTCCGCAAAATATGCTCAGATTACAGCTATTAATCTCCGCACTGTCGATTTTATGCGGTAACGGTTCGCAGGTATGTGCCTTTTACCCTTGGTCATCAATCCCTTTAATTGTCATTAATAAAAAATCGAGGCATTTTGAATAGTCTAAATCCTCATATTCAAGTCCAATCTTTCTAATATTAGAATAATAATCCTTGAGCCTTTTATAATAATTTTTTTCTAACTGAACCGATATTGCCTTCTCTCCAATTTTCTCCGTCAGGAACCATTTTTCAATCAATCGTGCAGTTCGTCCATTACCATCTTGAAATGGATGAATCTTAACAAAAACCAAATGGAATAAAGATGAATAATAAAAAATCTCAAATGGATTTAAATCAGTCCGACGTAGTAAGTCAATATCATGAAATAATTTATCAAGTTCTGAATTAACTATATCAGGGCTTGCAGCAACATACTCAATTTTATCATCACTGTTGATTACGAACATTGGATTATTACGTATCAACCCTTGTTGACTTTTAGGTAAAAGATTTTTACTCAGTATCGAGTGTGCTTTTTTGACATTCTCAAGTGTCAAACTATTATTATCAATGAAATCATATGCAGAATATAAATCATCCGCTTTTCGGGTATAATCTGGTTTGAATTTTACTTTTAAAAATTTGTGCTTGAAATAACTGTCAAAGTCGATATCCTCTCCCTCAATTTTTGATGAATAAACAGATGAAACAGATTTGTAAAACTGAAAATAATCAACAGGCATTTCAAGCTTTTTGATTTTATCAATTTTATCCAATGGTGATTCTTTTACAGCTATTGTGTAATCATTGAGTAACTTATCTGTCAGAATTTTAAAATCCATTAATAATCAATTTGTACAAAGGTAATCTTTTTGGTTCCTGTTTTAAAATCAATCGATATTTTGGAAACGGAAGGCTCTCCTGGCATTACCCACAACGTTTGGTACATGTTTTCGTTGCGGATTTCGGAGAGCGTTCCTGTCCGAAGGACACGGAACTGCGAAACGAGTCCCGAAGCTTCGGGGCGCAGTTGGCACACCACCTAACCCCGCCCTGCAATATGTACTGTGTTTATTACCGTGCGTTATTTTTCTTATTTATCAGGTTTACAATAATTTTTGTAATCGTATCTTTTTCTTCCGTTTTACTAACAGCAATCATTAAAGTCAACGCGACCAAAGCATTGTCTGCAATTCTCTTTTCACCATTTTCGTCATAGAGAATTCCGTTTCGCTCCAAAAAGTAAAGAAACAGGAATGCGGCAATTCTTTTATTTCCATCTGAAAATGAATGATTTTTTGTCACAAGATAAAGTAGGTTTGCAGCTTTTTCTTCAATGCTTGGATACAAATCTTTTCCGTCGAATGTTTGGTAAATTGTTGAAACCGAACTCTTAAAGGAATTGTCTTTTTCGCGACCGAATAATTCACTATTTCCATATTTTTGTTTTACCAGTCGAATTTGTTTAATCGCTTCGTCGTAAGTAAGTTGATATTTTTCCTTTCCTGAAGTTTCCTCTATTTTTAAAGTCTGGTAATCGTACTGGTCTAAAATATCAAGGGCAAAAGCATAGTCCGAGATTATTTTTAGTAACCCGATACTTTCTCCACTTGATAATTCTTTCTGATTTATGATGTTTCCTAAAATTTTTACTGATTCTTTTAATTCCCGTAATTGTTCATTTTGTTTGGATAACCGTTTTTCATTAATTGAAAATCCTTTTATTAAAAAGTCTTTTAAAATTTTGTTTGCCCATATTCTGAATTCGGTTCCTCTTTTTGAATTAACACGGTATCCGACTGCAATAATTACGTCAAGATTGTAATATTTGATTTTTCGTTTTATTTCCCTGTCACCTTCTTTTTGAACTTGTGCAATTTTTGCACAAGTTGACTTTTCTTCAAGTTCTTCGGTTTTATAAATATTTGAAATATGTCGGTTAATAGAAGTCCTGTCGGTTTCAAACAAAGATTCAAGCTGATATTGATTTAACCAAACTGTTTCATTATCAAGCTGAACTTCAATTTCAGTCTTTCCGTCTTTTGTTGTAAATATTTGAATTTCGGAATTATTCATTTTCGGTTTTTCTCAAATATAACCAATCTTTAAGTGACTTCTTTGTCTTTTTCATAATGCACGGTAACTTTAAATATATGCACTTGTTACATCTATTTCGCATATATCTTTCAACAGAAGTACATATATCGTTCCCAATCGGGCGTTTATGTGTACCTCTAAATTAAAAGCTTCAATTTACACAAACCTTATGAACAAAAGAATAATCCGGCGAAGTTAATTTTCAGATTTTATGAACAAACAGATACTCAGAAAAGTGCCTGGCTTCGCTATTCAACCACAGAGTTAAAAGAGTTGTTTGCAGAGTTTCACAGAGAAAGAGTGTTGGAATAATTCCGTATGTGTCGGGCTTTAAAATTTTCCGTAGGCAACCGAAAAACCAAAGTTAAGGCCGTTTAGCGCCTGCAAACTAAAGCCCGGTTTATCCTGAAAATACCGGTAATTGGCATTCAGCGAAAAACGCATAAACGAAGCTACGTTCAGGTGAAGTTTCAGCCCCGGCTCGACAAACCATTGCAAAAGGTCGTTGTTGTGGCAGTTACGGCAATAGGCCAATCCGGGAAACAAATGCAGGGAAGGAAAGACTAACTTTTTAGGGGCAATAAAACAGGCCAGTTCCGGCCCTACGTAATTCAGGCTGGTAATTTCTCTGCCTGTCAGACTAACCCGGTCGGCAGAAGAAAAACCGAGACCCAGGCCATACCGATGGTCTTTCAGGAAAATAGCTTTCACTCCTGTTACAGAATATTTTTCTTCTCCTGAAGTCATCCAGTTATAGTCGACAGACACATAAAAGCCGTTTCCCTGCCAGGAGAAAAAATCGTCGTTGGTCAGTGTTTTTACATTTTGTGGAAAAGCCCCGGCGCTGCAAAATAAAATAAGCAGCGCCACGAGCAGTTTTCTTGTTTTCATGGCCTCAAGGCAAAAAAAATAATTGTTTCTGTTTTCACCGATAAAAATAAACTCCCGCTACAAGTCCCCGATCACTTATTCAGTGACTGACCGATTTTTACCGGTGAGCGTCGCATCACGACACTTTACGGTAACGCCTGACGGCCAATACCAGAAAAGCAACCCCAAAAGCAAGCAATGCCAGCAATTCGTTCAGCAACTCGGCAAAACCCGAGCCTTTCAGTATTACCATCCGCAATACGCGCATGAAATAGCTTATCGGGTTGAACCAGTTAAAAACCTGCGCCCACCCGGGCATGCTTTCCACAGGCGTAAAAATGCCGCCCATCATAATAAAAACCAGCATGATGAAAAACGATACAAACATTACCTGCTGCTGGGTTTCGGCCATCGTGGAAATAAGTAGGCCCATGCCCAGTATCCCGAAGAGATAAACAGCGCTGAACCCGAACAACACCCATAAACTCCCCACTACCGGAAGGTTGAAGACTAAATGGGCAATGGTCAGTCCAAACGAAAGGTCGAACAGGGCAATGATCAGGAAGGGCACTAATTTTCCGGTCAGAAAATGGAATTTCCGGATGGGCGTGACATTGAGCTGCTCAATAGTACCGATTTCTTTTTCATGCACTAAGCTCATTCCTGAAAGAAAAAGGCCGATCAGCGTGACGAGGATCGCCAGGATGCCGGGCGCCATAAACCATTTATAATCGAGTTCGGGATTGAACCAGAAACGCGAAACGGTTTCGACCTGGTAAGGCGGCTTAAATTCAGGGATGCCTTCGGTTTCGGCAACTAAGTTTTGATGGTACGAACGGATCACCGCCTGCGCGTACGAATACGCCAACTGGGCGGCAGAACCGTCGATGGAGTTGACGAACAGCTGCACACCAGCCCGGTTGTCGCGCATTAGTTTCTTTTCAAAATCGTCAGGAATCGTGAGTACCATGTCGCAACGATCGTTAAGTATATTCTGACTGGCTTCCTGTTCATCAAAACTGTGGCCTATGACCGTAAAAAAAGGCGATCCCCCGAATTTGGAAACCAGTTCGCGCGAACTGCCCGATAAATCGTGATCGACCACAAAAAGATCGATGTTTTTCATGTCGAAAGTAGCAGCAAAAACCAGCACTAACATTTGCAAAAGCGGAACCATGATGATCATCCGTAGCATGATTTTATTCCGGCGTATCTGGATAAACTCCTTCTGTATGGCGTAAAAAATAGTCCTCATTATTCCAATCTGGTTTTAAAATTTTTCACACTCAGCGCGATAAAGAAAACCGTCATTACAAGCAGTATCAGTGTTTCTTTCCACACATACGTTATCCCAACCCCTTTCAGCATAATGTTTTTAATGATCACGATGTACCAGCGTGGCGGCATCAGGGCCGAGAAATATTGCAGCGGCGCGGGCATGTTTTCAATCTGAAACACAAATCCGGAGAGCAGTATGGTCGGCAACATCAGCCCGAGTGCAGAAATAAACATGGCAATCATCTGGGTTGGCGCGATGGTCGAAATGAAAATACCGATCGACAAGGCAAGGGTAATGAACAGAAGGGTTTCGAGCATCAGGAAGAGGGCGCTGCCCAAAACCGGCACTCCAAAAACAAATACGCCAACAAGGATGACGATCGTGGAATTGATGATGGAAATAACCATGTAAGGCGCCACTTTGCCCAACACAATGTGAATGGGCTTCAGGGGCGATGCCAGCAGGATTTCCATCGTTCCCAGTTCTTTTTCGCGGGCGATTGACACCGAGGTCATCATCGCCGAAATCAGCATCAGGATCATGGCCATGATGCCCGGCACATACATATACACACTTTTCATGTCTTCGTTGAACAGCATCCGCACCTCGGGAACAATCTCGTGGGGCAAAGTCATGCCCGGCATTTTTTCGTCCATCACGTAATCGTTGATAATTCCTGAAGCATACGCGGTGAGCATTCGCGCCACATTGGGGTCCGACGCGTCGGCAATGAGTTGCACCGCCGCCTTGCCTTCGCGTTCCAGCTTTCGGTCGAATGCCGGCTCAAAAGCCACGATCATTTTTACTTTTCCTTTTCTGAAAACGGCTTCGTAATCGGTTTCTGCATCCAGGGTTTCGTCCAGCAGAAAATAGCCCGACGACAACAACTTCGAGGTAATTTCCCTTGATGTTTCGTCCTGTGCCGGATCGTAAACGGCAATTTTTGCATCCTTTATATCGGTTGAAATCACTTTGCCGAAAATCAACAGTTGCGCAATGGGCAAACCGAAGATAATGATCATAGTCCGCCGGTCGCGCAGGATGTGCCTAAATTCTTTTCGTAAAAATCCGATGAAGCGTTTCATTTTCGAGTCGTGAGTTTTGAGTAATGAGTCGTGAGATATGAGATATGAGATATGAGTTGTTAGACTTTTAGTGTTTTTTGAAGGCCTGTGATCATGCGTTGTATCTCATCTATTTTGATGAAAATTTCTCTGGTTTCATTTTTATCGATAAAATTTAAACGCTCAGCTATAATGAGTTGAGTTTCCAGTTCGTTGGAAGAGCCACGTGCAATGTTTAGAAAATGGTTAAAATCACCAGGTTTGATTCGTCCTGCCCCTTCAGCAATATTGGAGGGAATTGAAATTGAACTTCTTCTGATTTGAGAAGTTATCCCGTACATTTCTTCTGAAGGAAATTGTCGCGTTAGCTGGTAAATATCAACGACCAGATCAACGCTTTGCTGCCACACTTTCAATTCTTTAAAATTATTCATGATGCTATATTTTATTCGATAAATTTTTCTCTTGTCTTTTTGTCTCACGACTCATATCTCATATCTCACAACTATCTCGCGATACGAAGGAACACCCCGTCCATATCGTTCGCGACGTATTGTTTTTTGAGGTTCCCGGGCGTGTCGAGGGCCACAATGCGGCCTTCGTTCATAATGCAAACGCGGTCGCAATACTCGGCTTCGTCCATGTAGTGGGTCGTTACAAATACGGTGATGCCGCTGTGGGCCGCTTCGTAAATCAGATCCCAGAATTTGCGGCGGGTCACGGGATCAACACCGCCGGTGGGTTCGTCGAGAAAAACAATTTTCGGCTCGTGAAAAACGGCCACCGAGAAAGCCAGTTTCTGTTTCCATCCCAACGGAAGGTCGGCAATCAGCTTGTTATGGGCATCCAACATCCCGAGCTTCTGCAACAACTCCTTTTCTTTTCGTTTCCGGTCATCCGGCTTTATTTTATAAATTCCTGAATAAAACCGGATATTTTCAGAAATGGTCATGTCTTCGTACAGCGAAAACTTCTGGCTCATGTACCCGATGTTCTGCTTGATTTTCTCGGTTTGGGTGTACACGTCATAGCCGGCCACGGTCAGTTCGCCCGAGGTGGGCGCCGACAAGCCGCAAAGAATTCGTATTGCGGTCGTTTTCCCGGCGCCATTGGCTCCCAGGAAACCAAATATCTCGCCTTTATACACCTCGAAATTCAGGTGGTCGTTCGCCACAAACGAACCGAATTTCTTAACTAAGTTGCGTACTTTTATTACTGAAGTTTCCTGATTCATCGTAATTGTTTTTTCACCACAGAGTAATTTAGTTTTCAGTCGCAGTCGCAGTTTTCAGTATTTGCTGCCGAATTTTTCAGGATTGGAGATCATGTAATTGACCAGCTTTCCGATTTCAACCGACTCATTATAAAAATGCTCATAATCAGCATCGGGGATGTAATTGCAGGCTAATGCAAAGTCGAGCCAAACCATCGTTTCCGAATTTTCAGCATCCGCATCCGTTAATTTGCTGATAAAATGTTTCTGGTAAATCCGTTTTCTGTAAGCTTCGGCAATATTGGTGCAAACCGAACGAGACGACCGTCTTATCTGATCGGTCAAAGAATAAGTTTCTTCCTTTGGAAAAGATTTTGAAACTTTATAAACCTCCATCGCCAGTGAAAATGCCTTTTTGTATGCTATCAAATTTTTAAAGTCCATTTTTTTTTATGTTTTTTTCGGCAACTACTATCTTAACTGTTTACTGCGACTGAAAACTGAGACTGCCTACTGAAACTGAAAACTGCGACTGTTTACTGCGACTGTTTACTGCGACTCTCCCTCTCTCATTAAACTCATAAACACATCCTCAATCGTTGGTTCGGTTTCGAATACCTGAACTTGTTCGTGTTTCTTCGAGAGCAGGTAGTTTTCCAGTTCGATGGCTTCCATGTCGTCGTCAACCGAGGTAACATGCAGGAACTGCCCGAAAGCAAATGCCGTTTCTGTTTTGCTGAAAGCGCGTACATCCCGGATCAGCCGGTACATATCCGCAGAGCTCACTGCCAGCATTTTCCGGTTGAATTTTTCGGTGATCCGCCGCGGCGTGTCCACATCTAAAATCTGTCCGTTCTGTATCAGCGCCACCCGGTCGCACAGGTTCGCTTCGTCCATGTAGGGCGTCGAAACCAGAATGGTAATGTCGTGTTGCTGTAATTTTTTCAGCATCTCCCAGAATTCTTTTCTCGAAACCGCATCCACGCCGGTGGTTGGTTCATCCAGAATAAGGATTTCCGGCTTGTGGATCAGTGCGCACGAAAGAGCCAGTTTTTGCTTCATTCCGCCAGACAGTTTCCCTGCCAACCGGTTTTTGAACGGTTCAATCTGGGCGTAAATATCTTTTATCAGATAATAATTTTCTTCGATGGTGGTACCAAAAACCGTGGCAAAAAATTGCAGGTTTTCCTCCACGGTCAAATCCTGGTACAACGAAAAACGCCCGGGCATGTAGCCCACCTGTGTCCTTATTTTTTTATACTCTTTTACCGTATCAAGTCCGTTCATGCTTACTTTTCCGGAACCGGGAACCAACATGGTCATCAGGATACGCATCAGCGTGGTTTTCCCGGCGCCGTCCGGCCCGATCAGTCCAAACAGTTCGCCTTTCGCTACTTGCAGCGAAACACCTTTCAGCGCCTCCACCGTTCCGTACGATTTGTGTATATTTTCAATGGAAATCATAATAGAACCCCAAAAGCCTTCCCCAACCCCTCCAAAGGAGGGGAGTTTTTGGCTTTCCTGAAATTTGTATTGATTCATGTTTTATCTTTTTCGCACAACTTTCATTTTTCACTGTCTTTACCCCTTTCCCCTTAGGGGAGAGGCAGGGAGAGAGGCTTCTACTCCTTCCCCTTGGGGGAAGGCCGGGATGGGGCTTCTTATTCCTCTCCTTTGGGGAGCTTAGGAGGGGCTATCTTTACCTCTCCCGGCATCCCGATTTTCAGGCGGCCATCGTTTTTCACGGCCACTTTCATCGCATAGACTAATTTCACCCGTTCTTCTTTGGTTTGAATAATTTTCGGGGTGAACTCGGCTTCCGGCGAAATCCATTCCACCGTCCCTTTCAGCGACTGGTTTTCTTTGTCCGTTTTGTCGATAATAACCTCTACCTCCTGCCCTATCTTCACATTCGCCAACTGGCTGCCACTGATGTACACCTTCAGATCGAGTACGCTCAGGTCGGCCACTTTCAGTACCGGCTTGCCTGCCGAAGTAAGCTCACCCTGTTCGAGGTATTTTTCAAGCACCGTGCCGTCAACCGGGCTGATAATTTTGCATTTCCCCTTCAGGTCTTCCGTTTTGGCAAGTTGCGAATTCAACACCTCCATTTCCCGGTCAATCATCTGGAACTGTGTTCGTACCGAAGCAATCTGTTTTTGCATCTCGCCCACCCTGCCGTTAATAAAATCAAGATCTTTGCGGGTGGCCGCTTTTTCGTTGTACAGATTCTGAATGCGTTGCTGTTCGATTTTCAGGTTTTTCATCTGCTCGTTCAACACCTCAATTTGTGCCGAAACGCTTACTTTTTTTACCGCAGTCGCCTGCATTTGCGCGTTCAGTTGTCCGATGCTGAAAAACAATTGCGTCGTGTCTACAATGCCAATCAACTGCCCTTTGGCGAGCACATCGCCCTGTTCGGCATTCAGGTAAAGGATTTTTCCGGACGATTCGGCAGAAACAATGGTCTCGATGGTTTCAAAATTGCCATAGCCATCCGATTTTTCCTTGCTCCCGTTGCAGGCTGTCAAAGCCGCAATAATTATTAAACTGATGTATTTTGTCTTCATATTGAATGATTTTTTACAATTGTCCCTGAATGGTACGGCAAGCCTCAATGGCTTCCTGCAACTGAATTTTATGTGTTTCGTACATAATTTTCGCCAGTATTTCGGCATTCAAATCTTTGATATAATCTGAAACCGTGATTGTGCCGTTGTCGAGCTTTGAGGCCGAACTTTTGGTGATGTTTTCCTGAAGCGCGATCAGCGCCACATCCTGCTCCATAATTTTCCGGAGTTTTGCTGTTTCCTCCTTGTACGGTTCCATCGCCAGACTGATGTTCCGCCTGAACTCCAACTCTTTATTCTCAATTATTTCTTTCTGAAGTTGAATAGTTTGCACCTCGCGCTGTGTTTTTTTCCAGTCGTGAATGTTCCATTTCATGCCCACACCAACTAAATAATAACTATCGAACTCGTCGGCAAGCATGTTCAGCCCGGGCCTTCCGTAGCCCAATTGTCCGAAACCGAACACTTTGGGGTTGCGCTGTTTTTTCAGCAAATCAGAAGAAGTATCGAGTTGAAGCCGCTGCTTCCCAAACAATTCCAATTCCGGACGGGCAATTATTCCTGAAGATTCTGCTTTGTTTTCCGGCAAAACCAGTTCTGCAAAAATAGAGGCCGGCTTTCCGGTCAATATCGACAACGCGTTGGCGCAATACTGCCGGCTCGACTCAATGCCCAATTGATCCTGCTCCAACCGGATGAGTTCTGCCTTCAACTGGTCGAGGTCGGAAGCCAGGATAATGCCATTGCGGAGCGCCGGTTCCATTTGCTTTTGCCGTTCGAGCAGTGTCTCTTTTTTGGTCTCCAACGCTTTAGCGTTTTGCTGTAATTTCAGTTGCATAAAAAAGAAAGCATTTACTTTTTCCTGAACAGCATACAATTCGACCTCTGTTTTTTGCAATTCCGAGTCTAATTTTTTCTTTTCCAACTCGGTCAGTATTTTGGTGATGCCACCGTCCCATATCGTCTGCGAAACATCGATGTACATTTTATACTGGTCGTTTGCCACCGACGGAATGGAAATATTCGGAAGGCTGATCGGGACACTGGTCACATCCGACTGGTAGGTCGCCTGCCCGTTCAGGTTCAACGATGGCAAATAACTGGTTTGGTGGTTTTCAACGGCCAGTCCCGACATATCTTCCAAAATTTGCTTTTGCTGCAACACCGGATGGTTTTCGCGCGCCCATTGCCGGCAGTCGTCAAGCCCCGGCTTTTCCTGCGCCAGTAATAACTGGGTAGGAAAAAGAAGCCAGAGCAGTGTTTGTTTAATTGTATCCATGCGTTATCTGCTTATTTTTTTACAAGAATTGAATCGAGTACAAATTTTTTGACCACAGCCGCACGCTCTCGGTAAAATGCTTCCTGCGCCCCGGCATCGTTTTCAAAAAACAGGTAACCGACCATCGGGCGGGCGGCAAACGGGAACACACACAACGATACTACATTGACCAGAAAATGACGGGGGTTCATCCTGACGATCTCCCCTCGTTCCATTGCCTGCTCAACATGGGAAATAACCAAATCGGGCCGCAGCCCGCGCCGGGCAATCAGTTTAAATAAACCGGAAGGGTCGCGGTTGAGTTCTTTCAAAATAAAACCCGGCAAGAACGGGTGTTTCATCAGCAACTCAATATATATGTCGATGAACTGTTCAAACCTGGCAACAAAGCTGGATTCGCCGGACAGAATAATGGATATTCGCGGAAAAGCGAACTCGATAACTTTTGAAAAAATGGCATCAAACAGTTTATCCTTACTCCTGAAATAATAGTGTAACAGCGCTTTATTGATGCCTGCTTCGTCGGCAATTTCCTGCATCCGGGCGCCATCCATTCCTTTCCGGATAAACACTTCCTGTGCCGCATTCAGGATTTTTTCTTCGGTATTATCTCTTTTTTGTTCCATTATCTAAAATATTTAACCAGTTAGTTAAATCGAATGGTCAAATATAGAACCTTCATTTTTAATTGCCAAATATTCTAACCAAAAAATTTAACCAGATGGTAAAAAATATTTTATCCTCTGATTGACAAACACTTGCCTTCATAAATATTTTCAATATTTCCCAGCGCTATTAAAAAATTATTCAATTGTCATTCAGTAGTCATTAAGTTGTTCTGAAACCATCAATGACAATAAAATGGCCATGAATGACAACTAATGACAATGACTGACTGAAAAAAAGACAAACACGCAGGCAACTGACAATTCTATTTTTTTTGTACCGAACCCGGGTGTTTTTAGTAACTTGACCACGAAAATTATAAACCCAAAAATTTATACAGATGAAACCCAACAAAATCGTGTCTGTCACAACTATTTTTTTAATTCTATTCTCATTGAATGCCTGTCAACCCAAAAAAGTACAGAAAAAAGGCTGGATACAACTATTTAATGGCAAAGACCTTAGTGGCTGGGAAATGAAATTTGCCGGCCATCCGCTGAACGAAAATTATAAAAATACCTTCCGGGTAGAAGACGGGTTGTTGAAAATCCGCTACGACGAGTACGAAAGTTTTGACAACAAATTTGGCCATCTTTTCTACCACAAAAATTATTCGCATTACAAATTGCGGGTCGAATACCGGTTTGTGGGCGAACAATGCCCGGGCGGGCCTGGCTGGGCATTCCGTAACAATGGCGTCATGATTCATGGGCAAAAAGCTTCAACGATGGAACTGGATCAGGATTTCCCCACCTCTGTCGAAGTTCAACTTTTGGGCGGGAATGGAACCGATGAGCGCCCAACCCTGAACCTTTGCACGCCAGGTACCAATGTAGTGATGGACGGTGAATTACGTTTAGAGCATTGTATCAACTCCCAATCGAAAACATTTCACGGCGACCAATGGGTAACTGCCGAGCTGGAAGTATATGGCGATTCGCTGATCAGGCACATTGTAAATGGCGAAATTGTGATGGAATACACTCATCCACAATTGGACGAACGCGACGCCAGCTACCAAAAACTACTGCCTCCCGATGGCAATAAATTGCTGAAGGGCGGTTCTATTTCCATTCAGGCCGAAAGCCACCCGACCGATTTCCGTAAAATTGAATTGCTGAACCTGGGAGATGATTGTGAGGAATAGGATTCATTTGTGAGTTTAGTGAGAGCCTTACGTTGAGTGAGGCTCTCACTAACTATATGATATTATGCTTCTTTTGAAGGTTTTTTATCTTTTTTTGTTTCCGGTTCCGGTTTCACATCCTCCACCGGATTTTCAGTTTTTTGCTTCCCTTTCAGGTAGTCGGGCAGTTCCAGGCCAGCCGATTTAAAAATATCGTCAAGCGGGGGAATGGAGCCTAACATGCCTTGCAGGAAGTTGGCTGTCGAGGTCTTTCCGTCTTTTCCGGTTCCGGTTTCCCAAACCGTGACTTTATCGATCTTGATATTTTTGATGGCTTCCACCTGGGTTTTCACTAATTCCGGCAGTTTATCGGCAATCATCAGCATGACGGCATCTTTCGAGTTGCTGCCTGCCGCTTTCACGATCCGGTCGAATCCTTCGGCCTGCTTGCTCAGGATTTCGTAAATCCCTTTGGCCTGCGCTTCCATTTTCATATAAATGGCATCGGCTTCCCCTTTGGCATGGCGACGGGTTTGTTCGGCAAGAGCTTCCGCAGCAATTTCTACTTTCTGTTTGTCGATTTCAGCAGGAACGACCACGTTGGCGGTTTGCGTTGCTTTATCGCGCAGGGCGCGGGCGGTTTCCGCTTCTTTTTCGGCGGCATACGCTTCTTCTAACGCTTTTGCTTCGGTTACTTTTTCGGCAGCAACCGCTTTCCGGCGGGCTTCCGCTTCTTTTTCGCGACGGTCGGCATCCGAATTGGCAATGGTGATTTTCGCAATATTTTCCCCTTCAACGGCAACAGCATCGGCTTTGGCGACCTGCACCCGCTGTTCCTGGTGCGCTTCGGCCTGGCCGATTTCCCCGTCGCGGTTTTTCTCGGCCACGCTTTTCTTGGCATCGTTGATGGCTTTGGCTGCCGCCTCTTTTCCCAACGCTTCGATATAGCCCGATTCGTCGTTGATGTCAGTCACGTTCACATTGATCAGTTTCAGGCCTATTTTTTTTAGCTCGGCTTCCACGTTCGACGACACAGCAGCCAGAAACTTGTCGCGGTTGCTGTTAATCTCTTCGATTTCCATGGTCGCAACGACCAAACGCAACTGTCCGAAAATAATGTCTTTCGCCAGGTTGCTGATCGACTCCTGCGAAAGGCCCAGCAAACGTTCGGCGGCATTGGTCATAATGTTCGGCTCGGTGGAAATACCGACGGTAAAGCGGGAAGGCACGTCGACACGGATGTTCTGTTTGCTGAGCGCGCTTTTCAGGTTGATTTCAATGGAAATGGGGGTCAGGTCGAGAAACTCGTAGGCGTGAATGATAGGCCAGATAAAAGCGGCCCCACCGTGGATACATTTGGCCGAGCGGGATTCACTGTCGGCGCCTTTGCCCACTTTCCCGTAAACAACTAAGATACGGTCCGACGGACAGCGTTTGTAGCGTTTGAGCATCGCTACAATAATGATGAATACAAACAGGGCAGCAATGCTGACCATGATTACAAAATAGTCGTTCATTGTATGTTGATTTTTAAGGTTCGATGTTATTTACTGGCCCCCGCTGGCTGCCAGCACGAATACAATCCAGGCTCCCCATCCCAGGGCTTCAGCCAAAATTAATTGTCCTCTTGCTTTTCTTTTATAGCAAGTCAGATATTCCAGATCATTGAATTGATCATTATTTTGCGATTTCAAAAGGGTATGTCGCCCTCTTTCGGGGGTCGGATTTGCCAATGCGGTGCCTATCATTGCAAAAGGCCCAAATAAAACCCCCAAAACAAAATGTCCGCCTTTTTTTCCATGAAAATTCTCGGCATCGAGACTGCCGCTAAGACATTTGTTGGGATCGTTAGCCGCCAATTTCATATAGTTTGAATAAACTTTATCTTCAGGGTTTTCAAACTCAACAGAATAAATGTCGGAGGCCGGGATGACATACTTTTCCCCTTTGATTTTAAAGACAAGTTCGCAATTTTTAATTCTTGCGATTTTCCCCTCGTAAACCAATTCATTTTTCAGTATTAAAATATCACCGGCGAACGAAGAAAAACTTATACATGCAATTAGAAGAGTTAGGTAAATGGGTTTCATTATAAAACTATTTTTAAAGGTTAATGATTCATGGCTGTTTTTAATTCTGACCAGGGTTGAATATTACAGATGTAACGTTTGATACGGTTTTATTTGCTATTCCTCTTTACCAACAAAATCTGTTCGTCGATTACATCCAGCACTTCGATGATGGAGGAGGTGGCAATGCTGTCGGGATCGTCGGTAAGGGCATCTAAGGTGCGGAGCGAGCCCTGGACGGTGAGCTGTACTTTGCCCATCCCTCCCCGCTTGCCGGGAATGGTGAGATACACTTCGCCTAAGCGGCCAATGGCATTCTTCATCTTCAGGGTGCCGCTGTCGGCAAGTTTCGACATAAAATAAAACAGAGATGCCATACCCAGCATCATCAGTAACCCACAAATAAGAGAGATCAGGATAACCAACCAGGCAGACAGTCCACCATTCAAAAAACCCAGACCCGACCAGCCAAACATGGTAAAAAATGCCACAATATTTTTCAGCGAGATAAACTGGAAAGGGATACTGTCGCCATCCGAAATATCGTGATCGAAGCCGGTTTCCACATCCGCATCCATACCCGGTCCGGTAATTGTGGTGATCAGTAAGATAATGAATACGACAGTTGATGGCACAGTGATAATCCAGTAAATCTGAGACATCAGGCTCAATTCGCTCCAAACAGGTAAAATTGAAATAATCATATCCGACAAATTTAGGGTGATACGTGCAATAAAATTAAGGATATATTATAATAAATCAAATATGGGCCCAGCAAATTTAAACGAAACAGTCATAAAATGTTGAAAAACATAAAGTAGAAATAGATAATAATCAAATGAGATAATACACCTGGTTTTTTCAGGCTTTCTTTTTCCGGAACGGATAGTTCAACAATAGCAAAGAGGAAGCAATCACCAACATTCCGATGATGGAAACCAGGTCGGGCGATTCGTTGGCAAGCAAAGTCCAGCTCAGGATTGCACCGGACACCGGAATCAGGAATTTCCAGATATTCAGGTCCGACACTTTTACACCCGGACGGCGCAGCAAGGTGTTCCAGATGGAAATAGCGGCAGCCGACAAAAAACTGAGCCAGCCCAATGCAATGAAATATTCAGCAGGAAAATCCATCGTGGCCATTCCTTCAACAGGCACTGAAATACCAAAAAGTATCAGTCCACCAAGAATAAGCGACGAAGAAGTAAGCACTAACGGCGATATGCTGTGTTTCTTTTGTGCAATAACAACATTCGAAACGCCTGAAACAATGTTGTTCATAATCAGGATAAAAATACCGGTAAGCGAAATCTCTGCGCCCGAAGGCAACTGTTTGCGCATGCTGATAATGGCTACCCCGGTAATGCCGAGAAAAATACTGCCCAGTTTCAGCCGGTCCATTTTATCGTGGGCAATGGTGTAATGCGACAGGATGGCAATAAACAAAGGCGACGAACCAATGACCATAGCCGAAATGGAGCCGGGGAGCAGGCTGATCCCCATATAAAAAAGAGAATATTGCAGGACTACCTGCAACAGGGCAATCAGCAAGACAAAACCAAAATTCTCACGGGTTTCCTTCCAATAGCGCGGAAAGCTGCCGATAACCGGGACCAGCATCAGTCCGGCAATAAAAAAGCGGATGCCCGCAAATTGTAGCGGGGTATGGTAGCGCAGTCCGATTTTCACGCCTGCAAATGCCGACGACCACAGCAAACAAGCCACAATAGCCAGAAAAACCGTTTGTTTGGAAAGATTTTTCATCGAAAAAATAAGAGGATAAAGGTGATTATTTTCAAAGAAACTACCAACGCAGGCGGGGCTTATTTGTTCAATAAAAAATTCCGTCCGGTTTTATTCTTTTGCATTTGCATTTACAATCGTATTTTTACAAAAAATCAATTGTTCCGAAAATGAAATATTTTTTCCCCGAATCCATCATCCAAAATAAACGTAAATACGCCGGATTGTTCCTGATGGCTTTGGCAGTTGCTGTCTTCAGTTTTCCCAAACCGGATTTTATTTATGATATTGGGATCGACCCACCGCTGAAATGGCTTTACAACCATCTGTTTTCGGAAAGCCTCCGGCTGGGGCGCGGCATCATTTTTCCGCACGGGCCATTGGCTTTTTTTATGTACCCGCTGGCGCCAAATTTTTTATTGGCTACATCGGTAACCATTGTTTTACAGGTTGTTTTTGTGTTTCAGTTGTTCTCGCTGATTGGCGGGAATAACAAATGGCGTTGGTTGTTGACCGCCGTTTTAGCCTGGATAGTTTTCAGCCTTTCCAATTTCAACCAGTTGGTGATTTCCAATGTTTCAATGGCTTATTTGCTTTTCCTGAAGGATGACAAACCGGCCAATAAATACTGGGGATTGTTGCTTGCCGCCTTTGCTTTCTACGTGAAAGCCTGGGTGGCCATCATCACCGGGACGCTCTCGTTTTCGTTGCTGGCAATCTGTTTTTTCAGAAATAAGAATTACAAACAAATCCTGATTGATCTTGTTGTTTTGCTGGCTTCGATGTACGTTTTGTGGATCGTTATGTACGGAAGCTTTCCGGGATTTATTGATTATTGTGTCGGGATGTTTCACCTGGCCGGCGATAATTCGGCGGCTGCGGCTTATCACCCACGAAACAACTGGTTGCTGGCAGCCCCGTTTTTACTGGGTACCGCCATACTCCCGTTTTTTCAGAAAAACAAAGAAGGGAAAACATTCGGTTTGCTTTTCATCCTCAGCTTTTTTGCAGCCTGGAAATACGGTATGGCCCGCGAAGACCATTTTCATGTACGGACCTACCTGTTTTTCCTGTTGGTATCGATGATTCTGTTCGTGGTTTACAACCGGGGAAAATTACTGCTGAATATTTTGTTGATTGTGGTACCGGCAGTTTTATTTATTCTCAACATGAAAAATGTGGAGAACCCGCAACCACTCTCGTTCCATTATTCAGGAATCGGCAATTTTATAAAGGTTGTTTCTTCATATTCAGAAATGCGGGCATCCGGTGAAAAACAAAACCTGAAAAATATAGAAAGCAACCGCCTGCCCGACGAAATCAGGACGAAAATTGCGAACGCGACAACCGATATTTATCCCTGGGATTACACGATTGTGGCAGCAAACAAATTAAACTGGAAAGCGCGCCCGGTGATCCAGTCGTATGCCGCGTACACTTCGTGGCTCGACGGGAAAAATGCGAAACATTTTAGCAGCAATGAAGCGCCTGAATATTTTATTTTCGACCTGAATAAAATCACGTATGATGTGAATGGCAATAAATTGGAAAGCATCGACAATCGCTATTTATTGAACGATGAACCACGAACAATGCTCGAAATTATCCGGAATTACGAACGGGTTTATTCGGATAAAAACTTCCTGATTTTTCGCAAACGTACGGGTGCCTTTAAAATCCATTCAAAAGAAACCAAACTGCAAACTGCCAAATGGCACGAATGGATTGCAGTTCCCGATTCGGCAGCGATCTTCACCCGGCTGAAACTGCAACTCAAAAAAAGTTTTACCGGAAGACTAAAAAGCATGCTCTACAAGGACGAGCTTTATTACATGTATTACAAAACCCAGGACGGGCAAACATTTAAATACCGCATCGTTCCGCAAAATGCTGCCGACGGCATCTGGGTTGCTCCTTTTTATACCAGTGCCGGCGATGATGCCCCTCCCGCAAAAATTTCGGAAATCATGCTGGTTTGCTCCGGCAAGGAGATGGTGCGGAACCCGTTTCTGCTGCAATGGCAGTATTTCGACACCGATGAAACCACAATGAACAACTTCTTCGGAAAAGATTCGGCACAGGCGCCCCAAATTTATCTGGCAGAACGTTTTGGCTTTGGTGCGGAAAATACAAACTGGAAGGGCTATAATGCAAAAAAAGTAGTGAATTACTCGTATTACAAACAAAAGGCCTATCGGGTCGATCCGGAAATATTCTCGCCGTCGTTTTCGTTCAATACCGATAGTTTGCCGGGTTTGCCCGCCCGCGTTACAGTCGATTGCTGGATAAAATCATATCGCGGGGCAACGGCCAACTTAGTCATTGAAACCCAAAATGCTGCCGGGCAAAAAAACTGGCACGGCATGGAAATTAACCGTCAGATTATTAATCAGGACGGAATAAACCACATCTCGAATTATATGGATTTAACGGAACCTGGTACCAACATCTCTGTCTACATCTGGAACAACGGCAAAAAATCGGTAATGGTTTACGGGCTGGATGTGAAAGTCAGGGAGAAAAAGTAGAAAAAATGTCTCTTCCAAACTTTTCCCATTGCCAGCATGAAACCCGCAAAACACATATCAATCCTTCTGTATGGCCTGATTTTACTGTCGGGTATTTCGAGTGTAACGCTTAACCAGACAGAGATTAGAAACTAAAATGAAAATCAGGGCACACACACTGAACGGGGCAAAAATTGCGGAAGTAATTTCCGATGACATTGTTATCAATACCCCGCAGGATGGTTTAGACCTTTTGGGCGACATTTATTATCAGGGTTTCGACCGGCTAATTATTCACGAAAAAAACCTGACAGAAGATTTCTTCGACCTGAAAAACGGAATCGCCGGAGAAATTCTCCAAAAATTTTCCAATTATCGCATACGGCTCGCAATTGTTGGCAATTTCGAAGAATATACCCGAAAAAGTATACGTGACTTTATTTATGAAAGTAATAAAATCGGGCAAATCAATTTTACAGATTCATTATCCGGGGCGTTGTCTAAGTTATCTTAAAACAAACAATACAAATTACAACTATGAAACGAACAATTCTTACAGGATTTTTTATCGTCGTGACGTTGAGCCTTTTTGCACAAAACACCAACGCCCCGGTTGAAATAAAAAAATCATTTGGTACCGTTTTCACCCAGAACGGGAAAAACCTGACCCCCAGGCAACTGGCTGCGATCATGCAATCGGACCCCAAAGCAGCTGCCGAAATGAAAATTGCAAAAAGCAATTACAGTGTCGGCTCTGTTTTCGGCTTTGCTGGCGGTTTCCTGATTGGCTGGCCGGTGGGCACCGCGATTGGTGGCGGAAAACCAAACTGGGCCATGGCCGGGATCGGGGCCGGGCTGGTCGCTATTTCCATCCCGTTTTCGTCGGCCTATACAAAACACGCGAAAAATGCGGTCGGGATATACAACGAAAAACTGAAGCAAACCAGCCTCCCAAAAGCTGATTTCAAATTCGGGCTGACCTGCAACGGGGTGGGGCTCAGGATAACATTTTAAAGCCAGCTCTTGTTAAACAAGAAGAATTATAAATTTTACATGGTTTCCGGCAAATATCGCGAATCGGATATTTGCCGGATTCAATAAAAAAATACATTTGTCTGCTGAAAACATTGAACAAACAAAACAGAACGTGTGAAAAGCAGGATATTTTTTCTTGTATTTGCAATACTTGTTTGGGTGCAGGCCAATGCACAAAAAACAGAACTATCGGGAAAAATTACCGAAAAGGGGACCGGCATCCCCGTACCTTATGCAAATATCATTTTTTCAGGAACTTATGTCGGAGTAATGTCCGATATAAATGGCAATTTCAGCCTTGTTACGGCCAAACCTGCTGCCACGATCGAGATATCGGCAGTAGGTTACACCAGACAGGTATTACCGGTAAAAATCAACCAGAAAAACTTTTTCAACATTGAACTTGCAGAGGAAGTGGTTGCCCTTCACGAGATAAAAATCCTTCCGGGCGAAAACCCGGCCAATATTTTATTCCGGAAAATTATATTGAACAAAGACGAAAACAATCCGGCCCATTTCCCGTCGTGGCAAAGCCGTATTTATGCAAAAACCGAAATCGACGTGAAAAATGTAAACGGGTCGCTTCGGAATAAAAAACTGCTTTCGCAATTCGACTTCGTCTTCGATTATATTGATTCACTGGAACTGGAAGGGAAAACTTTTCTGCCGGTATTTTTTAACGAAACTGTTTCAAACTATTACCACGACAGGGAATCGGGCAAAGACCGCGAAGAGATCATTGCCAACCAGGCATCGGGGATGACTGTTGACATGTTCAGCCAGTATACCGGTAAAATGTACGAAAGCATCAATGTGTTCGATAATTACATCATGGTTTCCGACCTCGGGCTTGTTTCTCCGCTCAATAAGCTGGGGCTTCAGTTTTATCGCTATTACCTGCTCGACAGTGCCATTGTAGACGGACATAAAATCTACGAGATGTCGTTTCGCCCGAAACTTCCGCAGGAACCTACTTTTAAAGGAAAATTTTGGGTCGAAGATCAGACTTTTGCTATCACCCGTCTCGAAATGCAGCTGGCTGAAAAAGCCAACGTGAACTTTGTGAATAACCTTCAGTATGCCATCAACTTACAGAAAAACAACGGGAAATGGGTGCCGCGCGACGAATCGATGATTATAGATGTTGATGTTCAGAAAGACAAAGATTCGGAGAAGATCGGCCTCATGGCCCGAAAGACCAATGTGTTCGGGGACTTTCGTTTTGGCCCGGTATCATCGGCAACCGGACGGCTCAAAGAACCAATTACAGTACTCGGCGATGCAATGAAAAAAGATGCAGGTTACTGGGAAAATATACGCCCTGTTGAATTGCAAAAACGAGAGCAAAATATCTACCAGATGGTCGATTCGATAAAAAATGTAAAACTCTATAAAACCGCTACCGAATATATTTACATGTTCTATTATGGGTATCGCGACCTGGGAAAAGTGGAACTCGGGCCATATTATTACATGTACAGCCGTAACAAGGTAGAAGGAAACCGGTTCAGGCTGGGCGCACGCACCACATACAAATTCAACCCGAAATTGCGGTTGAACGGGTACGGGGCGTATGGCACAATGGACGAAAAATGGAAGTTCGGCGGCGGATTTGAATACTACTTCGGAATGAAGCCATTGAGTATGGTTTCTGTACAGTACCAGCACGACATGGAAATGCTTGGCAAAAGCGACAACGCGTTTATGGAAGAAAACATTATGACCACGCTGCTGAGCAAGCAACTAAACCAGAAACTGAGCATGGTCGACCGGTTTGAACTAACTGTCCGGCACGAGTGGCGCGTTGGTTTGATGAACGAACTGCGCATCTCGGCCACAAAACTGAACAGCGCCCCTTTTGTGCCTTTCATCGACCAACAGGGAAACCCGGTACCGTCAATCCGCACCGGTGAAATCAAATTCTCGACCCGTTATGCCCCCGGCGAAGATATTGTGGTCGATAATTTCGAGCGAAATGCCTATGCCAACTACGATCCGGTACTCTCGTTCGATGTAACCGGCGGTATAAAAGGCTTCCTGGGGGGCGGTTACAATTATTTGAGACTACATGCCGGCATTTCCGACCGGGTGCCTTTAAACCCGATTGGCTACACCAACTATTATCTGCAAGCCGGAAAAATCTGGGGCAATGTGCCATTCCCTTTGCTGAAAATACACGAAGGCAACGAAACGTATGCTTACGATGTGTTTGCTTTCAACCTGATGGACTACCAGGAATTTATCAGTAATGAATATGTCAGTTTATTCCTTGAACATCATTTTCAGGGTTTTTTCCTGAATAAAATCCCCTTGTTCCGGAAACTGAAATGGCGCGAAATCGTGGGAGTGCGTATGCTAAAAGGGGATTTCGACGAAACAAAACACAACTCGCTGGTACTGCCAGGCGAAATGAAGGGATTGGGGAAAACACCCTATACCGAATTCTCGGCAGGATTAGAAAATATTTTTAAAATAATCCGTGTGGATGCCGTGTGGCGCTACAATTACAACGATCGGATAAAAAACAGGTTGGGAGTCCTGTTTTCATTGCAAATCACTTTATAATTGAAGCAGCAGACAGGGAAAAAATACAGCGTCTGAAAAAATATCCGGGTCACATGACTACCCGGGACCAAAAGCAAAATATCTACTCTTTTCAGTAAAAATAACTTAACTTTATGCCATAAACCATAAAACCATGAAACAGGTAATACTCGTCCGTCACGCCAAATCGGAGCAATACGGGTACGACGATGATTTCAACAGGGCGCTCACCGACCGGGGCAAAACTGATGCTGCCACAATCGGCAGCTACCTGAAAGAACAAAAAATCGTCGCAGGAGTGATAATCAGCAGCCCTGCCAGAAGAGCGATGCAAACGGCCCGTATTTTTGCTGATGCACTTGGTTATCCGGTGCACAAGATCATATCCGTTAACGCGCTGTACGAAGGTATTACCACGAACGATTTCATCGCCCTGCTTCACGAACTGCCGGAAGGAAACGATACCATATTTGTATTCGGGCACAACCCTGCCATTTTTTACCTGGCCGGTAACCTTATAAAATTTTTCAATGGAGACATGCCGACCTGCTCCACGGTTGGTATTTCATTTTCAATCAGTAAATGGGATCAGTTGGAAGCCAGGCAGGGACATCTTAGCTTTCATTACACTCCGGGAATGTTTAAGTAAAGATAGTAATCAGGCCACCTATGATCGGACTTCAGTTTCAGTTGTTAGTAAATAATTCCATCCCGTCATAAGCCAGAAAAACATTTTCCGGAAGTTCGCCCGAAACTTCCCGGTATAATCCCATCTGATCAGAAATATGGGTAAGGTATGCTTTGTTCGGGTTCAATTCATCAATCAGTTGTAAGGCCTGTTCCAATGTAAAGTGCGAAAGGTGTTCTTTTTTTCGGAGAGCATTCAATATCAACACATCTAACCCTTTCAGTTTTTCCTTTTCGCGTTCTTCCAAAAAGTTCACATCGGTGACATAGGCCATGCCCCCGATGCGAAAACCGTATACCGGTAGTTTGTAGTGCATTCCGCGAACCGGGATAATTTCGGTCCCGCCAATACTGAATGGTTTATTTTCAATCAGGTGAAGGTTCATTTGTGGAACGCCCGGATAGTTAAAATTAGCAAACACATAATTGAATACCCGCCTGATGGCCTTTTGTACCCGTTCTTCAGCATAAATATCGGTCGGGTGTTTCTGTACCCAGTTAAATGCGCGGATGTCGTCGAGCCCGAAAAGATGGTCTACATGTTCGTGGGTCAGCAAAATAGCATCTAATCGTTTCAGTTGCACTTTCAACATTTGCTGGCGAAAATCGGGGCCGGCATCAATCACTAATTTCTGTTCCCCGATTTCAATCAGGATAGAGGAGCGCAGACGCTTATCCCGTGGGTCGCCCGACTGGCAGACCCTGCAACTGCATGCAATAATTGGTATTCCCTGCGATGTGCCGGTCCCTAAAAATGTAATTTTCAAAACATCGGTTTTTTCTGACATACAAAAATAAAGATTGAGCCAGGCTCCGCCACACTTTTTCTTTATTTTTGAAAAAAAATGAACATGCCGAAAATATACCTGATACCGACGACCCTGGGCGAAAGCCGGTTAGAAACAGTCCTGCCGCCCGAACACAAACACATCATTGCATCGCTTTCTTTTTTTGTGGTCGAAAATATCCGCACAGCGCGCCGGTTTCTAAAATTGGTGGATAAAAATACGGCCATCGACCGGCTTACTTTTTTTGAACTGAACGAACACACCCGCCCCGAAGAATTGCACCAATTTCTGGAACCGTTGAAAACCGGCCATGATATCGGGATCATTTCCGAGGCAGGTTGCCCGGGCATTGCCGATCCGGGAGCCGATATTGTCCGGATTGCACACGAAAAAAATATCCGGGTGGTACCTTTAGTGGGCCCGTCATCAGTCGTACTTTCGTTAATGGCTTCCGGCCTGAACGGGCAAAACTTCGCGTTCAACGGCTATTTGCCCATCAAAGAACCGGCGAAATCAAAAACCATAAAAATGCTGGAAAACCGGGTCTATACCGAAAATCAGAGCCAGCTTTTTATCGAAGCACCATACCGAAATTTACAGTTATTCAACGACCTGATCCGTGCCTGCGATCCCAAAACCTTGCTTTGTATAGCTGCCGACATTACGTTGGAAACCGAATTTATCCTGACCAAACCGGTTTCGTACTGGCTAAAGAATCAACCCGATATTCAGAAACGGCCTGCCATTTTTATCATCGGGAAATAGTTTTGCGGAAAAAAATCCGGTCGAGGGACCAATTTCAAAACAAATTTTGTATACTTGCATTATGGGAACGTTCCCATATATTAAATAAAAATTAAAACTAACTAATAATGAAAAGAATAGCTATTTTCTCTTTTTTCCTGACAATCATTCTGTCCGTTCATTCTGAAGCACAGGATCCGGTGCAAAATGGTTCGTATATCAAAATCGGTAACGACCGTATTGAACGGTTGATTTCATATGAAAACGGAAAAATTACCACACTGATCCTTCAACTGAAGGATTATCCCCTGAATTTTGTTTCTATCGAAAAAGAAGAACCCAAAGAATATAAACAATTAGATATAGGCAGCAATGGTGAATTCCGGATATGGAGGGGGCCGAACCCCGACGAGTTTTCGTTCCTTCTGAACGGGAAACAAATTACCGGAAAAACAGGATGGGGGCTTGCCGGAACTGAACCTGTTACCGAAGCACAGGGAAGCGGATATTGCATTTCGCTGAAAGGCTCACAGGAAGTAAACCGCGACATCTTTCTTCAGCTTAGTTATATTACTTATCCCGGACTTCCTGTTCTCCGAAAAAAAATTGTCTTCATCAACCGGGGCAATTCGGAAATATGTCTCGAGAATATTGATACTGAATGCCTCTCGGTTGCCTGGGGGAACACGCATAATGTGGTTTATCAGAATTACGGCAGGTTTAAACATTTGGGGCCATACATTGGCGATTGGGACGATCCGGCAATAATCCTACACGATCAGACAATGAACCGGGGCATGGTGCTGGGGAACGAAGCGCCCGGCGTCACGAAACGGACTACCTCCTGTCTTGATGGGCGGAATCTCACGATCGGGCTCACCCATCTCGATCAGGATTACCCGGCACGCGTATGGCTGTCGCCAGGGGAGAAATGGGAAAGCCCCTGGACGTTTATTGCCCTTTACAAAAATGATAATCCGAGAGAAATCATTGATGGCCCTGTCAGTGAATTTGTACGTGAGCATATCGGCATCCGCCTGGCACAAATCCCTCAACGACCAACTTTTGTATACAATACATGGAGCCCTTTCCGACGGAATATTAATGACAAACTGATCCGCGAACTGGCTGATGCAGCGGCAGGATGCGGTGTCCAGGAGTTTGTTATTGACGACGGATGGCAGGTTGGGTTCGGTGATTGGGAAATTGATTATAAAAAATTCCCGGACGGCTTGAAACCGGTATTCGATTACATCAAATCGAAAGGCATGAAACCAGGACTTTGGCTCAGCATGGGGGCAGCATCGGTCAATAGTAAAGTATATCAGGAACATCCGGAATGGTTTATTGAATACAAAGACGGAGAAACTATCGACCTGCACGGACGGAGCAAAGATCGCCGTACAGCTTGCTTTACCACCGGATGGACAGATTATATAAAAGACAAAATACTCGGATTAGTGAGGGAACACGGGTTAGAATACGTGAAACTCGATTTTGCCATTGCAACCAGCGCATACATATTCGACCGCTCGGTTTCGGGATGTTACGCAAAAGACCATTCGCACAAAGACCGCGAAGAATCGTTTCTTGAAATTTACCGCGCTGCATGGAAATTGTTTGACGACTTGCATGCCGAAGCCCCCAACTTGTTTATCGACTGCACTTATGAAACAATGGGCGCCCTTCAACTAATCGATTACGACATGTGTAAACATGCTGAAGGAAACTGGCTTTCGAATTTTGAAGAACCTGCGCCGACAGGAAGCCTGCGGGTACGGCAAATGGCCTGGTGGCGTTCGCCTGTCATCCCGGCAACAGCGCTGGTTATCGGGAACCAGTCGCTCGACGATGAAAATGCGATGTATTCCTTTCAGTCACTGGCCGGCTCGTTGCCCATTATGCTGGGCGACCCCCGGAAACTTAGTACCGAAAAACAAAACGAAATACGGGGAATGGCCAACTGGCTCTCAGACATGGAAAAGAGGCACAACATAATGCTGTACCGTCAGGATATGCCGGGCTTTGGTGAACCTTCAAACGGGCAATGGGATGGTTTTCAACGGATCAACACCCAAACAAAGTCGGGTGGTATTGTCGGGGTATTCAGGCAAAATGCAATGGAAACAGAACGTATTGTTACCGTGAAAATGTTGGATCCGCAGCAAATTTATGAAGTAAAAGAAGCTGTTACCGGCAGTACTGTGGCACAATTAAATGGCAAAGAGTTACAAACCAATGGGTTCAGTGTTAATTTGAAAAATGAACACGACGCGGCACTTTTTGAAATTTCAGTAAAAAAATAAATACAGGATAATGTCAGGAATAATCGACATTGCAAAACTTGCAGGGGTCTCAAAATCGACAGTTTCCCGCGTGGTGGGCAACTCGGGCTATGTGAAGCCGGAAACCCGTGCAAAAATTGAGAAAGTGATGGAAGAGCTGAACTTCCGCCCCAATATGTTTGCCAAAGGGATGCGTACCAACCGTTCTTTCTCTATTGGCATTATATTTCCCGACCTGTCGAACCCGTTTTTTCCTGAATGGTATGAAATAGTTGATCGTATCTCGCACGAACGCGGTTACTTAAATTATATCTGTATCACCGATCCGCAAGGCATTTCTGAAGAACAACGAATTGACGACCTGCTCGCGCGCAGTATTGACGGGATTATCTTTTTCTCGTACCACAAACATCCGGAAGTGTGGGAGAAACTTCGGAAAATAACAATCCACACACCGGTTGTTTGTTGCGATTCGGTCGCACGGGGAGAAGAGTTGTCGTATGTTTTTGCCGATGGCATGCAGGGGGTAAAGAAAGCCACACAATATTTGATTGACAGTGGCCGAAGACGAATTGCTTTTATCCGGGGCCGAAAAGAATACGAAGTAACAACCGACCGTTTTAACGGCTATTGTGAAGCACTGAAAGATAATTGTATTTATTTGGATGAAAGGTTGGTGTACGAAGGAAATTTCAGGCGGGAATGCGGGGAAAAAGCAGCCAGCTATTTTATGGGGCTTTCCCATCCCCCCGATGCAATTATGGCTGTTACCGATAACATGGCACTTGGCGCTGTTCAGTTCCTGAAAAAAAACAACTACCGGATACCGGAACAGCTTGCGGTCTTCGGTTTCGATAACCTCCATATTTCAGAAGATATGGAACCTTCGTTGAGCAGCGTGGCCATTCCGACAAAAGAAATGGCTGAATATTCAATCAACACACTGATTTCGTTGATTGAAAAGAATACACAGCCAATTCAGAAAGTATTCGATTGCACGCTTGTGATCAGGGAGTCAACAAAAAAATAAATCATATCAACCCAACTAAGCCTGAAACCCAAAATGCACATTGAATTAGAGAAAAAACCGGATTTCGATGACTGTATGAAACGCATTTATGCCTGGTATAACCAGGAAATCATCGACCGGGCGCCCATTCGCTTTGCCGCGCACAATGCTGAATACAGCGAAGCCCACGTAATGAAAGGCCGCAGTTGGGCCAACCTGAAAGAACGCTGGTGGGACACCGGTTACCAAATAGAATTGTTTGAACACCATTTAGATAATTCCGTTTTTAATGCCGAAACATTCCCTGTTTTCTGGCCCAATCTCGGCCCCGAAGTGTATACCGCATTTTATGGTGTCGAACTCGAATACAAAGAAGTTACATCGTATGCCAGGCCCAATATCACCGACTGGTCGCAACTGGGTTCCATACGGTTTGATGAAAATAACCCTTATTTCCGGAAGATTGAAGAAATGACTTTTGCTGCGCTCGAACGATGCACTGGCAAATATTTGGTTGGCTATACCGATATTCATCCGGGAATGGATTGTGCCGCCGCGTTCCGTGACCCGCAGCAGCTTTGCATTGATTTGCTTTTGGAACCCGATGAGGTAAAAAAGCTGATCGACATTTCATCGCGCGACTTCCAAATGATTTTTGACCATTTCGACCGTATTTTAAAAGCGCACAAACAGCCGTCGGTAACCTGGATGGGAATCCCTTCTTTTGGAAAAATGCACATCCCGAGTTGTGACTTTGCAAGCATGATTTCACCCGAACAGTTTGAGGAATTTGTATTGCCCGTCATTCAAAAGGAAGTCAGGGTGATGACACACAATATCTTTCATCTCGACGGGAAAGGGGTAGCCAATCATGTCGACCATCTGCTTGCTATGCCCGAAATTAATGCCATCCAGTGGGTTCAGGGTGTTGGCGACGATTTGCCCATATTGCAATGGGTTCCTTTCATCAAAAAAATACAGGCTGCCGGAAAATCGGTCGTTGTCGATTTATCACTTTCAGAACTGGAACCGTTTATGAAAGAGGTAGCCCCGAAAGGAATTTTCCTCTGCATTGCCGCCGCCCCGGACATCCAACCTGATATTATCCGGAGAGTTGAGAAATGGAAATAACTGTATAAACGGAAATAGCAGAGGCAGATATCAACATCAAAGATGGTTATCTCACGAGATCATCCGCCGGAACGTTTCACTTTATATCCCATCCCGCCCAGGATTTCCATCGCTTTATTGCGAAAATCGCCCTGGATCAGTATTTCGCCATCCTTGGCCGAACCACCCACACCACATTTGGTTTTCAGTATTCTGGCAAGCCCATTCAAATCGTTGTCGGAACCTGCAAAACCAGTAATCAGGGTTACGGACTTCCCGTTTCGTTGCTTACGATCAAGCTGCACCCGTAAATTTTGTCTGTGCGGGGGCAAGGTTTCTTCCTGCCGCTTTTCTTCCTGTTCGTATTGGTAATCAGGATTGGTTGAATAAACCATGCCCAGTCTTTCTTTCCAATCGTTATGCCTGCCCATCCGATATGTATTTAGCTTTTTGTTCTATAAAAAGTCATCAAATATCTGGCAGAATTATCCGAATAATTTATCAGCCATTGCGTTTGCAAGTGCGACACATTGCCCGAACTTGTCTTTTTTCAGGGCTCCCTTTTCCTCAATCGGTTCGTAGACCAGCTCCCATTTTATATTTTCCGCAAATTTCATCAGATTTTTTACGCCGCCGCCATTCCACGAAAAATTACCAAATATTCCCAGATAATGGTCTTTCACTCCCATGTGTTCGATGGTTGAAAGCAAAGTTTCCACATTGGGGAAAAGCGAATTATTGTATGCACAACTGCCCACAATAAACCCTTTGTATTTAAAAATATCGTTGATAATATAGGAAGAATGTGTTTTTGAAGCATCGTATACACGAATGTCCCGGATACCCCGCACGGATAGCTGACGGGCAATCACTTCTGCCATCTTCTGTGTGTTTCCGTACATCGATCCGTAAACGATCACAACACCGTTGTCAAATGTGTACGAGCTCCACTTATTGTAGCGGCCCAACACCCAGTTCAGATCGGTACGCCAGACCGGGCCATGGGTTGCAGCAATCATTTTTATATCGAAACCAGCCAGTTTTTTGATGGCGCGCTGTGTATGCGGACAGTATTTGCCGACTATATTGGTAAAATAACGCATGACTTCCACTTCATAAAAATCGAGATTGATTTCATCGTCAAAAATACCGCCATCAAGAGTCCCGTAACTGCCAAAAGCATCGCCCGAAAATAAAATCCGGTTGGTTTCCTCAAAAGTCACCATGGTTTCGGGCCAGTGTACCATCGGCACCATCTGAAATTGTACCCGTGTCTTTCCCAGATTGAGAATGTGGCCGTCGTATACTTCCAGCGTGTTCACCGGTTTCATGTAAAAACTCTCTACAAACCCAAAAGTCTTTTTATTGCCGACCAGAATAATATCCGGGTACCTGGCAACAATGGCTTTTAATGCGCCCGAATGATCCGGTTCCATGTGATTGATGATCAAATAATCAATCTTTTTGTTGCCGATTATTGCCACAATGTCATCAAGATAATCATCAATAAACTGGCGTTCAACGGTATCCACCAAAGCAATCTTTTCATCGTCAATAAGGTATGAATTATACGAAACCCCGTGGGGGATAGGCCAAATGTTCTCAAACAAATGGGTGCGGCGGTCGTTATACCCCAAATAGTAAATGTTGTCGGCTAACTTAACCTGTTGCATATCTGTAAATTTTAATTTTCGATTGTTTTTCAAAGCACGAAAATATATATTTTCAACCAATCCGTTTATGCGAATAAATTATTTTCAGGAACATTTACGTTTTTCCCGTTAATCCATAAAATTCGCTGAAAAACTTATTTTTGCAGAAACTTTCAGCAAATGGAATTACGGAACGAAAACAAGATCATGCTTTTCCCCCGCATCAGCAAAGCCATTATCATTATTGTGGCCATTGCGTTTGTTATTACAGGTATCCGGGGTTATCAGTTATTCAGGTACGTTTTCGACATAAATGTAAAAACACCGGGCAGTATCATTATTCCGGGAGAAGCCGGCTTTGACCAGGTACTCGATTCGTTGAAAAAACACGATGTGCTATTTAACTACAAAGCCTTTAAATGGGTTTCTAAACGGAAACAATACAGGGACAGTATCAAACCGGGGAAATATTTACTCACCACTGGAATGACAACCAACCAGATTGTAAATATGCTCCGTTCAGGCAATCAGCAGCCGGTGGTGGTTACGTTCAATAACATCCGCAATTTCAACCAACTGGCGGCAGCGGTTGCAAAGTACATTGAACCCGACTCGCTGGCTTTGCTGCAAAAATTCAACGACACCATCGTTTGCTCGACATACGGCTTTACCAGACAGACCTTTGCCGGCATGTTCATCCCGAACTCGTACGAATTTTACTGGACCACCACTCCCGATCAGTTTGTCGACCGGATGGCAACCGAATACAAGCGGTTCTGGAACGACAACCGGAAAGAAAAAGCCGCAGCGCATAACCTGACGCCCGTACAGGTGGCCACACTGGCATCCATCGTTCAGGAAGAAACGGCAAAAAATGAAGAGAAGCCCGTGGTTGCCGGACTGTACCTGAACCGCCTGAAGAAAGGGATGTTGCTTCAGGCCGATCCGACCATTAAATTCGCAGTCGGCGATTTTTCCATCCGCCGCGTGCTGCACGAACACCTGCTCGTCGAATCGCCTTACAATACCTATAAACATGCAGGCCTGCCTCCCGGTCCCATCAGTTTCCCTGAAATTTCGAGTATCGAAGCAGTGCTGAACGCCGAGAAACACAATTACCTGTACATGTGTGCAAAAGAAGATTTTTCGGGCTACCACAATTTTGCAACGACCCTCAGCGGGCATAACCAGAATGCCTGGAAATACCAGGCCGCACTCAATCAACACAAAATCTGGAAATAAAATGGACGGCAGGTACCGGAAAAACATAGAGAGCGGCCAGTTGGTCGAGATTGTACTGAAACAACACCAGCAAAGCGACGAACTTACCGAAGGCTTTGTGAAGCAAATACTCACCAATGCTGCGTTTCATCCGCACGGTATAAAGGTGAAACTGGCTACCGGCGAAGTGGGCCGGGTGAAAAATATTATCCCTGAATAAAATTTTACGGATTATCGCCGGGCAATATCAATTTCTTCAAATTTTATCAAAAAATATTATCCGAATCTGTTAAATTGATATTAGTTTTAGCCTCGAATTTAAAAAATCAAAAAACTACAGGCTGATCTTAATTTCACACAAAATGATCTGGAACGAAAAAATTGAATGTGCAGGCCGCGGTGAAATGAAAGCAATCCAGTCGAAACGACTGATTGAGACCGTGCAGCGCATTTACCACAACGTGCCCGCCTACCGGGCAAAAATGCAGGCAGCCGACCTGGCGCCGGGCGATATAAAAAGCATCGACGACCTGCATAAATTGCCATTTACCACCAAAGCCGACCTTCGCAACAATTACCCGTTTGGCTTGTTCACGGTGCCGATGAGCGAGATTGTCCGTGTTCATGCTTCGTCGGGCACTACCGGAAAACCAACCGTGGTGGGGTATACCCGCAAAGACCTTCAATCGTGGTCCGAAGTGGTTACCCGCTCGCTCTGCATGGCCGGCGTATACCGCAACGATATGGTGCAGGTTGCCTACGGGTACGGCTTGTTTACCGGCGGCCTTGGCCTCCACTACGGTTGCGAAAACCTCGGTGCAACAGTGATCCCGATTTCCGGTGGAAATACCGCCAAACAACTTCAGCTGATGGAAGATTTCGGGACATCGGTGATTGCCTGTACCCCCTCGTATGCCTTGTATCTGGCCGAAGCGATTGAAGAGGCCGGCATCAAAAAAGAAAACCTGAAACTGCGGGTGGGGATTTTTGGCGCCGAACCCTGGACGGAGAACATGCGCCGCGAAATTGAATCGAAACTGGGCTTGAAAGCCATTGATATATACGGGTTGAGCGAAATTATCGGGCCGGGCGTTTCCTGCGAATGCGAGCACCAGTGCGGGATGCACATCAACGAAGACCACTTTGTGCCGGAAATTATCGACCCGGAAACTTTGCAGCCACTACCGGCAGGCGAACGCGGCGAACTGGTGTTTACCACCATTACCAAGGAGGGGATCCCGCTGATCCGCTACCGTACCCGCGACCTTACCCGGTTGATTTACGACCGGTGCGAATGTGGCCGCACCCTGGTCCGCATGGAAAAATGCGCCGGGCGTTCCGACGACATGCTGATCATTCGCGGCGTCAATGTATTCCCATCGCAAATCGAAAGTGTGCTGCTCGAAATGAGCGAAACAGCGCCCCATTATCTGATCACGGTCGAACGGGAAGACAATCTCGATATACTGAACGTGATGGTGGAAGTGCAGGAACAATTTTTTTCCGATGAAATCAGGCAACTGGAAGCGTTGCGCAAGAAAATCACACAAAAAATACAAAATACCCTGGGCATCTCCGTCAATGTAAAACTGGTAGAACCAAAAACCATTGAACGGACTGCCGGCAAAGCTAAGCGGGTGATCGACAACCGAAAATTATAGGAGAAACTGAACATGATTATCAAACAATTATCTGTTTTTCTTGAGAACAAGACCGGCCGTTTGAACGAAGTAACCAGTCTGTTGGGCGACGCCCGGATCAATATTTCGGCTTTCAACATTGCCGACACATCGGAATTCGGAATTCTCCGGATGATCGTTTCCGAACCCGAAAAAGCCCTTTCGGTACTGAAAGAAGCCAGTTTTTCGGTGAGCCTTACCGATGTGATCTGCCTGAGTACCCCCAACCAACCGGGGGCGCTGGCAAAGGCGCTGAACATATTGGCTGACGAAGGTGTGTTTATCGAATATCTGTATGCCTATTCCAGCGAGGGAAAATCGGCCAATATTATGCTCAAACCAACAGATATTCCGAAGTGTATCAGCGTGTTGAATACACACCAGATGGAATTGGTGAAAGCCAGCGACCTTTATAAAATCTGAAAAACTGAAACAAACAGAAGGCGTTTTTCAGTAAAAACGAAAACCAATTATTAAGAATAACTGGTAAAAAGCATACTGGTTGCCGAAAACCAGCATTATTGATTTATTGTTTTAATTTTGTACGCAGGCAGTAAAAAAACAATCCTGCCTGATTTATTTGAATTAAGTAATACAGCATGAAGAAAATTGCGATACAGGGAATTGCCGGTTCGTTCCACGAAGATGCCGCCCGGAAATATTTCGGCGATGAGGAAATTGACGTAGTTGAATGCCGGTCGTTTCAGAGCGTTTGCGAACTGATTGACGCCGACAAGGTGGACATTGCCGTGATGGCTATCGAAAATTCGATTGCCGGCAGCATCCTGCAGAATTATTCGCTTATCCGCGATTACCACCTCCGGGTCATCGGCGAACTATACATTCACATCCAGATGAACCTGATGATGCTTCCCGGGGCAAAAAAGGAAGACATTAAAACCATTTATTCGCACCCGATTGCCATTCGTCAGTGTATCGAGTACATCGAAAAATATTTTCCGGAAGCAAAAATCCGCGAAAACCAGGACACGGCAGCTTCCGGTAAATTGCTGGTGGAAGAACAGCTGACGGATGCCGCTGCCATCGGAAACCTCCGTACCGCCGAAATTTACGGGCTGAATGTGTTGGAAACCAATATTGAAACCAATAAAAAGAATTACACCCGTTTCTGGATCCTTTCAAAGCATTCGACCCAAAGCGACCACAACAACAAGGCTTCTCTTTGTTTCGAGGTGGGGCATTATTACGGTGCGCTGGCCCGGGTACTGAATATTTTTGCTGAAAATAAAATCAACCTGAACAAAATCCAGTCGGTGCCGATCCTGGGCAAACCCAATGAATATACCATGCACGTGGATGTGGAATGGGACAACATTGTAAATTACGAACGGGCTATTCATTCCATATTAAAGAACGTATCCAGTTTGTCAATACTCGGCGAGTATGTTCGCGGGGAAATTGACGTGCAAAACCAATAAATATGAATGTTATGAGCAAAATAGGATTATTCTTCGGCCCCTTAAAAGGCTCGGTCCACCGGGTGGCCGATAAAATTCAAAATGCCATTGGCAACGACAAAGTAGAGATGATACCGGTGAAGGATGCCAATGTCGCAGACATCGAACGTTTCGATAAAATTATTTTCGGAATATCGACCGTTGGAAAAGAAACCTGGGACTCGGAGTATTCAAATACCGACTGGAGCAGATTTTTCCCAAAAGCAGTTGCAGCAGGGTATGCCAATAAAACAGTGGCCATATTCGGACTGGGCGACCATATTACTTATCCCGGTCACTTTGTAAATGCCATGGGTGTACTTGCCAAAGAAATTATGAAAAAAGAGGCAACCATTATCGGGCAGGTATCAACCGACGGGTACGAATTTGATGACTCGGAAGCCATCATCGACGGAAAATTTATCGGCCTGCCCATCGACGAAGATTTTGAACCAGAGCAAACCGATGCACGTATTGCTGCATGGCTTGATAGTTTAAAACCTCATTTTGGGTTCTGACCTGCCTGAAGAAATGACAAAATTCATGGTCAGGAAAACTCCCTTTTTTGCATTGAACCATAAGTTCAGGAAAGAGAATCCTTTCATTTTGAAATTTTTCGGTCAAATGATTCTCTGATTTGAAAAACCAATTTTATAACACATCCGGCCATTCTGAAAAATCGCCGTTATCATGCTGTTTTTAAGGATTTTTTCAATTTCTTTGGATGAGTGGGAAATCAAAATTGTATATTATTTCCCAGCTTCATTTTATTGAGAAAAAACCGGACGGATACAAACTATTTTAGGATGAAACAGACACCTGTCGATCGCACTATTGTTGACCTCCTTGCAAAACAGTTGCAAATTGAAAATGTAGGGAATGCCTCCATCCGCGAAATCGTGGCACTGGTCAATCTGGTAGAGAAGGAAACCGGCATACGGTATTGCCGTATGGAAATGGGGGTGCCCGGTCTGCCCCCGGCAGAAGTGGGAACGCAGGCCGAAATCGAAGCCCTGAAATCGGGGGTTGCAGCAAAATATCCCATGATGGACGGCCATCCGGCGCTAAAAAATGAAACGGCAAGGTTCGTAAAACTCTTTACCGATATTGATGTTTCCCCTGAAGGTTGCATCCCCACTGTCGGGTCGATGCAAGGAACTTATGCCGCCCTGTTTGTGGCAAGTTTTGCCAACCAAAAGAAAGACACAGTATTGTTTATCGACCCGGGCTTCCCGGTTCAGAAACAACAGATGATGGTCATGGGGCGGCCTTACGAGTCGTTCGACGTATTCGATTATCGCGGCGAAAAATTGCGCGAAAAGCTGGAATCGTACCTTTCAAAAGGAAACATCTGCTGCATCATCTACTCGAACCCGAACAATCCCAGCTGGATTTGCCTGACGGAAGAAGAATTGCAAATTATCGGCGAAATGTCGAAAAAATACGATGTGACCATCATGGAAGACCTGGCCTACTTTGCCATGGATTTCCGTAAAAACCTTTATACACCCGGTCAGCCGCCTTTCCAACCCACTGTTGCGAGGTACGCCGACAATTACGTGCTGTTTATTTCCAGTTCAAAAATATTTTCGTATGCCGGACAACGGATCGGCATGATGGTGATTTCCGATGCCCTGTACAACCGCGAATACGAAAACCTGAAAAACCGTTTCCAGAGCAATACATTTGGGCACACGGTGGTGTTGCGCGTGCTTTACGCGCTCTCGTCGGGAACCTGCCATTCGGCGCAATTCGCCTTGGCGGCCATGTTCAAAGCGGCCAACGACGGCATTTTTAACTTTGTGGAAGAAGTAAAGGAATACGGACGGAAAGCAGAAATTATGAAACGGCTTTTCCTCGAAAATGGTTTTCGCATCGTGTACGAAAAAGATGGCGACGACCCCATTGCCGACGGCTTTTATTTTACCATCCAGTACCCGGGCATGACCGGTGAAGAGCTTCTTGCGAACATCCTGTATCACGGGATCAGCGCGATTTCGCTGAAAAACACGGGCAGTGGGCGCGAAGGGCTGCGTGCCTGTGTTTCGCATGTGGGCCGCGAACAGTTCGACGATCTTGAAAAAAGGCTGAAACTGTTTCACGAAAATTTCGGATAACCACATAAAAATAAAACGATGGGAACCAATCATCTGATAACAGCTTACAACTCAACCCTCCTCCAGCTTCAGGAATTTTTTGCAAAAAAAAGCCCCTGTTTCCTGAAAAAAGGAGAAGCTTTTATCGATTATGGCGACCCCTCGGGCAAATTGGGAATTGTTCTCGGCGGCCTGCTTTATTCTTCTTATCTTTCTGAAAACGGAAAAGAATGGATCTCAAACTTTTTTTATCCTCCCAATCATGCGATTGTTACCAGCTACGAAAGTTTTCTCAGGGGTAGAAAGTCAAACGAAGCAATCAGGGCTTACGAAGACTCAAGCCTGATTTTCATACACAAAGAGGAGTTCGACAGCTTAGTCAGCGAAAATCCCCAACTGGAACACATGGTGCGGGTAATGGCCGAAGAAAGTTATGTGCAAACTCTGAGACGGGTTTATTCCTTTCAGTCGTTAAATGCTTTTCAGCGGGTGAAAAGGTTTTTTTCGGAACATGGTGAATTGGTCCCCAGGGTGCAACGGCAACACATTGCATCGTATCTGGGCATTCACCGTAATATTTTTACCCGGGTATTGAGCAAATTATAAATTGCAACTTTTGTTGCACGAAGAGAAAAAGGAAACCCATAGTTTTGTAACAAACGGGCTTACAGAAGAAATATTCACTTGATCAATAGTGCTTACACTCAATAAAAATTTATCATGGCAAAAGTAAGAGGCGCAGTCGTGGTCGACAATGAGGAATGCAAAGGGTGCGGCCTTTGTGTGGTTGCCTGCCCACAAGATGTTCTTGGACAAAACAAGCAGGTAAACAGCCGGGGATATCATTTTTCGTTTATGAAAAACCCGGAAAACTGCATCGGCTGTTCCAATTGTGCAATTGTATGCCCCGATACCTGCATCACTGTTTATCGTGTGAAAATACAGGAATAGTACACATTAAAAACTTTCGATACATGGGAGAATTAAAACTGATGAAGGGGAACGAAGTGATTGCCGAAGCAGCGATCCGTTGTGGGTGCGACGGTTATTTCGGTTACCCGATAACTCCTCAAAGTGAAGTAATGGAAACCCTGATGGCCCGTGAGCCCTGGAATGAAACAGGAATGGTAGTTTTGCAGGCCGAGAGTGAAGTGGCTTCGATCAACATGCTGTATGGCGCTGCCGGTACCGGGAAAAAAGTAATGACTTCCTCGTCAAGCCCCGGTATCAGCCTCATGGCTGAAGGGATTTCATACATTGCAGGGGCAGAGTTGCCCTGCCTGGTGGTCAATGTTCAGCGTGGCGGGCCTGGCCTGGGAACGATCCAGCCTTCGCAGGCCGATTATTTTCAATCGGTAAAAGGGGGCGGGCACGGCGATTATCATTTGATTGTACTGGCCCCGGCTTCCGTTCAGGAAATGAACGATTTTGTTGAACTGGGTTTTCAGCTGTCATTTAAATACCGTAACCCGGCCATGATACTGACCGACGGTGTAATCGGGCAGATGATGGAAAAAGTGCAACTTTCCGATTATCTACCACGGTTGACCAAAGAAGAGATTGACGCCCGTTACGGTAGTTGGGCCACCAACGGAAAGAAAACCGGTCGCGAACGGAACATTATTACTTCGCTGGAAATGGACCCGGTTAAAATGGAAGGAAACAACAAACGTTTTCAGGAAAAATATGCCTTGATGGAAGCTGAAGAAGTCCGCTACGAAGCAGTTAGGTGCGACGATGCCGAATATATCCTGGTTGCTTTCGGATCTTCGGCGCGGGTGTGCATGAAAGCAGTTGACCTCGCCCGTGAAAAAGGGCTGAAGGTAGGCCTGTTACGGCCAATCACCCTTTTCCCGTTCCCTAAAAAAGCTATCGGGGAATTGGCAAAACGGGTGAAGGGGTTCCTTACTGTGGAAATGAATGCCGGGCAAATGATTGAAGATGTGCAACTTTCAGTGGGTTGTGCCGGCTGTTTCGTGCCGGTTAAACATTTTGGCCGTATGGGCGGCATTATCCCAACTCCGGCAGAAGTGGTACAGGCGTTGGAACAAAAATTAATAGGAGGGTAAACGAATGGACCTGAAAGATATTATCAAACCGGAAAACTTAGTTTACGAGAAACCCAAACTGCTTACCGACAATACCATGCACTATTGCCCGGGTTGCAGTCACGGAGTGGCCCATAAACTTATTGCCGAGGTGGTCGAAATACTTGGTATTCAAGATAAAACTATTGCTGTAGCACCGGTTGGCTGCTCGGTGTTTGCATACAACTACATCCATGTCGATTGGCAGGAAGCTGCTCACGGACGCGCTCCTGCAGTAGCAACAGGCATTTCCCGCACCAATCCAGATAAAGTGGTTTTCACTTATCAGGGCGATGGCGACCTGGCCTCCATAGGTACTGCCGAAATTATGCATGCCTGTAACCGCGGCGAAAACTTCGTGGTTATTTTTATCAACAACGGAATTTACGGGATGACCGGAGGGCAAATGGCGCCCACCACACTGCTCGGCCAGGTGACCTCTACAACCCCTTGCGGACGCGATGCCGAACGCAACGGGTATCCGCTAAAAATTACAGAACTGATAGCCCAGTTGCCCGGAACGTCGTATGTAACCCGCCAGTCGGTACATACGCCGGCAGCCATTCGCAAATGCCGAAAAGCAATTACAAAAGCATTCGAAGCGGTTATGGCCAAAAAGGGGACATCATTTGTCGAGGTCGTATCAACCTGCAACATGAACTGGAAAATGACGCCTGTTCAGGCCAACGAATGGATGGAAGAGAACATGTTCAAATTTTATCCTCCCGGCGATTTGAAAGACGGTTCGAAAGCCGATCCCGAAAGTTTTAACAAAAACTAAAACTGAAGATTATGACAGAAGAATTAATTATAGCCGGATTTGGAGGCCAAGGCGTACTTTCAATGGGAAAAATATTGGCTTATTCAGGGGTAATGGCAGGACAGGAAGTAAGCTGGTTCCCGTCGTATGGCCCTGAAATGCGTGGAGGAACAGCCAATGTGACTGTTATCCTGAGCGACAAACGGATCAGTTCGCCGGTGGTAAACGAGTACGATACAGCCATTATCCTGAACCAGCAATCGATGGACAAATTTGAAAAAATGGTAAAACCGGGAGGTACTCTTTTGTATGATCCAAACGGCATCACCCGGGCCCCAGAACGCACCGACATTAATATTTACAAAATAGAAGGGACCCGGATTGCTGCCGATTTGGGCAATGTAAAAATATTCAATATGGTGGTGCTGGGCGCTTACCTGAAAGCTCGTCCGGTAGTCAATATCGATAACATAGAAAAAGGGCTGCAACAATCGCTCCCGGTGCGTCACCACAAATTGATCCCGTTAAACATCGAAGCGGTGCAAAAAGGCTTCGAGATGCTGGAATCAGTTGTAAATTGCAACTGAATATGAACAACAGGGCTGATCAAGAAACTTTAAAATTTTCAGGACTTTTTGATCAGCCCTATGTTACCCATCGTCCCCAAAGAATTCTTTATTGAAATTCACAAGATACAGTTTCTCGGTTGGCCGGGTAAAGGCAGTGTACATCCAACGCAGGTATTCTACATTTAACATGTCTTCAACCAGATACCCCTGGTCGATAAAAACAGCTTTCCACTGACCACCCTGGGCTTTGTGACAAGTTACTGCATACGCAAATTTCACCTGAAGTGCATTGAAATATTCATTTTCCCGAATCTTTTCCCAACGTTTTTTTCTGCTCCGTATATCCATGTAATCTTCCGAAACAGCTTCAAAAAGACGCCGGTTATCTTCGTTGCTCATGGCAGCCGTTTCAATTGCCAATGTATCCAGAAAAATCTTACAATCGATTTCTAAGTTTTTATAATCGACAAACCTCAATCCTACATTGGCAAACCTAAACCCATAAATTTCTTCATATTTCCCGACAGCCGTAATTTCCACAATATCACCATTGGCTATAAAATCAACATTCTCGTTTTCGTTCAGCCAGAAATAATTGTTTTTCACCACCATCAAAAGGTCGCCAACCGAGATTTCATTTTCCTTGTAGAGAATTGATCTTCGGATACCCTCGTTGAATTTGTTGGCACGTTTGTTCGAACGGGTAACCACCATGGTTTCCTGTTCACCGTATTTATGGTAGCAGTCTAAAATTTCCTCAATCAATTCCTGCCCGCCAATGCGTTTAATATCATTGAAGCCGGCAAGCCCTATCGGAAAATAATCGCCCTGATAGTGTCCTTCCGTAATAATCCGGCGAATAGTAGTCGCATTGCTTAATATTCCCGAATCTTCCTGTTGGCGCACCACTTCGGTCAATTCAACTTCAGTCACATTCAAATCGTACATCTCGATATCAGGAACCAATAAGGCAGGGCTGACATTAAGACCAACCGGGGGCAACTGGGCCGTATCCCCTACTAAGACAAGTCTGCAGTTGGTCCCGCTGTATACAAATTCAACCAGGTCATCCAGCAGGCGCCCTGATCCAAAGATCGAAGTTTCCGCACTTTCATTGGAAATCATTGAAGCCTCGTCAACAATAAAAAAGGCATCTTTTACCAGGTTTTTATTCAGCACAAAGCGTCCGGTCCCGTCGGAAGACGATTGTTGCCGGTAAATGATCTTATGAACGGTATAAGCCGGTTGCCCACAATAGGATGACAGCACTTTTGCTGCCCGTCCGGTGGGAGCCAGTAAAACCGGGCGAAACTTAAACCCTGTCAATGTTTTCACAAAAGCGCTCAACATGGTTGTTTTGCCGGTACCAGCATAGCCTTTTAAAATAAAAACCGCATTTTCGTCTGCTTCAACCACAAATCCGGCAAGTTTCTTTGCAAGTAAATCCTGCCCTGGAGTAGGAGGATAATTAAGGTGCCGAAATATCTCGGACTGTATGTGATTTTTTATCATGGAAGGCTAAATTAAACTATTCCAAAGATGGGAATTTAATTTTTTTTATAAATTTGCATGCAAACAAAAAATTAATCTTAAAACTGATAAGATGAAGACACTAATCCAGATCGTCCTTGTAATTGCTGCTCTTTTTATAACATATCTGATTTATAGTGGTATCCAGCGCCCGATAGAATTTGAACAGGCACGAAAAGAAAGGTACGATGCCACTATCGCCAAATTGAAAGATATTCGTAAGGCCGAGCTGGCTTACAAAGATGTATACGGTAAATTTACAGGCAGCTGGGATACGTTGATCAATTTCATAAAAACAGATTCTCTGAAACTTGTAAAGAAATATGGCATGCTTACCGATAGCATGCTGGAAGCCGGGCTCACCGAATCAAAAGCGCTCAAACTGGGACTGATCATCAGGGACACTACCAAGGTCAGTGTGTTGGATTCATTGTTTGGAAAATCATATCAGATCGAAAAAATCAAATATGTTCCGGTTTCCGATACAGTTGCGGAATTTCATCTGGGAGCAACTGTTATCCAGACAGGATCAGGCATTAAAGTACCGGTCTTTGAAGCAAAAGCACACAACAATACGATACTGAAAAATCTCGACCGCCAGTTGGTGATCAACCTGAACGATCAACGGAGGACTAATGAAAAATATCCCGGACTGAAAGTCGGGTCTCTTACAGAAACAAACAATAATGCAGGAAACTGGGAGTAAATCAGGACTATGCATGAAATTTCGTACGTAGACGAAACATTTGATTTAAATTTCATCTTAGAATATCATCTATCCATCCAGATTGGTCTGGATGGATTTTCTTTTTGTATCCTCGATACCATACAAAAAAAATATGTGCTGCTGCAACATTTTCCCCTGGCAGTAAAGAAAAGCCAGTTCTTAACAGGAAAAATCAGGGAAATATACGATAGGGAAGAAGTCCTGAACAAGCAATTCAAATCGGTTGCCATCGGCTATAATGACCTGAAAGCAACCATTATTCCTTCTTCCTTTTCAACCGGGGGCGAATTACAGCAAATTATCAGTTTGAACCAGCCCACAGAAAGAAATGAGGAAATAGCGGCCTGTCATGTCAAAAGTTTTTCACACGACATTGTTTTCTCATACCCGCAGGAACTTCGGGCTTTCCTCGATTCAAAATATCCTGAATACCACTTTTTTCACAGTGCTTATCCATTACTGAATGCGGTTATGCAACAAAAAGGAAAAGCAGCGAAAACTGCAGTACTGTACTTCAATAAAAAATATTTTCATATTATTCTTCTTGAAAAAAGCATCCGGCTTTTCAACAGTTTCTTTTATAAAACAGAAAACGACTTTTTATATCACACCCTCCACATTTGTAAAAATCTGAGCTTTGATGCCGAAAAGGATGAAGTTCTGGTTGGGGGTATGGTTGCCGGTGATTCAGATTATATACGGCAATTAAAAAAGTACCTGCTTCATGTACGCATGCTTAAACCGGACCAGGATTTTCATTACAGTTATACATTTGAAAAAACGCCGGGACACTACTTTGCCGGATTATTTAATTCGTACAAATGCGTATTGTAGGCGGGAAATACAAAGGACGGCATTTCACTCCGGGAAAAAATTTTAAGGCAAGGCCCACTACCGACATGGCCAAGGAAAGCCTTTTCAACATTCTTCAGAATTTAATCGACTTTGAAAAAATTAAGGTACTCGACCTGTTTGCCGGCACAGGAAGCATCAGTTTCGAGTTCGCCTCACGCGGCTGTACCGACATTACCGCCGTGGAGATCAATTTCAACCATTGCAATTTTATAAAAGAAACCATTGCCAAACTTAACGAAACAAACATCCGGCTCGTAAAAACCAACGCCTTTGTTTTTGCCGCACATTTTAAGGAACAATACGACCTTATATTTGCCGACCCGCCGTACGATATGCAAAATTTTGCTGAGGTTCCCGGTCTGGTATTCCGGAACGGCCTACTACGGAAAGGTGGTTTGTTCATCCTTGAACATTCGGGGAATTATGATTTTTCAAAACTTCCCCAATTCAGGGAATTGCGCCGGTACGGGAGCGTCCATTTCAGTTTTTTCCATACCCCTCCCAATAGCTGACCGGAATCTATTCCCTGTTTACAGTCTGAAATCCGGCTTTTACCGTATTTCTTTTTTCCTGAAATTTGTAACAAATAGCTTTGCGGACGAACTAAATCTGTAAAATAAATTTATTGCCTTATGATACTTTTCCAAGCCCGGGATATTATAAAAGACTATGCAGCCCACCGTGCACTCGACAAGGTGAGTATTTCGGTTAAAGAAGGTCAGGTTCACGGTTTGCTGGGCCCTAACGGGGCCGGAAAAACCACCATGATCCGCATCATTAACCAGATTACGGCGCCCGATGAAGGAAAGCTCTTTTTTGAAGGGCGCCCCATGCGGCCCGACGATATCCACCAAATTGGCTATCTTCCGGAAGAACGCGGCCTGTACAAAAAAATGAAAGTCGGCGAACAAGCGCTGTATTTTGCCCAGCTGAAGGGACTCTCACGACACGATGCACTGAAAAACCTGAAGACCTGGTTCGAGAAATTCGGCATACAGGCCTGGTGGAACAAAAAAGTGGAAGAACTGTCAAAAGGAATGCAGCAAAAAGTCCAGTTCATCACCACGGTAGTGCATAAACCCCGGCTGCTGATCTTTGACGAACCTTTCAGCGGTTTCGACCCCATTAATGCAAACCTGCTCAAACAGGAAATACTAAACCTTCGCAACGAAGGGGCAACCATTATTTTCTCGACCCACAATATGGCTTCAGTAGAAGAACTATGCGATCATATTTCGTTAGTCAATCAATCGAAAAAAATTGTGGACGGCCCAATCCGGGAATTGAAAGAACAGTACAAAAACCATGAATTTGAAATTCAGTACAAAGGAAATGACAACGACTTTACACGGCTTTTGGGAAACGATTTCAGGATTATTGAACACCGGCAGGAAGAACAAAGCAACATCCTGAAAGTACAGCACCTGAATGGTAAATCGAACAATGAACTGCTGCAAAAACTGATGCAGCAAATCGAGATCGTTTCCTTCCAGGAACTGATTCCAAGCATGAACGAGGTATTCATCAAAGTAGTTGAAGAGGCAAATCAAAAATAAACCACCACTATGAACAAAGCGATTTTAATACTGAAACGCGAATATCTGACCCGGGTCAAAAAGAAATCGTTCATCCTGATGACCCTGTTGATGCCTGTTTTTATGGCAGCAATCTTCATTATTCCGACCTACATAGGAATGAGCGAAGACAAAAAAGAACGGGTCATTGCCGTGTACGACGAATCGAGCCTGTTTCTCGACCAATTAAAAGGAAACGAACATACAAAACTAATTTTTGTACCGTCAGAGGAATACCAACAAATAAAAAACAAGCTGAAGGACACTCCATATTATGCTCTGTTGTACATCCCCGCCAACATCCTTGCAAGTAACCGTGCCCAGCTTTTTTCCGAAAAGCAGGTTACTTTTGACGTTTCCAACTTTCTCGAAAACCGGATTGAGGATATTATTGAACGAGACAAACGCAATAAGATCATTGAAGAAACAGGAGTTCCCGACTTAGAGAAAAAACTGGCGACGGCCCGAACAGACATAAAACTTTCAACCCTGAAAATCGAAGAAACGGGGAAAGCCAAAGAAAATTCCTCGGTCCTTGTCGGGGCAATGGGGTACATTATGGGGTTCCTGATCTACATGTTCATGTTCATGTATGGAATGATGGTCATGCGCGGCGTGATGGAAGAAAAATCGAGCCGGGTAGTCGAAGTCATCATTTCCTCGGTAAAACCAGTACAACTGATGTTCGGTAAGATTATAGGCATTGCGTTGGTCGGGCTTACCCAGATTGCCATTTGGATTGTTCTCGGGGCCGTTGTCATTACCGGAATAGGAATGTTTTTTGGGGCCGGGAACGTAGAACAGGTACAACAAGCCCAAAACCTGATGAACCCTGGCATAATGGGAAATACTGCACAAATAGCCGTTTCCGGCGAAGCAAACCAATATCGGGAAATCATGGAAATGGCCGGGAACCTGCCTGTCGCCACGATCCTTTTTTCATTCGTTTTCTATTTTTTGGGAGGTTACCTGCTGTACAGTTCATTGCTGGCAGCCGTCGGGTCAGCAGTCGACAGTGAAGAAGATTCACAGCAACTGGTATTTCCGGTCATATTACCGCTCATTTTATCCATTATGCTGCTGTTCCCTATTGCCAAAAATCCCGAAGGCCCGCTGGCATTCTGGACCTCGATGATCCCGTTCACTTCGCCGATTATCATGTTGGCCCGTATCCCCTATGGCATCCCCTGGTGGGAACTTGCTCTGTCGATGTTTTTACTGGTTATTGCTATTATTGGCTCCATTTGGATGGCTGCCAGGATCTACCGTACCGGAATTTTAATGTACGGGAAAAAAGTAAACCTGAAAGAATTGGTGAAATGGCTCCGGTACCGAAGTTAATTTTATCCTTTCAGAAAAAAATAACAGACTAATTTGTATTTTTCTATATTTTTTTTGTATCATTGCACCCAATGAAAAACAACGCTTTTACATACATGCTTATATGTTGCTGTGGAAATCGTTCCACAGGAAGTTGTTTTCGTTGTACCTGATCAAGAAAAATCGTATTTATCAGAGATTAACAAAGGCCTTCCTGAAATCCAGGGGGGCTTTTTTGTTTTACCCTGAGCAAAAGCCAATTGAAATTTATATTGATACAAGATTATAAGAACCTCTAAAAAAGAAACACATGAAAGTGAACAACATTCTCGAAACAATCGGGAACAGTCCGCTGGTGCGGATTAACAACTTGTATCCTGAAGGATATGAAGTGTATGCCAAAATTGAAAAGACCAACCCGGGCGGAAGCATCAAAGACCGCATTGCCCTTTCGATGGTAGAGGCGGCTGAAGCGGCAGGTATCCTGACCCCTGAAAGCGTTTTGATTGAACCCACTTCAGGAAATACAGGAATTGGCCTTGCCTTAGTGGCAGCCGTAAAAAAATACAAACTGATATTAGTGATGCCCGAGTCGATGAGTATTGAGCGCCGCAGGATACTCACAGCGTATGGCGCTGAATTGGTTTTAACACCGAAGGAAAAGGGAATGAAAGGGGCTATCCAGAAAGCGCTGGAAATTGCCGCAGAAACTCCCGGGGGATGGATCCCTTCCCAGTTCGACAATCCGGCAAACATCGATGCGCACCGGGAAAATACGGCACAGGAAATCATCAACGACTTCCCCGAAGGGTTCGACTACCTGATTACCGGCGTTGGAACAGGCGGCCACATTACCGGGGTAAGCGAAAAACTGAAAGCAAAATACCCCAACCTGAAAGTTTTTGCCGTGGAACCGGAATTATCGCCGGTGATTAGCGGAGGCGCTCCAGGCCCCCACCCGATCCAGGGCATTGGCGCCGGTTTTATTCCTGAAAACCTGCATACATCCTTGCTTGACGGAACCATTCAGGTATCGAAGGACGAAGCATTTGGCTATGCACAGCGGGCGGCAAAAGAAGAAGGACTGTTAGTGGGAATCTCCTCCGGGGCATCGCTGGCTGCCGTGGCAAAAAAAATAAACGAATTGCCCAAAGGCTCCAAAATCCTCACCTTTACCTACGACACCGGCGAACGCTATCTGTCGATCGAAGGCCTGTTCTGAAAAATCCCGTTCTTTATTCATCTGCCGGGGCCTTATTTATCCGATGACTCAAAATCATCGGATAAATATTTTCAAGGTATTTAAACCTTTTGCATTTAGGACAATCGTATTGAAATGCGGGCACAATTAACCGACGAGCAGCTTCTTAAATGGATATCAGTAAAGGAAAAATGATGCATAACCGGGTACAAATGGGGAAGCAACACAACATGAGATCCAGGGATAACATTTTGTGATTTAATACACACTGCAAAGAAAAAACCGTCTGAAGATTCATCTTTCAGGCGGTTTTTCCGTTATCTCCTGCAATTCTCTAAATTCTTTCTGTCAATACCACCACAACATCCATCACGTGGTCATGGTCGGGCCGGGACTGGAAAATAAAAGAAAATATAGGATGAAATTACAATATGATTTTTAAATTTATACTCCAATCTTAAATTTCATCAAATGAACGAGGCTCAACTAATCAACGTAATGTGCGAATATTTTACAAATGAAATACTAGAAAAACATCAGGCTAATCTATTAAAGAAACATTCCAGATTATCAGAATATCAGATTAATCCAATATTGGTGAAATATTTGTCTCAATTGGTTGAGAATGGAATTACTGCCGAGGGGATTGCAAAAGCATTGTTTTACCCACGGGCATTAGGGACATCAATAACAGGCGCTTTTGGCTCAAAGTTTCAAAAAATGTTAGTTGATCTCGGGTTGGTTTCCGGATCATTAATTCCAGGAATGGATATTGAATACATTGACAAGATTGATAATAGAAGAAAATATTGCCAACTTAAATCTGGCCCCAATACAATTAATTCAAAAGACGTTAACCCGATGTTACAGGAATTTGATACCGTAGCGAATTTAGCAAGGACAAATAATTTTAGAAATTTCAGCAACAATGATTTAGTTGTTGGGATCATCTATGGTGTCCCGGCGCAGCTCAGTGGGCATTATTTAAAAATTAATCAAAGATATCCGGTATTTATTGGGCCTGAATTCTGGCACAGAATAACCGGCTATAATTCATTTTATGCCAATCTGGTTACAGCAATTGATTTACTTATACAGGACATGCCCGGGTCGAATGCTTTTCAGGAAGCATATCAAAAACTCCTATCAGAGATTATTGATGCTGACATTATTTAGAAAGCGGACAATAGAATACCCAATTTCTCTGGCCATATTAACAGGAACTGCATTTCCTATTTGTTTGTACTGCTGGGAAACCGAGCCTGTAAATTTCCAATCATCAGGAAAAGTTTGAATCCGGGCATATTCCCTTACTGTAAATGGCCTGGTTTCTTCTGGATGACACCTCTCTGTTTGTTTTTGGGCAGGGCTGCAAGTAAGGGTAAGGCTTGGTTCATTCCAACTCATCCGCCTGGCCATACCTGTTTTGCCCCCACCTAAATAAAAACTGGCGCCCATGAACGATTTCTGAACATTGACTGGCAAATCACGCCAATATCCTCCTTCCGGAACTAAATCCAAAACTTCTTTTTTTGACTTAGGATATTTCTGTCCTTCAGAAACCGGAACATCTGTTTTATATAATTCCCCTTTTTTTAGGGCGTCTTTCAGATTATATATTTTTTTGTACGGTTTAGGAAATTCAAAATATTTAGGGTTAATGTCTTTTCTAATCCCAACAATTAAAATTCTTTCCCTTTTTTGAGGTACCTTGTAAAAGATCGCTTTTAGTAATCTTGGAGAAAGTACTGTGTAACCGATTTCATCAAGAATAGAAATCATCCCTTGAATTGTTTTGCCATCTTCATGCTTTAATAATCCTCTTACATTCTCTCCGATGCAAATTAGAGGCATTGTTTCCTGAACAACCCTTGCAAATTCATAAAAAAGCGTACCTCTCGCATCGTTTAAACCCAGTTTTTTGCCCGCATAACTAAAAGCCTGGCAAGGAAATCCCCCTGTTACAATATCAACCTTCCCTTTAAATGCCCTAAACGATACATTTTTTACGTCATCTTCAATAACGTTCCAATCCGGGCGGTTTTTTCTTAAAGTTTCAGCAGCCCAGTGGTCAATTTCGTTAAGTGCAAGACATTTTATCCCTGCTTGTTCTAGTCCAACAGCGAGACCGCCAGCGCCTGCAAACAACTCAATTGCATTAAAGTCTTTTACAGGCTTTACAAAATTTGTATTTTCCTCTGTGTGAAATAGAAAATCCAGTTCATCAAATATTTTCAGCTGGTCTTTTTTGTAAACCCTGTAATTGTTCATCGGTTCTCGAACAGCGGAAAGTTTCCCGTTACGATCCCATCGGCGAAGGGTTTCCTTACTTACTGATAATAAATCTGCTACTTCCGAGAGGCTATAATATTCTTTCATTTTTAATAACCATATTAAACAAGCTTATACATGGTTACAAATAAATTGTAAATTCTATTTAAAAACAAGAAATTTGCAATAAAATAATGAACAATTTATCAATGGCAAAATACCCGGAAATTAATATTAAAGTTCCACGGTTTAATGAAGCAAATGGTTTCTACACAACAAAAGACCGTTCTGAGTTGATGCGCCGGATTAAAAGTGAGAATACAAAACCTGAATTAAAACTCCGCAAATTTTTATGGGGCATTGGCATACGGTATCGTAAAAATGTAAAAAAACTCCCGGGAACCCCGGACATTGTTATTTCCAGGTATAAGTTAATTATTTTTATTGATGGCGAATTTTGGCATGGCCACAATTGGGAAGAGAAAAAAAGCAAAATAAAATCGAACAGAGACTTTTGGATTCCCAAAATAGAAAGGAATATGCAAAGGGATGTAGAAAATAACCGATACTATTCAGAAAAAGGCTGGCATGTAATGCGATTTTGGGAACATGAAATCAAAAAGGAGTTTGCAGTATGTATCAGCCGGATTATCTCATATATAGAAGACTGCCAACTGAATAATCCACAAACTACCAGCTGGTAACGCCACTATTTTCTCCAATCAATACCACCACAACATCCATCACGTTGGTCATGGTCGGGCCGGTGAGGATGTGGTTTTCCGTATTTTTAAAGAAACTATACGAATCGTTGTTGGCGAGGAAACCTTCCACGTCGGCTGACCGGGCAAGGGCTTTGCTCCAGGTCGACTGGTCGACCACCGCGCCGGTGGCATTGGTCGGGCCATCGCTGCCATCGGTCCCGGCACATAAAACAGTTGCATTCTGACCAGGAAGGTTTTCATGCAATATTTTTGCCAGCAACAAAGCCAGGTGCTGGTTGCGCCCTCCTTTGCCTTTACCTTTCACCAGAACCGTTGTTTCGCCTCCAAAAAGCAAACAGGTATTTTCTGCCTGACCGGTGGCCTGAATTTGTTCGGCGATCAACTGCGCTGCTTCTTCGCAATTTCCTTCCATGCTGCTGGTAACGGTCCGGGTGTTAAACCCATACGAATTTGCAACCGATTTTGCTTCTTCCAGTGCAATCCGGTTGTTGCCGATAATGAAATTATGGACGCGGCTGAAAACCGGATGGCTGGGTTTGGGCGTTTCCGGTATTTCCCCGTTTTCGCCTTTTTCAAAAATCTGCCGGATGGAAGGCGGTACCTGATCCGCCATCCGATATTTCTCCAAAATTTCCCTGACTTCCTGAAAGGTTGATGGGTCGGGTACAGTGGGGCCTGAAGCAATCACATCGAGCGGATCGTTTACCACGTCGGAAAGGATCAGGCTGATGGTAGTTGCCGGCGAGGCAATTTGTGCCAGGCCTCCTCCTTTTACTGCCGAAAGATGCTTGCGGACGGTGTTTGTTTCCGTAATGTCGGCACCGCATTTCAGTAATAACTCGTTTAACTTCATTAGTTCTTCGAGCGTTACCCCTTCCGGAGTGTCGGCCAGCAAAGCCGAACCTCCGCCCGAAACTAAGCAGATATGAATATCATTTTCCGACAGGCCGGAAATGGTTTGTACGATTTCACAGGTGCCTGTCGCTCCGTTTGCATCGGGAACCGGATGACCGCCTTCGGTACAGTTTATTATCTTTAGCGGAACGGAATGCCCGTATTTCACTACAATGTGACCTTTATGGATACGGTCGCCAAGAATGTTTTCCAGCTCGCGAGCCATCAACGCAGTTGCTTTTCCGGCGCCGCTTACCACAATCCGGCCTTCCGGGGGCAAGGGAAATTCTTTTCCTGCAACACGCAAAAAATGTCCATTCAAATTCACATTATCCCGGATCAACCGGTCGGGCTTCACTTTTTCAACTGCGGCCAGAAATATTTCCCTGGCTATTTTCTGAAAATTTTCCATCTTTTATAAAAACACATACGTTAATAAACCAATAATTGCAAACGAAACCAAACTCAGGATCACCGTGGGAACGGAATAATAGTTAAGGGTTTGGGAAGGCGTCATTCCTGAAAATTTGCTGATTACCCAGAAGAAGCTGTCGTTGGCATGCGATAACATCATGGAACCGGCGCCCATGGCAAGAATGGCGAGCGTTTTGCCCCACTCGCCCGACAAGCCGATACTATCCAGCAGCGGGGACGAGATCGATGCGGCAGTGATTACTGCGATGGTAGACGAACCTTGCGAGGTTTTCAGCAAAACGGCAATACTATAAGGGATGAAGATACCCAATCCCAGCGTGGCCACGTGTTCGCCCAGCTGGTTCACAATGCCCGACTCTTTAATGACAGCCCCAAAAGTTCCCCCGGCAGCCGTTACAATCAGTATCGGGCCGGCTTTTTCAATGGCCAGTTCCAGCAGTTTGTTCCATTGTTCCATCCTGAAATGCTTCAGCAACGGAAAGGCGGCGAAGCATCCGGCCAGCAAGGCAAACACCGGGTCGCCTGCAAATCCGGTTATATTTTTTATAATTGAACTGTCGGGCAGATCGGCAAGCATGGAAAGCACCGATTTAATGGTGATGAGCAGCAGCGGGATAAGAATCGGCAAAAACGAAAGCAACGCAGGGGGTGTTGCAATTTCTTCAGAAGAAAGATTTTCTTCCGGCTGCTCCTCCGGCGATAATTTATGCGAACGCAGGCGGATGAACCAATACGCCACAAGAATGGCCGGGATGGAAACCAGCGTCCCCAGCAAAATAACGTTGCCGATGGGTGCATCCACAATGCCGGTGGCGGCAGTGGCCCCCGGGTGGGGCGGCACCAAACAATGAACGCCATACAACGAAATGGCCAGCACCGGGGCCATTACGGTAATCGCGGTTTTTGAACTGCGGGCCAGCGAACGGCAAATACCACTCAGCACAATGAAACCCGAGTCGCAAAAAATCGGCAGGCCGGTTATAAAGCCGGTGATGCCCATTGCTGCGGGGGCTTTCTTTTCTCCCGTACGTTTCAGAAAAAAACGGGCAATGCTCAGCGCGGCGCCGCTTTGGTCAAGGACAATGCCAATGATGGTGCCCAGGATGATGATCAGCCCAATGGATTCGAGCGTGCCGCCAAAACCTTTTTTCAGCACCGGCACAATAGATGGCGCCGGTACCGACAGCAAGGCCATTGCCAGACTGACTAACAACAACGAAAGGAAAGTGTTGAACTTAAAAACGGAAGTGAGCAGGATGATTGCCAGGATGCCTGCCGCAAGAATAAGTATGCCAAAAAGTAAGTCCATGGTCCGTTTTAGGTTTAGTTTATTGTATTCGTTTATGGTTCAGCCCCCATTGCCTGAACCCCTGATCTTATTGATTATTCTCTAAGCATAGCCGGTCATAAAAACTGTTTCAATCAATGGTCAAAATCATTTTTACTGAAGGCAAACAAATATACAAAAGCGCTGCTTTAAAAGCCGTCCCGGGTTTAAATAAATCCATTTTTCATAAAAATATAGAGTTTCCGGGTTTTCACATGCCATCCCTTTCTCAATCCGGAAAATAGATTTGGCTTGAATATTTGACAACATCCGTACAAAATTACACTCACCATATGATAAGCAACTTTTAACAACTTCTTTTATTTCTCCCTTGCTATTTTTCCCCGGCTGTACGAAAAATAAATACCGACAGTGCTTATGCACGAAAAACTCACAAAGCCCCATTTCACAGCTGTCAGGAACACGTTATCGGACACAGCTTCAATGGTCTGTCCGGCGAATAAGCCAGCAAAGAAAAGAGTAGCGATGGTCATGCTGATAATTTGTCCGACAACCCGCATAGTGGCAGCTGTTCCGGAAGCAAGCCCGTACCTGGCCCTGTCAACCGAACTCATAATGGTGTTCATGTTAGGAGAAGAGAAGAAAGCAAAACCCAGTCCGACCCACATCAGCATGAACAAAATAAACCCGATGGAAGTTGTAGCGGACAGCGAAGCAAATGCCACCAGTCCCAGCGTACACATCGTCATTCCGATAGTTGTTAGATAACGGGGTTGAACGCGGTCGGAAAGCCGTCCGGCCACAGGCGAGAAAACGGCCATCATAATGGGTTGGGCAATCAATATTGCCCCGGCATCGCGGGGTGAAAGCCCTTTTATTTTCTGGAGGTACAGGCTCAGTAAAAATACAATGGAAAAAGTAGCGCTGTAATTGATCAGTGCAGCTAAGTTCGAATAGGCAAACAACCGGTTACCGGTAAACAGCCGGGTTTCGATCACCGGCATCGGCGACCTGCTTTCCAATATCCAGAAAACAATCAAAGCCAGCACCCCACTCCCCATTATGACCCAACCCGGCGCTACAGGAATGGACGACGCCCCGTAAATCAGAGCAACCAGCCCCAACATGTAAAATAGGGTTCCCTTTAGGTCTACTTTTTTACTGCCGTTTTCCGGCACTTCGTCTTTCCCAAGAAAAACAAAAGCAATAACAGAAGTGAATATTCCCAGTGCCGACGAAACAAAGAAAATAGACCTCCACCCCAGATATTGGGTCAGGAACCCACCGGCAAAAGGCCCGAAAGCAAGTCCGAGATAAACTGCCGATACAGAGATCCCCAAAACGCGGCCCCTGTATTGTGGCAAAAAGGCCGACACTAAAATAGCCGGTCCGGTGGTACTGGTAAAAGCAGCACCAATTCCCTGAAGAAATCGTAAAAGGATAAGCTGAAAACCCGACCCTGCCAAACCACACAATAACGAGGAAAGAGTAAAAATGATCACGCCCATTTTAAAAATACGCCGGATGCCGGTAAGGTCACCCCATCGGCCCACAGGCAAAAGGAACATGGCCGTGGAGAGCAGGAAAGAAGTCACCACCCAGCTAAGGGTAACCGCATCAAGCCCAAAACTTTTCTCAATGCCCGGCAATGCTATATTTACCGACGATATTAAAAAAGTACCCATAAATGAGGTCACGGCCACAATAGCCAGTATCGATATCTGCTTTTTAGTCCAGTTCATGAATTTCGTTTTAAAAATTTTTAGAACAGGCAAAAATAGCACTAATCTTCCGCAGGAGAATTTTCATTCAATGATTCTATGGCCGGTGACGGTTATTATTTTTTACAGATTAGCGCTTCTTTTTGCAGCTGCTCTTTTTTTGTTTTCACTGGCCCTGAACCCGACGATACTGGCAATAAGTTTCAAAGGCAGAGGTTTGTCAACAGGAAACTGTACCGAACCTTTTGCCCACTTCCATGCAGACAGTTCCTTTTGGAATGCTTCAATCCCCGAAGGCGCCGGGTAAAACCCGATATGGTTTTTATATGCTGCAAAATGGACCAGGTTGCCGTTTAGCCTGAATGTCGGCATTTGGTAACTGATCGTTTCTTCAGCCTCAGGGGCAGCATCCCGGATGGTTTGCCGGAGTTCTTCCAAAATCGCTCGTATTTCTTCAGGGAAACGGGCAATGTATTCGTCAATATTGGAAAAACCTGTGTTATTATCGGATTGCATATTTGTTTTCTGATTAAAGTTTTTCAATAATAATTATAACAAACAACCGGCGTATTTTCTTTGATGTTATCTGGTTTTGCGGCCTTTCTTCAACCTGAACCGTTCCAATACCCGGTATTCCGGACCCGATGGTTTCAGGATGCTTTCGAAAAGGATCAGTTCACTGACAAAAACAACCTGCACGGTTTTCTGCGGGAACTGTTTCATCAGCTCATAAAAATGCCGGGCATCGCGCACTGATTTGATACGCCCCAGCGTGAGGTGTGGCCTGAAAACCCGGTCTTCTTTCGGAATGCCCAGACCACTTAAAAGATGCTCCGTTTGTTTCTGAAAAGCAACCAGCGTTTCAGTTCCTGAAGTTTGTAAGAAGATCACCCGGAGCTGCTCCCGGTCGCGAAAATATCCGGGACTGCAAAGACCGAACGAAAACGGTTCGTACTGCATGCAACATTCTTCCACGGCTGCCGAAATAAGTTCCATTTTGTCTTCCGGGGTATCGCCAAAAAATTTAAGGGTGATGTGAAACTGCTCCTCGCCTACCCATCTGATTTGTTCTCGGGCCAATTCATCGTGCAGAAAATCAACCACATCCAGCAGTTCCGGTCCTGCTTGAATTTTTATAGCCAGAAATATCCGTTTACCCGTTGTCATCAATCACCAATCTAAAGCATTCCCGCATCAATATAAAAAATGATTTCTTCAATCATCCGGTCTTCTTTTTCAGCATCATATTCCGATTTCAGGTCGTTGCCAAAAATGCGGGCTACCCCCTGCCAGAAGAAAGCGACCAATCCTCCTTTTAAATCCTGTATCAACTGGTAAGAAGTAGAACCGGTTTCACGGTCGATTAGTTTTATCAATATCCGTCCTTCCGAGATGGTAAGTTTTTTCAGTTGTGGCCCGTATTCTCCAAACAGCGCTTCCTCTGCCTGTTTCACATATTTTCTCCGGAGTTTCTTATCCTGCGTCGCCTCATATTGCTCGGTGTACTGTTTCAACAGTTCGTGGGCCTTTTTTGCATACGGGTATACTTTTTTCACTTTTTGTACCAACCTCCAGTATTCTTTCTCGTACCTTTTACTTTTAAAATCTTTCCGGGGATACACGTATACCGGCGGTATTTCCCTGAAAATAAGGGTATCCTCCCCTACCTTAAACCCGGGAACCGGCTTTAAAGGACTTGCCTCCTGCGACATGCACACCGAAAAGACAAGCATAAAAACGATCCAAAAACAACCTGTTTTCACTTTTCTGAATTGTTTCTGCGAAGATAAATATGTTATGAAACAAAAACGAATAAACTTCGGTTTCATATGCCAACCATTCCAATGTTTGTATCTTTGGAGCCGAAAAGAGGTTCATTATGCTTGAAAAAATAAAAACCGGGCTTTATTCGGAAATCGGTAAGCTCGAAGGTGTTATTGTACACACTCCCGGCAGGGAAGTGGAAGAGATGACTCCTGAAAATGCAGAACGCGCCCTGTACAGCGACATTCTCAATTTGTCGGTAGCCGGCAGGGAATACGCACAACTAAAGGGTATACTGAACAAGATAACCCGGACATTTGAAGTAAAAGATCTACTGGCCGATATTTTGAAAAACGATCAGGTCAGAAATTCCCTCCTGCAGGAAATATGCAGGAAAGAAAACGCGCTAAAAATTCTTCCCGTCCTTATGGAACTGGAAGCTGAAGAAACAGCCCGCCAACTGATACAGGGTGTTCCGCTAAAACGCGATAACCTGACGAATTACCTTAGCGCCGAGCGGTTCAGCCTGCGACCACTGCACAATTTCCTGTTTACCCGTGATGCTTCGATGGGGTTTTACGATCAGGTACTGATCGGGAAAATGGCCAGCAGCGTACGCGACCGGGAGCCCATCATCATGAATGCCATTTTCACCCATCACCCGCTGATAAATACCCGGATCATTGATCCCTCGTACAATGATTTTTCTGAAAACATTTTCATCGAAGGGGGCGATTTTTTAGTAGCCCGCGAAGATGTCCTGGTGGTTGGTACCGGTATCCGCACTTCGACGCAGGGAATCGACTTTATCATCGAACAGTTGAAATCGGATACTCAAAGGTCGTATCACCTGTTGGTGCAGGAGCTTCCCCACACCCCTGAATCGTTCATCCACCTTGACATGGTTTTCACCTTTCTCGACCACGATGCGTGCATGATCTACGAACCGTTAATCCTTGGAACAACCCGTTTTCATACCATTCACATCAAAATTGAAAATGGCAGGGTGGTTTCTATCCGGGAACAGAAAAATCTGCTGTCGGCCCTGAAAAAATTAGGCATCAACCTTAAACCGGTGACCTGCGGGGGCAGCAAGGATGCCTGGACACAGGAACGCGAGCAATGGCACAGCGGGGCCAACTTTTTTGCCTTTGCCCCCGGGCAGGTGATTGGCTACGAGCGCAACGAACACACCATTGAAGAAATGGACAAAAATGGTTTTGAGATCATCCGCGCCGAAGATTTGCTGAACGGGAAAGCAAGCATCCCGAACAGGAGGTGCGCCATTACCATTGCAGGATCGGAACTGGCACGCGGTGGCGGTGGCGCCCGCTGCATGACCATGCCATTCAAACGCCAGACAGTGGAATGGTAAACCAGAAAAATGATGAATTGCCCGCGTCAGATAAATACTTACAGCATGAAACCTGAAACTCGCAACCCGTGAGATAACAGACTAATTATTAGATTATTAGATTTTCAGACTAACACTCAAGAACCAATCGCTTTGGACTTTGGACTTTGGACTTTGGACTTAGGACTTTGGACTTGAAACCCGCACCCCAAAGCTGAAAACTGAGACTTCCCACTGTTTACCAGTTATTGATTACCCGATATTTCTTACTTTTGCCCCATGCGAAAATTACGAAACAACGAACTTGGCCGCCTGACTGCCGATCAATACAAACGGGCGAAAAAAACGCCCCTCGTAGTGGTACTCGATAACGTGCGCAGTTGCAACAACATCGGGTCGGTATTCCGAACTTCGGATGCCCTGCTCGTTGAAAAAATTTATCTGTGCGGGATCACTGCCACCCCGCCCAATGCAGAAATCCACAAAACAGCGCTCGATGCTGAGAAGACAGTGGAATGGGAATATTTTGCCGAGCCTCTTGATGCTGTGGAGAAACTAAAAACCGAAGGCTATTCGGTCTTTGCCATCGAACAGGTCGAAAACAGCATTTCCCTTCCCGATTTCGATCCGAAGAAATATAAAAAAACGGCGCTGGTTTTCGGAAACGAAGTAAAAGGGGTACAGCAAAAGGTGGTGAACAGTTGTCACGGGAGCATTGAAATACCGCAATTTGGCACCAAGCATTCCTTCAATATCTCGGTCAGTACAGGCATTGTTTTATGGGATTTGTTCAGCAAGTTAAAATACCACAGATAGATTTCATTGTATGCTCTCCAAATAAATCTGTATCTTTCCCTGTCATTTAAAATCGAAGATCATGTTTGAGAAAATTATTTATACCACCCGCAGAAAAAAACTGAAGGAAACGGTCAGCAACGGCCTGATCCTGATCATGGGAAATACAGACGTACCCATGAATTATGCCGACAACACTTACCATTTCAGGCAAGACAGTTCGTTCCTGTATTTTTTCGGGCTCGATTTCCGGCAACTGGCCGGAGTGATCGACGCCGATACCGGCGAAGAAATGATTTTTGGCAACGATGTCGATATGGAAGATATTATCTGGATGGGCCCCCAGGTCAGCCTTCAGGAAAAAGCAGCAGCAGCGGGCATTGCCCACACAGCTCCTTTCAGTCGGCTTTTCCCGTTCATCAACGATGCGGCGGCAAAAGGGCGACGTATCCATTTCCTACCTCCGTACCGGGCCGAAAATAAAATCCTACTGAATGAATTACTGGGAATCCCGATTCCGCAACTCAAAGAAAAATCATCATTGGAATTGGTAAAAGCGGTCATTGCATTGCGGTCGGTAAAAGAAGCCTGCGAAATTGCAGAAATCGGGAAAGCCTGCGCCATCGGGTACCAGATGCACGTAAAGGCGATGCAACTGGCCCATGAAGGCATTTGGGAACAAACCATTGCCGGAATACTGGAAGGGATTTCCATGTCAGGCGGAGGTATGCCTTCGTTCCCGGTCATCCTTTCGCAAAACGGAGAAACATTACACAACCACGATCATTCCCAAATTTTGCAGAAAGGCCGGTTGATGCTGGTTGATGCCGGTGCAGAAACGGCCAGGCATTATGCTTCCGATTTTACACGTACCACACCGGTAGGCGGCACCTTCAGCCAAAAACAACGGGAGATTTACGAAATAGTGCTGGCAGCGAACAATAAAGCAAGGGAACTGGCAGCTCCCGACGTTCCGTTTTTATCGGTTCATCTGGCTGCAGCAGAAGTGATTGCTTCGGGTTTGAAAGACCTTGGATTGATGAAAGGCAATGTACAGGAGGCTGTCAGGACCGGGGCGCATGCCCTGTTTTTCCCGCACGGGTTGGGGCACATGCTGGGGCTCGATGCTCACGACATGGAAGACCTTGGCCAGATTTATGTGGGTTACGATGACGAAATACGCCCTTCGGAACAGTTTGGTACCGCGTACCTTCGCATGGGACGGCGTTTGCAACCCGGATTTGTAGTAACCAACGAACCCGGTATTTATTTCATCCCGGCACTGATCGACCAGTGGAAAGCAGAAAAAACAAATGCCGCTTTTATCAATTTCGATAAAGTGGACGAATACCGTACTTTCGGGGGTATACGTCTCGAAGACAATTTACTGGTTACCGAAACCGGGGTACGTTTACTGGGACAGCGAATCCCGATCACGCCGGAAGAAGTAGAAAAAACGGTAAAAGGAGAATAAATTTAAGCCTGTTGTTTCAGTATATGATAATAAAAATAGCCCAGTTCGTTTTCTATCTCGTCCCTGATTTTCCTGAATAATGCAATGGCTTCGGGTTCTGTAGTCTGCCCACAGCAGAAATCGGTAAACTCCATGTGCAATTTCAGCTTGTAATTCCGGGGATATTTTCTCAGTTGCTCCCGAACGCCGTGGCTCAGGGTAATGAGGTAATCAAATTCTATATCCAGCAATTCATTGAACGGTTTCACTTTTTCCGTATCCGTTTCGTACCCCAGTTTTTTCATTGCTTCCACCCGTTCTTCCGAAAGTTCACAAAGTGGGGGAATACCGGCTGCATAAACATCCAGTTTGTCGTCTATCAACAGAAGGATATGTCTTGCAATCAGGCAGCGGCATAACTGATCGCCCGAACAAAGAAAAAGTATCTTCACTGCAGGCATGACGAAACAAATTGTTGTGCTGAAAAAGTACTAATTTCCAATCAGTAAAAAAACGATCTTTACTTATTATTTTACGGACTAATAAAAACGTACAGGTGTTTTTCAACAGTTTGTCATTCTGTCAAACTGCCTTTTGTTAATTGCATGAGATGATAGCACTGTTTCTCCGGAAGAAGATAATGGAAACAGGTTATACAATTTTCTTATCTTTGAGGCCTCAATCAACCAAAAGGATCATCATGTCGCTGATAATTGAAGAAAAGAATCTTGAAAAATTTATCATGATGGGCGACCGTGTGCTGGTAAAACCCAAAAATCAACAAGGCAAAACAAAGAGTGGCTTATATCTTCCCCCAACCGTGCAGGAAAACGAAAAACTTCAAAGCGGGTATATTGTAAAAGTAGGTCCCGGGTACCCGATCCCGGCTATGACCGACGAGGATGAACCCTGGAAAGAACAAAAGGAAGAAGTGAAATATGTCCCGCTTCAGGCCAAAGTGGGCGACCTGGCGGTGTACCTCAACAAAAGTGGTTACGAGATTGAATTTAACAAAGAAAAGTATGTGATCCTTCCGCATTCTGCCATCCTGATGATGATTCGCGACGAAGGGCTTTGGGGATAAAAAGACAGTATCAGGTTGATTTAGAAAGAAGAGAACAGCTTTATTTTAATTTTCTTGTATTCCTGAAAATAAAATTTACATTTCCAAACAATTAGTGTTGTATTAACTTGTTCTTGCCATGAACAAAGTGAAGCATCTGTCGTAAATAGCTCTGATCATGAGATTCCCCCTTACGTCGGAATGACAAACCGTTATTTGATGGTTCACACCATAATACCTGCGTTGGGTATCGAACAGATTTCACTTCAGAGATAAAAAAGTGAGAGCTAAAAGTAAGTCACCGGTAATATTTCGAAATATTAATTTTTTAATTTTATTAAGAATTTAAAGTTAAAATTGTTTCAAATTGTTAAAAATTGATAATTTTGGCTTCAGGGATTCATTTGTATAAAAAAAAGAGTAAGACTTTTATTTAAAAATAACCGATTCGTTTTTCTGGGAAAGAACGCTTTTCGTTGTTTTTAATATGAGTTTATTCGTACAAATTTTCTCTGATGTAGCTTTATTAACCTTAAATTTTTATCTATGAAAAAACTTGCACTATTGCTTGCGTTTTTTACATTTGGGCTTCAGGTGTTGTTAGCCCAAACGAAAGAAATATCAGGTACAGTCACTTCTGCCGACGATGGAAGCTCAATTCCTGGTGTTTCTGTATCCGTAAAAGGAACTTCTTTAGGTACGATCACGGACTTTGAAGGGAAATACATCATTCGTGTTCCACAAAATGCAACGACCTTGGTATTCTCATTTGTTGGCATGAAAACACAGGAGCAGCCAATAAGTGGCACATCAATAAATGTCCAGCTTGGAACGGACATGATCGGGGTAGATGAGGTTGTGGTGGTGGGTTATGGCACTACCACCAAACAATCATTTGCTGGATCTGTAAAAACGATTAAGAATGAGAACATTCAAAGCAAATCTGTGTCTAATGTTTCCCAGTCTTTAGCAGGTGAGGCTGCTGGGGTCCGGGTTATCAATACTTCTGGACAACCCGGAACTACTGCAACGATCCGAATCAGAGGTTTTGGTTCGGTAAACGGGAACAGAGACCCTTTATATGTTCTGGATGGCGTTCCTTTTTCCGGTTCCCTCAATTCAATTAATCCAAACGACATTGAATCGACAACAATTCTGAAGGATGCGACAGCAACGGCTATTTATGGGTCACGTGGGGCCAATGGGGTCATTCTTTTGACAACAAAATCGGGGAAAGCAGGTACGTCCGCCATTGAGGTTGACATAAAGACAGGAGTAAATGTGAGCGGTCTTCCACGATATAGCACCATAAAATCTCCGGAAGAATATATTGAGTTAAGCTGGGAAGCATTATATAATAAAGGTATTGCGAGTAATAATGCAGATCCGGTAGCTTATGCAAATAACACACTATTTTCTGCATCGGGAATAACCCCGAAGTATAATTTGTGGAAAGTACAGGGCACTGAACTTATTGATCCGGAAACCCGTAAGATTCAAAGCGGTGTCTCGCGAAAATATGATCCAGAGAACTGGGAAGACTATGGGTTCCAGAATTCATCACGAACTGAAGTAAACCTGACTTTCCGTGGGGGTAGCGAAACATCAAAATATTATACCTCTTTCGGATATTTAAATGATGTTGGCTACATCATTAATTCAGACTTCAAAAGGTATAATACAACGATGAACCTTGAAAGTTTGGTAAAACCGTGGTTGTCGACTACGGCAAAACTGACTGTTGCCGGAACTGAAACAACCAATAATGGCCAATCGTCAGACTCCGGGAGTATTTTCTGGTTTGTTGACAATATGCCTCCTATTTTCCCCTTGTTTTTAAGAGATGAAGACGGAGCTATTGTGGATGACCCGATTTTTGGTGGCAACCAATATGATTACGGGGTAGGAAGAGCTTTTGGCGCTTTAACCAATTCTATCGCTGACGCGCATTTTGATCTCAGCCAAACTAAACAATACCAGGGATCTGGTAACTTTGGCGGTACCATCCGGTTTACTGATAACCTGACTTTTGAAAATACTTTTGGGGTTCAATATTATTCCAGGAAATTCAACAGTTTGAATAATCCATTCTATGGCTCTTCAGCCGGACAGGGTGGAGCTATTTTCAAACGAAACACACAATTAATTGCTTATAACTTTCTAAGTTTACTCCGCTATAAACAAAGTTTTGATTCCCATAACCTGGAAGCGCTGATCGCACATGAAAGCAACTCGTGGGAAAGCAAAATTGAAACAATGAGTAAACACAAAATGGTTCATCCCGACATTGATGACCTGAATAACTTTATAATTGTTTCGTCTCCCCCAACCTCTTATACTGATCAGGTACGGTTGGAAAGTTACTTTGGACAAGTAAATTACAATTTTGAGAACAAATATTTTCTGACGACCTCGATACGAAGAGATGGTTCTTCCCGGTTTATTGGCGATAATAAATGGGATAACTTTGGTTCACTCGGGCTTTCCTGGGTCCTCACCGAAGAATCGTTCATGCAGAATCTTCCTCTTGTGAATTTTTTGAAATATAAAATCAGTTATGGAGTTGTTGGCGAACAGGAAGGTATCGGATATTATCCTGCATTCAACACATTCGATGTCAGCAACCTGAATGATGGGATATCGATTTCCTCACGCGATATCGGAAACCCGGATTTAACTTGGGAAACCGCGAAGATATTCCAGACGGGTGTTGAATTTGGTATCGGAAGATTTCTGGAAGGCTCCTTTGAATATTATGTTAAAAATACAGACAATTTAATTTTTGACAGACGGGTTGGCCCCTCGGTAGGGTATGCCTTGATTCGGGTTAATGACGGTATTTTAAGGAACAGCGCATTCGAGTTTGACCTCACAGCCCATATTATCAAAAAGAAAGATTACAGTCTGAATTTTACGATCAACGGAGATATGCTTTCCAGCAAGCTGATGAAAATGCCTATTGACCCGGCAACCGGCGAACCCAAAGTATTGGATATTAATGACCGGTTTGGTCGTGCGGAAGGTCATTCGCTGTACGACTTTTATCTAAGAGAATGGGCAGGAGTAGATCCATCAAATGGGACAACCATGTGGTATCAACATTATCACGATGCAAACGGGAACGGGATATTGGATTCAGGAGAAGGAATTTCTTCTTTGTTTGAATATACCAAGGCAAATCCGGATAATGAAATTAGTGTAACCACCACAAAAACTTATGCCAATGCAACTCAAAAATATGTAAATAAATCAGCTATTCCCAAAGTACAAGGGGCTTTCAGATTGGATGGAAAAGTCAAGGATTTTGACATAACGGCACTGTTTATTTATAGTTTAGGAGGGTATGCCTATGATGTCGCATATGCTAATTTAATGAGCAATGATGACATTGGGAACAATAACTGGTCGACTGATATTCGCAAAAGATGGCAGAAACCTGGCGACATAACTGACGTTCCCAGATTGTCGAGTAATTATGATCTGAATGTTGTCAGCTCCTCTTCCCGGTTTATAACAAAATCTGACTTTCTGGCACTGAATAATATCCAGATTGGCTATAACGTTCCGAAACAAATTACCGATAAATTAAAAATGTCCTCACTCAATGTTTTTGTATCGGGCGACAATTTGTTCCTGTTAAGCGCAAGAAAGGGGTTCAATCCTTCAACCAATGAAGCAGGTACTTCTGATATGTACAGATATTCTCCTTTAAGCACGTATACCATAGGCCTGAGGGTGAAATTCTAAAAACGCAGATTTATTAAATTAACGCAAATTTTGTTATTATGAAAAATATATATCGTATATCTTTTATAGCGTTGTTGCTCGTTATTGCTACAAGCTGTGATAAAGATTTTTTGGATGTCCAGCCAACTCAATTCCTCACGGAACAACAAGTTGCTGAAGCGGCTGCGAACAATCCTGATGTGATTGCCGGAAGTATGAGCGGTATTTATACATTGATGTTCCAGATAGGCACAGGAGGTTCAGACCCGGATGACCCGGACCATGATGATTTTGGGCAAAAAGGATACGACATTTTCACTGATTTTCTGTGCAGTGATATGGCATTATCTGTAAGTACCTACGGATGGTATCGTCGATTAACAGAATACACACCAACTGTTGATTATACTCAGATAGAAAATTATAGACCCTGGCGGTATTATTACCGGATTATCCGATCGGCCAATTCCGTTATATCAGCGCTTGGAGGAAACGATGCCGTACCAGAGCTGGATGCAAACAAACACATCATGGGACAAGCAAAAGCAATGAGGGCTCATAGTTATTTCTATTTGTCCCAGTTATATGCAACCAGTTATGATCCTGCGGCTGAAATATTGCCACTCTACACAGATCCTACTGAGCCAAATTTACCAAAAAGCACAACACAAGAAGTCTTTGAGCTGATTGTAAATGATTTAACCGATGCAATTGAATTGCTTGAAACCTTCGAACGTTCTGCAAAAAATGAAGTGAACAAGTATGTAGCCGAAGGAATGCTTGCTTATGTGTACACTATTATGGGAGGAAATGACAATTACCAGAAAGCAAAAACGTTAACAGCAGATGTGATCACCAATGGAGGCTTTACGTTAATGGCAGCCGATGAAGTTGTCTTTACAGGAGATGGAAGCAAAGGTGGGTTCAACAATGTAAACACCCCGGGTTGGATGTGGGGCGTTGATCTTACTCTTGACCATGGATTAGACTTGATTTCCTGGTGGGGCCAAATGGACCGGTTTACCTATAGTTACCAGTGGGCAGGCGACCGGAAATCAATCGACAAGGGACTTTACGACGCCATTCCTGCTGACGATGTTCGAAAAGGACAGTTTGAACCAAGCGGGTCCTATGCACTATGCCCATCAAATAAATTTTACGACCCCGCAAGAAAAACAGGAGGACAAAGAAACATAATAACTGACTATGTTTATATGCGGGTTGCTGAGATGTATTTGCTAAACGCCGAAGCAGCAGCAAAAAGTGGTGACGAAACTACTGCAAAAAACTCTTTGAAAGCATTGTTGAGTCAACGGGTACCTGATGCAAGCTACGTCGACGGTCTTTCCGGACAAGCTCTTATCAATGAAATTTATCTTCAAACCCGGATTGAATTGTGGGGAGAAGGAAAGAGTTACTTAGCTATGAAACGAAACCAAGCAACCATAGTAAGAGGTACCAACCACCTGTCATTAGTTGGTGTGTCAATTCCTTACAATGATCCAAGGTTGACGTTCTCTATTCCACAGATCGAGGTTCAAAACAATCCATTTCTCAATTAATTAGCATCATTGAGCTCTGTGTTTTCATACTATTTTAAAAACAAATTATTTTGAATTATGAAAAAAATAATCTATCTATCCATATTTTTCCTCACAACACTTGTATTCATGAGGTGTTCAGATGACCTCAAGGGGACAAAAGACCTCAATTATGTTACCTTTGAGGCAACTGCAATTGACTTGGGAGTTGATATTGGTGGCACCAATGTGCGCGAAGTCAAGCTTTATACAACTCAAGTTTCAGGTTCTGACAGAACCTATAACATAAAAGTGGTTACAGCATCAACAACTGCCGATCCGCAAGCGTATGAGGTACCCGAAACAATCACTGTACCGGCAGGTTCAAATGAAGGCACGCTCGCCATTACTTTATCAGATGTAAACATCGGAGATGCCGGGAAAAAGCTTGTTCTGGATATTGAAGCTAAAGATGGTTTATTTAAAGGGCCTGCAACAACTATTACAATCAATCAGATTTGTCCGTTTAACGATGTCAAATTAAATCTCATATTTGACGGATATGCAAGCGAATGTACCTGGGATTTGAAAGATGCTTCTGGTAATGTTGTTGCTTCGGGCAGTTCTTATTCCGATGGTCAGGAAACTGCTTCGGCTAAATTTTGTCTTCAGGACGGATCATACACCTTTACGATTAATGATGCTTACGGAGATGGCCTTTCTTATCCTAACAATGGGAGTGCCACGATATCAAAAGGCACAACACAATTAGTCTTCATAGAGGGTGATTTTGGCAGCTCAAAATCTGTTACATTTAACGTAAGTATGTGATTTAAATAGGATCGTACGCTTAAGTTGAAAATTTTTAAATGATGTAAAACCGTCTCAAAAAAATGGGACGGTTTTTTTCATGGTTTGCCCACGCAAAATCTTAATAAAACTTTTTCGGAATTGAGAAGTTTACTCCTCCAATACTTTTAAATTCCGTGGTATTTAACCCGTTCCTTTAAAATACCAGAATGTTTACAGACCCCGAACAATTCTTATCCCCCGGACAAAACATAGAAAATTTCATGCTCCCTGATTTAATCACAAACCCTCATTATAAGTGTCTTACAGATAACATTTTGAGTGTTTCATAAAACAGGCGGAGAGGGGGGCAATGCCAAATATCGTCTACTTGTACGGCAGCCGGGCCAATACTTCTGCCAGTTGGTTGATCCCATCTTCCAGTTTCTTCCCAACCATCATTTTGATCATCATGTTCATGTCAGCATGGAGGGTGAGCCGCATTTTGCATTTGTCTGCTTCAACCGGCAGTAATTGTATCCAGAAGGTGATGTTCAGTGGTAATCCTCCGTTGCTTTCTATTTTTATTGATTTGAACGCCTCGCGCCCGGTAATCTGGATTCCGGCAAGACCAAAACCGGCAATCCGGAAACTGCAAGAATCTTTATCTGAAGTAAAATCTGAAATCTTTATTTGCGGAATTTGTTCGGTTACTTTTTGAAGCAACCCTTCGTTTACGTATGCGGAAAGGTTCTCGAAATTGGAAAGATAGTTGAAAACAACTTCCTGGTTGTGACCGATAAATTTTACCTCGCTGACATATTTGCTTACAGACATAACAATGATGTAAAAAAAGACCCCTCCCCATGAGAACAAAGGGGCCCATGACATTTTACTAAAAAATTATTTGCCCCAGCTTTCGGGGTTTTCTCTCCAGGCATTCAGGCTTGCAACCTGGTCGGCAGTGATGCTGCCTTGCTGTAAAGCAATGTCAAGCAATATCTGGTAACGGCTCAGTGCTGTGAGTTCGATACCAGCCTGCTCAAATGCTTTGCGTGCCTGTGGAAAATTATAGGTAAAAATAGCCATCATCCCAAGTACTTCGCCACCAAAGTTGGTAATTGCTTCGGCTGCCTTCAGGCTGCTCCCGCCGGTCGATACCAGATCTTCGATAATAACAACCTTGCGGCCTACCCGCATGTCGCCTTCAATCAGGTTTTCGAGCCCGTGGCTTTTAGGTTCCGAACGAACATAAATGAACGGCATTCCCAATCGTTCAGCAACCAAAACACCATGCGCAATAGCACCAGTAGCAACTCCTGCAATTACTTCAGCCTGAGGGTATTTATCCCTTATTAAGTTACAAAATTGATCACAAATAAAAGTTCTGGCCTCGGGATACGAAAGCAATTTACGGTTATCGCAGTAAATCGGGGAAAGCCAACCGGAAGCCCAGGTAAACGGATTGGAGGGTTGGATTTTTATTGTGTTAATTTGTAGTAATTTTTTTGTTACTTCGATTTGAATTTGTTCCATCATGTTTGTGTGAGCGTTTAACTATAAATTATTTTGCAAATGTACAAAGTTTTTTTCAATGGCTCTTCCCTCGCCCTTTGCACCGAATTTGAAAATTCATCTAAAAATAACAAATATCAAATCATTGATAATGAATATAATATCGATTTTTATTCTTTGATTATAAATTTAGAAAGGAAAAAAGAACCTGAAAATATCGTGCTTGTTTGCCCTAACCCGGAAGAATTATGGAATAAGTTCAGGAAACATTTCATTGAAATAACTGCTGCGGGGGGAATTGTTACCGACCGGTACGGACACATTCTGGTTATCCGGCGGCTGGGCTGCTGGGACTTGCCAAAGGGAAAAGTTGAAAAGGGGGAAACGACCGAAGAAGCGGCAATTCGTGAAGTAGAGGAAGAATGTAGCATTTCAGGCCTGCAAATTAGCGATAAACTTGGTTCAATGTTTCATATGTACCGTTCCCCTTTTCATCCCCCCACTGATAATTTTGTACTGAAAGAAACATTCTGGTTTGAAATGGAATATCAGGGAAATGAAAAGCCACAACCACAGTATTCCGAAAATATAGAAGAAGTCTGCTGGATGGACCGGAATGAATTTTCCCTCTTTTTCAGCAATACCTACCCCAACCTCGAAGAGTTGATGAAAACCTACTTGCAGAAAACTTCGGGAAAAGCAGGATAGCTTTTGTTATTTTTCTCCAAGGAGCCCGGGACGCAAGCGTCTGGTCCGTTCGTAAGCTTGTTTTTCCTGCCATTCGTCAATTTTTTTATCGTTCCCGCTAAACAGGATTTCCGGTACTTTCCAGCCTTTGTAATCGGCTGGGCGCGTGTAAACAGGCGGGCTCAACAGCTGATCTTGAAACGAATCGGTAAGGGCCGAAGTCTCATCGGAAAGTACGCCCGGGACCAACCTAACCACACTGTCGACAATGACTGCGGCAGCCAGCTCGCCTCCGGTAAGGACGTAGTCCCCGATTGATATTTCCATAGTTACCAGGTGGTCGCGAACCCTCTGATCCACTCCTTTATAATGTCCGCAAAGGATGATTACGTTTTTTAGCATTGATAATTTATTGGCTTCTTTCTGGTCAAACAAAATTCCGTCGGGCGAAGTGTAAATAATTTCATCGTATTCCCGTTGCGATTTCAGGTAGTTTATTGCGCTTTCAATCGGTTGAATGGTCATCACCATGCCTGCACCGCCGCTAAAAGCATAATCGTCGGTTTTCCGGTGTTTGTCTTCCGAAAAATTACGGATGTCATGAACATGAATTTCAATAAACCTTTTTTCTATTCCGCGTTTAATTATTGAATGGTTAAAGGGGCTTTCCAAAAGCCCGGGTACTACTGTGAGAATATCAATGCGCATATATTTTTTATGCAAAAGTAATATGTGGTATCAACATTTCCTAAAAGCATTGTTCCCGAAAAATTTAGTCAGAAAGCAACAAATAAGACATATTGGCATTTTGCCTACACAAAATCGGCAATAATGACATGATTTTAGACAAGCTAAATTTAAAAATAACCCGATTTCGTTTGTGGAATAGAACTTGGTATTCTTTCTTCAGAAATTTTTAAAGCATGTTTAATTAAAATAATTGGAGGACAGAAAAATGAACCTTGTAAGATTTCACAGACCTGCAGAACACTATTATGCAAATCAACTTGTAAATGATTTATTCGATCAGCTTTGGAACACCGACCGCATTGTAACAAATTGTGCATCAAAGCCTGCCGTAAATATTTACGAAACAGCAAAAGATTTCAGGCTTGAACTGTTGGTTCCCGGTTTCGATAAGAATGAAATTGAAATACTGGTCGAAAAAGATCAGTTGATCGTAAAAAGTGATTACAAAAATCCGGATTCCCAGGAATACAACTATGCACATGTTGAATTTGTGAAAAAAAGTTTTGAAAAACGGTATAAACTCTCTGAAAAACTTAACAAGGAAGCAGTTTATGCAGAGTTTAAAAACGGGATTCTAACGATCACGCTTCCGAAACTGGAAGAAGAAAATCAAAAGTTGGTTCGGAAAATAGAAATCGTTTAAAAACCCAAAAGTCTGCTTGGCTTAATTAAAGGCTGCTATATGAAAGCAGCCTTTTTTTGTAATTAATATATAAAAACTTTGAGTATTAGGATGTAATATTATATTTTCGTAGGCTATAATGAGTCCGTATTCTCTATATGAAGTTTTGTACTAAATTTTTGCACAATGGAACCTAAAGATCTGAAAAACCCGAATGACGGGTTAAAAATTACGCCGCAAGAGCCAGAATCTGTTGAAAAACAAGATGAGCAGCCGGGAGCTGAAGAAAGTCAGCTTGTTGAAGAACAGGTAAATGAACCTGAAAAAGTGAAAGAAGTTGCCCCTGTAGATGTTGCCGAAGAGGTGGCTGAACCACGGGAAGAACCTGTACCGGAAGAAATTGCAGTAGCGGAAAAAGAAACGGAAGCTGTTGCAAAAGCGGATGGGCCTATCATGGAAGAAACGGCAATAACAACTGAAGAAAAACCTGAATTATCAGAAGGACCAGTTGAGGAAACATCTGTAATGACAGAACCAGTTGCCTTGCAGGAGGCTCCGTCAGAGGAAAAACGGGATGAAAAGCATGAAATGCCCGCAGAAAAACCGGTGCGGGAAAAAGTTGACTATTCCGGAAAAACGGAAGTCGAATTGATCAATGCGCTTCGGGAACTGATTGAAGGGGAGAACGACTATGAAGAAATTAAAGAAGATGTAGACAATATAAAATTTGCTTTCTACCGGCTCCATCACAATGAAATTGAAAGGCAAAGAAAGGTATTTTATGCCGAGCATGACAATGATGAAGAATTTGTGCCGGAAGAAAATGTATATGAAAACGACCTCAAAAACCTGTTGGAAAGTTTACGCCATTTAAAAATTGAACACAACAAAAAACTGGAAGAAGAGAAAGAAGCCAATCTTGCTTTAAAATACCAGATCATAGAGGAAATAAAGGCGCTTATCAACAACAAAGAGTCGATCAATAAAACATTCCAGGAGTTTCGCGATCTGCAAAACCGCTGGAGGGAAGTAGGACTGGTTCCCCAGTCAAAACTGAAAGATCTTTGGGACACCTACCATCACCATGTTGAAAATTTTTACGACTACATTAAAATAAACAAGGAACTCCGCGACCTTGATCTGAGAAAGAACTTAGAAGCGAAAATTGAACTCTGTGAAAAAGCCGAAGAATTGTTGGTTGAATCTTCAATCATCAAGGCATTTAATATATTGCAGAAGTATCATGAACAATGGCGTGAAATAGGCCCGGTCCCGCGTGACAAGAAAGATGAACTGTGGGAGCGCTTCAAAGCTGCTACTTCAAAAATAAACAAAAAGCACCAGGACTTTTTTGAAGGCCGTAAATCGGAGCAGAAAACCAACCTGGAAGCAAAAATATTATTGTGCGAAAAAGCCGAAGAGATTTGTACATCGGAGTTGCTGACCCACAAAGACTGGGATGAAAGATCGAGGGAACTCATTGAGCTTCAGAAAGTATGGCGGACAATCGGTTTTGCCCCACGCCGGGAAAACAACCAGATTTACGAACGTTTCCGTAAGGCCTGCGATCAGTTCTTTAATGAAAAACGTGAATTTTACAGCCAGAACAAAGAAGTACAAATAAATAACCTGCAACTAAAAACCGATTTGTGCGTTCAGGCCGAATCGCTGAAAGACAGTACCGACTGGAAGAAAACGACTGACGAATTCATTGATATCCAGAAAAAATGGAAGGAAATAGGCCCTGTTCCCCGAAAACAATCCGATGTTATCTGGAGAAGGTTCCGGGCTGCCTGTGACTATTTTTTTGAGCAAAAATCGAAACATTTCTCATCGGTCGATTCAGAACAGTACGACAACCTGAAAATGAAGCAAAACCTGATCGCGGAAGTAAAAGCATACCAACTGACCGGAAATGAGTCTGAAGACTTAGAGCACATGAAAGAATTCCAGCGAAGGTTTACTGAAATAGGCCATGTCCCGTTCAAAGATAAAGACAGGATACAGAACGATTTCAGGGATGCGATCAATATCCATTTCGACAATCTCCGGATCGACGAGAAAAAACGTAATTTACTGAAATTTAAAACAAAAGTTTCAAACCTGACCACCACCAACAAAGGGTACGGGAAAATGCGTTTTGAACGTGAAAAATACATGACCAAACTGAAACAGTTGGAAACCGATCTGGCATTGCTCAATAACAATATTGGTTTCTTTGCCGACACGAAAAACGCCAAATCGCTGATTGGAGACGTAAACCAGAAGATTGCCAGTACGAAGGAGAAAATCGAATTTCTGAAAGAAAAAATACGCATCATTGATGCTACGGAGGACGAAGACGAATAGCCCTGGAACAGAAAAAGGCTGTTCCCAAAAAGGGAAAAACCCAAATGTAAAGACACGATGGCATAAAGAAAATTATTGAGTGTTACTATTTTGAGCCATCGTGTCTTTGTGTTTGATTCTTTTTTAACAACCTATTAAAATTATAACTTACTGTTAATTTAAAAATCGATACCCGAAGCATTTGCGAATATTGATTAACTTTGTGCGTTTTTTTAGAAACACTTAAAAATTATTTATCTTGTCTGAAACCAGGTATATATTTGTAACAGGGGGGGTTACCTCCTCATTAGGAAAAGGGATACTGGCTTCGTCGCTGGCCAAGTTGCTGCAAGCCAGAGGTTATTCGGTAACTATTCAAAAGTTGGACCCTTACATCAATGTTGATCCCGGAACACTCAATCCGTATGAACACGGCGAATGTTTTGTGACCAACGACGGCGCCGAAACAGACCTCGATCTGGGGCATTACGAACGGTTTCTGAATGTGCCTACTTCGCAAGCCAATAACGTGACGACCGGACGTATTTACCAGTCAGTAATCAATAAAGAACGACGGGGCGACTATTTGGGGAAAACCGTACAGATCATTCCTCATATTACGGACGAAATCAAAAGAAAGATCAAGTTTCTGGGGACCAAACAGAAATACGACATTGTGGTAACCGAGATCGGTGGAACGGTGGGCGACATTGAATCGTTGCCATACATTGAAACGGTTCGTCAGTTGAAGTGGGAACTGGGAAACCGGGCCTTGGTAATTCATCTGACACTGGTCCCCTATCTTGCGGCTTCGGGCGAGTTAAAAACAAAACCCACCCAGCATTCGGTAAAAGCCTTGCTTGAAGCCGGGGTACAGCCCGATGTGCTGGTACTTCGTACCGAACGGGACCTGGATGTGAGCCTTCGCCGGAAAGTGGCCCTTTTCTGTAATGTGGAACTGGACGCCGTGGTGCAATCGATAGATGTGAAAACGATCTACGAGGTGCCTAATAAAATGAAAGAAGAAAAACTTGATGCGACAGTACTGAGAAAATTAGGGCTGCCTATGGGCGATGAACCCGAGCTAAAAGCATGGAACAAATTTCTTGACCGGCTGAAAAATCCCAAATGGGAAATTGAGATAGGGCTTGTCGGGAAATATGTTGAACTGCCCGATTCGTACAAATCAATTTGCGAAGCGCTGGTACATGCCGGTTCTGAAAATTCATGCAGGGTAAAACTGCGGATGATCCATTCCGAAAGTATTACCGCTGAAAATGTCGGGAAAAAGCTGGAAGGGCTCAAAGGGGTGATCATTGCTCCCGGGTTTGGCCATCGCGGCATTGAAGGAAAAATACAAACAGCCCGCTATGTAAGGGAAAACAATATTCCTTTTTTCGGCATCTGCCTCGGGATGCAGATTGCCGTGATCGAATTTGCCCGGAATGTTTTGAACCTTGCAGAGGCCGATTCGACCGAAATGAATGAAAAAACGCCATTCCCAGTGATTGACCTGATGGAAGAGCAAAAAGGCATTACTGAAAAGGGAGGGACGATGCGGCTTGGGGCCTACCGGTGCAAAATAATCGATAAAAAATCGAATATATACAAAGCCTACAACAAGGGCGAAATAAAAGAACGCCACCGGCACCGTTATGAGTTCAACGATCAGTACCTTGCTGATTTCGAGGCTTCAGGAATGAAAGCGGTCGGGTTGAACCCCGACACAAATTTGGTTGAAGTAGTTGAAATACCCGGGCATAAATGGTTTGTCGGGGTTCAGTTCCATCCCGAATACAGTAGTACAGTATTAACACCGCACCCATTGTTTGTTGCCTTTGTAAAGGCATCAGTCGGTGCATAAACTATTTTTGTGAATGGATAAAAATACTATTGCAGGAATTGTCCTGATATTTTTGATCCTGATAGGGTTTAGTTATTTGAATAAACCTTCGCAGGAAGAAATAGCAGCGGCCAAACACCGCAGAGATTCGGTACAGCAGGCAGAAACGGCCCGGCAACTTCAGCAGGAAGAGGCAACCGCAGCCCGGGATGTACAACTTCCCGAAATACCGCCGGTAACCAACGACAGCATTACCCTGCAAACAACCCAAAACGAAAGAAAAGAAAAATATGGCGTTTTTGCAGATGCCTCAACCGGGGAAGAGAAATTTTATGTCCTCGAAAATAACCTGATGAGAGTAACCCTTTCCAACAAAGGAGGCCGTATTTATTCTGTTGAACTAAAAGGGTATCAGACTCATGATTCACTTCCGTTGATCCTTTTTGAAGGCGATAAAAATATCTTCGGGATGAATTTCTTTGCACAGAACCGCAGTATCAATACCGGCGATTTCTATTTTGTACCATCTGCCGATCAGGAAACAATTATGGCAAACGGCCCCCAGGTGAAAAAAGGAAAAGAAGGAAATGAAAAATACAACGAGGAAAACGGAGGCGAATTAAAAAACCTGTCGTTTCGTTTGTATACCGCCGACAACAGTTACCTGGAATATCAGTATACCATAAAACACAACTCCTTCCTTGTGGGGTTCGATATCAATTTTTCAGGCCTGAACAATATTGTTACATCTAATTCAAATTACCTCAATTTCATCTGGAGTATCGATGTCCCCCGACAGGAACGTATTTCGCAATACGGGGAAGACCGCTATACCCACATTAACTATAAGTATTTTGAGGATGAAGTGGACCGCCTTCCGGTGTCGAAATCCGAATCGGAAGAATTGCGTACCCGTACACAATGGGTAAGTTTCAAACAACTTTTCTTTGCCTCCACGCTCATCTCCGATACTTTCTTCCCCGAAGTCAGCATTGCACAGGAAATGACCCCGGAAGACACCAAATACTTAGGAAATTTCAAAGCCGATTTTGCACTTCCTTACGAAGGCAAATCAACCGAAAGCCACAAAATGAAATTTTACTTTGGCCCCAATCACTACACGACCCTGAAGCAATACGACATGGCCATGGAAAGCCTTGTCAACCTGGGATATGCGATTGTACGCCCGGTCAACAAGTATTTGATCATCCCGGTATTCAATCTTTTGCGAAAATCAATCGATAATTTTGGGCTGATCATCCTGTTACTGACCATTTTTATTAAGCTGATTATTTTCCCGTTCACTTACAAATCGTACATTTCGCAGGCAAAAATGAAAGCGTTAAAGCCGGAAATGGACGAAATAAATGAAAAATTCGGGAAAGATAAGCCGATGGAAAAGCAACAGGCAGTTATGGCCCTGTACAAAAAAGCAGGAGTGAACCCAATGGGAGGCTGTTTGCCGATGTTGTTCCAGTTCCCGATACTGATCGCCATGTTCTTCTTCTTCCCGACTTCTATCGAATTGCGACAGGAGAGCTTTCTGTGGGCACACGACTTGTCAACCTATGATTCAATACTGAACCTGCCCTTTAAAATACCGTTTTATGGCGATCATGTAAGTTTGTTCTGCCTACTGATGACTATAACCACGATCATATCGACGCACCTGAGTTCACAAACCCAGAATACATCGGCAATGCCCGGTATGAAAACAATGATGTACCTGATGCCGGTAATGTTCCTGTTTATCCTGAACAGTTATTCTGCAGGCCTTAGCTACTATTATTTCCTGGCCAATGTGATCACGATCGGACAGATGTATGTTTTCAGACAACTGGTTGATGAGGAAAAAATCAGGGCACAGATCCAGTTAAACAAGAAAAAACCGCAAAAGCCGAAATCCGGGTTTCAGAAAAAACTTGAAGAAATGGCCCGGCAACGCGGGGTAAATAACTCCCGGTAAAAACATACAAAATGCTGCTTTCGGGCGGCATTTTTTTTCAGCAACAATAAATTCATCAGTTGGTAAGCGATTATACGGAATACGGACCTCTCCTGATATTGTCGCCATGCTCATTGGCACCCGTCAGATCGGGCATCACGGCCCGATTATTTTTACCGAAAAGAACTGGCTGAGAAATTATTACTTGCAAAAAGAAACCCACATGACAAAAAAAAGACCCCCAAGAGAATGAAAATTGGGAGCGGTGCGAACGATACCATTTCAAAAGAGGATTTGTAATTTAGTTATGGCATAAGCCAAATAACTAAAAGACAA
>JAVEYG010000019.1:0-89257 GCA_034003625.1 Prolixibacteraceae bacterium | reverse complement strand
ACCGTGCATTTGCTTTAAAGACAAGTGCTTTCTTTTCTTTTGTCTGTAGTTCTAAAAATTATTGATTTTAAACAACATATGGGCTTTAAAGGCTCATTTAATAGAAATTATTTACGTATGAAAAACAGAAAAACACCGATCTTTCGCCGGCTGTTCCACAGCGCTGTACTCAACGTCTGTCCTGCCTGCGAATAACGGTTCAGCTTCAGGATGCGGAACACGCGCAAGAGCCTTAAAATGCGGATAACCACCAAGCTGTGCCCGCCAACAAAGAAAATGGCAATATAACTGGGCAGCACCGACAGCAAATCAACAATACCGTAAAAACTGAAGATATACCGGAGAGGCCGGCTAACAACATAAATACGCAGGGTGTATTCGATACTAAAAATAACTGTGATCGTCCATTCCAGTATCCTAAGAACATGATGATATTGCCGGTCGACCGATGGCACGCTTTCTAAGATAACCAGAAAGACACTCAGTGCAATGATGCCGAGCAGGACAAGGTCGAATAACCTTCCTTCGCGGGTATCGGCCTCAAAGATAATTTCATAAAGTTTCTGTTTCAGTTTTTGTTCCATGTGCCAAAGATACTGCGTTTTCCGTCTCTATAAACAAAAAGGCCCCGTCTTTCGACAAGGCCAATTCGTACAAAAAAAGTCTATAGCTTTATTAAAATCGAGCATTTATTTACAGTAGGTGAAAACTACACACATACTGGTTGATCACTTCCCCAAAGTCCTTTCCCTTTTGGGAAGGATTTAGGATGGGGCTTTTTGTCAGATAATCGCTTTCATGGCATCCATCGCTTCGCGCAGTTCGGCGCCGATGATTTCCACATCGTGGAAACGGATGGCATCGTTAATGGCGATCAGTTCTTTGTTATCTACATGGTTGTCGCGGCCTTCGTTGAAGTTTTTGCCAATCACGTTGGTGTCGATTTTGCTCATAAACCCGGCCAGCAGCGGACGGCAGGCATGGTCGAACAGGTAGCAGCCGTATTCTGCGGTATCGGAAATAACCCGGTTCATTTCGTACAGTTTTTTACGGGCAATGGTATTGGCAATCAGCGGGGTTTCGTGCAACGATTCGTAATAGGCTGATTCTTCTTTGATACCCGATTCGGTCATCACTTCAAAAGCCAGTTCAACACCTGCTTTTACAAAAGCGATCATCAGGGTACCGTTGTCGAAATATTCTTGTTCGGTGATGGTCATGTCGCCTGCCGGTGTTTTTTCAAATGCTGTTTCGGCAGTGGCGGCGCGCCAGGTCAGCAGGTCTTTGTCGCCGGCTTTCCAGTCTTCCATCATGGTCGATGAGAACGTCCCGTCCATAATGTTGTCCATGTGTTTTTCGTACAATGGGCGCATAATGGTTTTCAGTTCTTCGGCCAGTTTGAAGGCTTCAACTTTGGCCGGATTTGAAAGACGGTCCATCATGTGGGTAATACCGCCCAGTTTCAGGGCCTCGGTGGTTACTTCCCATCCGTATTGTATCAGTTTGGAGGCATATCCGGGGTTGATCCCTTTTTCGATCATTTTGTCGAACATCAGCAACGAGGCGGTTTGCAGCACTCCGCAAAGGATGGTCTGTTCGCCCATCAGGTCGGATTTTACTTCGGCCACAAACGACGAATGCAGCACGCCGGCTTTGTGGCCGCCTGTCCCGACGCAATAGGCTTTGGCAATTTCCAGCCCGTCGCCGTTCGGGTCGTTTTCGCGGTGAACAGCAATCAGTGTCGGGACGCCAAATCCGCGAAGGAACTCGGCGCGTACTTCCGATGCAGGTGATTTTGGGGCGACCATGATTACCGTGAGGTCGGGACGGATTTGAATGCCTTCTTCAACAATGTTGAACCCGTGCGAATACGACAGGCAAGCGCCTTTTTTCATCAGGGGCATGGCTGCTTTTACAACCGGGGTGTGGTATTTATCGGGAGTCAGGTTCAGCACCAGGTCGGCCTGTGGCACCATTTGTTCGAAGGTGCCTACCGCAAAACCATTCTCCGTTGCATTCTGATACGAAATATGTTTTTCAGTGATTTCAATTTCACGCAAAGCATACGAAATGTCGAGGCCGCTGTCACGCATGTTCAGCCCCTGGGCAAGTCCCTGTGCGCCGCAACCAAGCACCACGATTTTTTTACCCAGCAGTTTTTTTACGCCGTCGGCAAATTCCGACTGGTCCATAAAATCGCATTTTCCAAGCTCTTCAAATTTGAGCCTCAACGGAAGGGTGTTGAAATAATTTGCCATAATTGTAAGATTTTATTTGTAAATAATTTGTTTCTGAAAGTTCAGGATACAAAGCAAAAAAATAAAAACGGGAAAGCCGAGTAAAAAAGAATGAATTTTAGGTAATTTTCAATGATTTCTGTTTTTTGAAATTTGTGTGTCTTAAAAATATAGTTTAAAATCAATAAATTAAATCGAAAGTAGCGATGGTAATTTTACCATAAATGAACCGGCTCGTTTCGGTACTGAAGGGGCAGGCGGCCGGTTTCGCGCTTGAAAAATTTGGAGAAGTATGACTGGTCGTAAAAATTCAGTTGACCGGCAATTTCAGATACTGTCAGGTTAGTATGCACCAACAAGCGTTTAATCTCAAGGATTTGTTTGGCTTTTATGATCTGCGCCGCTGTTTTTCCTGTTAGTTTTTTCAGTGTCTGGGTCAGGTGGTTGGGGCTTACCGAGAGCATTCCCGCATACTGGTTCAGGCTGAGGTTCTGCTGGTATTTTTCTTCCACCAAACTGTAAAATCGCTTTACCAGAATGTGGCCCTTCCCTTTGCTCCCGGATGTTTCGACCGTTCGGTAACGGGCGGCGCAGGTGGTCAATATCAGGTCAAGGGCCGAGCGGAGCATTTCGGTGGCATGGTCGCCTCTCGCCTGTAACTCGGCAATTCCGTGAATAAATAACCGTTCAAGGAAAATTACGTCGTTGTGGTTTTCCAGTGCCAGCGGCGGGTTGTCCTGCTGAAGGGTGTAAAAAAAAGGAAATTCGATCAAGCTGTTTTGGTTGTTCCGGTTGATCAGGTAAAAATCGGCGGTAAAAATAAAAATGTAGCCTTCAATATCATTGGAAAATTCCAGTTTGTGGGCCTGCCCGGGAGACAAGAAAAACACGCAGGGCGGGTGTATTTCGTATTTGTTCCCGTCAATCACATGAAAGCCCGAACCACGGATCAGGAACAGCACTTCAAAAAAATCGTGCCGGTGCGGGTATTTCACACTGAAATGCCGGTTTGCATCAAATACTTCTACCTGGAATTGCCGGCTTTCCCGCTCCGGGGGGCTGAAATTGTGAAGGCTGTAAACCGGAAGATATTCTGTTTTCTCTTTCATTCAGGATGATAATGATTTATTGAAATTGCGAATTTAACAAACAATCAGGTCATAATGAAGCCTTTGAACTGCTTCCGGTACTGTACAGGCGTTAACCCTGTATACTTCCGGAATTGCTTGTTGAAATGGCTGAGGTTGTAAAACCCACTGTCGAGGCTGACATCGAGAACGCTAAGTTCTTCATCCATCAATAATTTGCAGGCAAAGTCCACTTTTATTTTATTCAGGTATTCAAAAATAGTCATCCCTACGTTTGCTTTAAAGAACCGGCACAACGACCCTTCCGCCATGTTTACCATGTCTGCAATCCGTTTCAGGTTGACCTCTTCTTTGTAGTGGTTCATCAGGTAACCGTGAATATCCAATATTCGCTTGTTCCCTGTTTTGAAACGTTTTTGCAGATAATCTTCGCTGGACAGGAATATATTTGTTTCGCTCCTCCCGATCATATCGAGCATCCGGTACAGGTTCAGCATCCGCTCAATACTACTGAGATAAGGCAACTGGAGCATAATCCGGCTTACTTCGTTGAGCGTATCGCCCACAATATGGATACCCCTTTCTGAAAATTCCAATGCTTTTTGTACAAAATGGAATTCAGGAAGGGCAAAAAGTCCTGATGGCAATATATTGATTGTAAAACGCAGGTAAACCATTTCCAATGTCCGCCCCGACGGGTTAGGCGCATGTTTATCGGCAATCCACACATGCGGGAGCCGTTCGCCAATAAAAACCATGTCGCCGGGCTGAAATTCTTCGATCGAATCGGCCACAATCCGCTTACCCGAACCTTCGGTGATAAAACTCAGCTCAAAACTATTGTGATAATGCCAGGTGCTTTTTTCAAGGTTATCCTGAAATACCCCGATAAAAAATGATTCGCCTTCGTTTAAAACAATTTTCTCAAAAAGGGCCGACATGGTGGTTTATATTGTACTGATTTGTATTTTAATATCAATATTGCATCAAAATTGGTAAAAATTGCTATAGCATGAAAGGAAATCATCTGATAATTTTACACTCGAAGAAAAAAACAGGTAAACCAATCAGTATAAAATCTTTGCGTATGAATGAAATTCTGGAAAAACTTCACGAATGTATCGAATTTGGGAAAGTAGATAAAAAGTCGCCCTATCCCCCGCAATTGCGCGACCAGGACGGGGCAAGCGAATTAACGGCGCAAGCCCTTGAAACAGGCATCGGCCCCGGGCCAATCCTGAACGAAGCGCTGATACCGGCAATGGAAAAAGTTGGACAAAAGTTTTCGGAGAACAAAATTTTTGTCCCCCAGATGTTGATGTCGGCCAAAGCCATGGGCGCATCCATGACCCGCCTGAAACCTTATTTTGCATCGGGCGATGTAAAAACCAAAGGGACCTTTATTATCGGAACGGTGAAAGGCGATTTGCATGACATTGGGAAAAACTTAGTCGCGATGATGGTCGAAGGGAATGGCTGGGCAATTATCGACCTGGGTGTCGATGTCCCTTCTGAAAAATTTCTTCAGGCGCTGGAAGAACATCCTGAAGCTGTTGTCGGTTTATCGGCTTTGCTCACCACGACAATGGTCAACATGGAAGAAATTGTCGCAACCCTCAAGTCCCGCCGTCCTCAGGCGCGGGTCATTATTGGCGGCGCCCCGGTGAACGACGATTTTTGCAAAAAAATAGGTGCCGATTTCTATGCGCCCGACCCGCAAAAAGCGGTTCAATACCTCAATAAAGCAGTTTCCTGAATACAGGTCAGGAGAATAAAATTGTAAATAGAACTCACACAAAATCACTTTAGAAGAGTGCAGGCAATGTTTTGCCTTTTTCCGGACTGAATTATTAATCGTACTACAATGAAATACAAACAGTTAATTATCAGCAACCCCGAAGGCCTTATTTTCGGGAAGTCGCCAAAGCCGGTTGTTACAAGAAGAGGGCTTAACATCGGCGGCGGGCAAGTATATTCCGAACTGAATTTCACCTTACCTGTAATGAGTATTGAAAAAAACACGCTCTCACGGGTGTATGCGCATTACAGGGAAATTGCCGAAGGTGCCCTCGAACGGGCGCTGCACCTCAATTCGCCCGGGATTGTCCTCGAATTTGAGACTTTGCTGGAAATGACGAAAACACCCTCAATTGGCGTAGAAATCATAAAAATAATGAACGGGGTTTGCGAGGATTATTATCAAAAATACGGGCTCCCTTCCGAAATCAGGCTGACGCCCAATGACCTCCGCGAATTTGAACGCCCGGCGCTTCAACGCAGTTCCGCTCTTTTGGAACCCATGATGGAACTTTTTGAACGCGGGATGATTGCCGGAGGCGATCTCTTGTCGATTGAAAGTACCGGCGGGAAAGAGGTCTCGGACGAAGCCCTGATGATGTGCGACATAAAAGGGATCATGTTTGCCCTGTCTGTACTGGGGGTCAGGGACATGCAATTTCTTTGGGAGAAAATAGTTTCGCTGGCCAACGTACACGGGAAAATTGCTGCCGGAGATTCGGCTTGCGGGTTCAGCAATACGGCGATGGTGCTGGCCGAGAAAAAATACATCCCGAAGGTATTTGCCGCACTTGTGCGTGTCATTTCCGTGGTGCGGTCGATTGTGGCAGTGGAGCAAGGCGCGATCGGGCCTGATAAAGATTGCGGCTACGAAGGCCCGTTCCTGAAAGCGATTACCGGGATCCCCATTTCGATGGAAGGAAAAACGGCAGCCTGTGCCCATTTGAGCCCGGTGGGGAATATTGCTTCTGCCTGTACCGACTTGTGGAGCAACGAGTCGGTGCAAAATATTAAACTGCTGTCGGGGATGGCCCCTACTGCCTATCTCGAACAGTTGGAATACGATGTCCGCCTGATGAACGAGGCGCTTAAAGCGGGCAAAACACATTGCAGCATTTTACAGCAGTTATTGGTATCGTCTGATATTTATACCGATCCGCAGGCATTGGTGCTTGCCCCCGAAAATGTGATCCGTATTTCGCGGGAACTGGTAAAGGGCGGTTCGTATGTTGCCAACGCGCGCAACGGGGCGCTGGCCGCCCTCGACATTATTGAAGAGGCGCTGCAAAACGGGATGATGAAACTTTCGGACATGGAAACAACATATCTCCCAATCCTTCGTGACGATCTGAACAGCATCCCGGACGACGAAAGCAGTTTCGTCGAAATGATGCTGCCTGTACTCGATCAAAGTAAATTCATCCTGAAAGAATACGGGCTCTGAGCCGTCTGGTTCCCGATGAGAAAAATCCCGGTACATATCGTTTCCGGCTTTCTGGGTTCAGGAAAAACGACATTTCTCGTCGACCTGTTGAAACAGAAAAGGAGCTGCGAGCAATGGGCTTTGATAATTAATGAATTTGGAAGAGTTTCTGTTGATTCGTGCACGATTGGCGAATCGGTAAAATCGGGGGAGAAAATTTATGAGCTTGCCGGAGGGTGTATCTGCTGTTCGGCAAGCCATCTTTTCAGGGAGAACCTCGCAAAAATTACAGGTTCCGGCAATTTTGAGCGGATCATTATTGAGCCAAGCGGGTTGGGAGGGGTCGACCTGATTTCGGATATTATTTCCGGATTCCCGGTGCTCAAGAAAATGCCGGTAATCTGTATGGTCAATGTTTTTTCAATTGGAGAAGCACGGTTGAAAATCAATCCACTGTTCAATGCCCAGATACGTCTGGCTGATGTGATACTGTTCAGCCATTGTGACTTACCCGAAGCCGATCAGCAAAAAGAAAAATTATTATACGAATTTCAGAAACGTTTTCCGGGTAAAAAATATTGGTTAAAAACCGGGATTTGTGTTGAAGACTTTCTTTTGAACCTTGAAATAAGCCGGGAATCAGGTGATGGAACGGTATATCGTCCCGCCTTGCACGAAAAATCAACGGCTTATTCCGAAAAAACATTTACTTTCGATCCTGAGATTTGTTTTCACACCGGTCTTTTAGACGAAATATTGTCCGGTTTTCCATCGGTGATCCGGGCAAAAGGCCATATCCGGACTAACGATGGATGGAAATTGGTCAACTTTACCAGATCAGAGTTTAATACAGAAAATTGTACTGCGAAAAATTTAAATGAACTGGTAATTATCTTTGAAACTTCAGGTACGATTGATCATTTTGAGATTGCAATCCGGAAACTCGCCGAAAGGCCGAAAAAAAAGAAAGATGGAAAAATACAAAATCTGCCTGCAACCCATTGGCAAGACACTTGAGGTAAATAAAAACACCCCGCTGATCGACCTGTTGCACGGGTACGGAATTGAATTTCCCTGTGGCGGAAAAGGCACCTGCGGAAAATGCAGGGTGAAAATTACAGAAGGGAGTATTGAAACCAGCGAAACACACCGCCAAAAACTTGAGCAGCTCCAATTAGGCGATGAATGGCGACTGGCCTGTTTTAGCCGTTGCAGCGGTAATCTTACCATTGAGATAGAACAGCTGGAACAAATTATCCTGGCCGACGAAACCGAATTTTCCTTTTCCCCGCAGCATGGGTTCGGGATTGCTGTCGATCTGGGGACTACCACTATTGTTGCACAACTGGTCGACCTTTCGACCGCGAAAGTCATGGCCGTGGAAACAGCCCTGAACCCGCAGGCAAAATTTGGCGCCGACCTGATTTCGCGAATCCAGGCCTGCCTCGACGGAAACCAGCCGGTAATGACCGGGCTGATCAGGAAAACAATTGGCGGAATGTGTGCAAAGATGCTGGACGGCCGTAAATTCCAGATACGAAAAGTTGTTCTTGTAGGAAATGCCGCGATGCAGTTGATTTTTAGCGGGGGCAATGTCGCGCCGCTTGCCTGTTATCCTTTTCATACCGACGATTTGGGGATGAAATTATTTATCCCGGAGGAACTTGGCTGGCATTTCCCGGTGTCCGAAGAAATTCAGTTTTACCCTTCGATCGGCAGTTTTGTAGGCAGCGATATTCTTGCGGGCATTGCTGCAACCGGATTGCACAAAAAAGAAAATTACACGGCATTGATTGATCTGGGCACCAACGGGGAGATTGTACTTGGCAACAAAAACCGGATTGTTTGTGCATCAACGGCAGCAGGGCCGGCTTTCGAGGGAGCCAATATTTCGATGGGGATGAGGGCCGTCAACGGGGCCATCTCGTCATTGATATTGGAAAACAACGAACCCAAGGCTACTGTAATTGGCAATGTTCCGGCAAAAGGGATTTGTGGCAGCGGGCTGATTGATGCAGTTGCAATTCTCCGAAAACAGAACCTGATTGGCGAGTTTGGCGAAATATGTTCGGGCGATACATCCGTTTTTATTGCACCAAAAGTATTGCTCACGCAAAAAGACATCAACGAATTTCAACTGGCAAAAGCAGCAATTGCTGCCGGGTTTACAATACTTGCCAAAAGTATGGGTATTGGGCTCAGCGACATTTCAGAAATATACATTGCAGGTGGCTTTGGAAATTATATCAATATCGACAACCTGATTGCTACCGGGATGGTCAATGGAACTTCTGACAATATCCATAAAATGGGCAATACGGCGCTAATCGGTGCAAAGACATTTTTGTTTTCCGGAGAAGAAGAAGCAAGCCTTATTTTATCGAAGACATCGCATGTAAACCTGGAAGGCGACCCGGAATTTCAGGATATCTTTATTGAAAATATGATGTTTGGGTAAAAAAGGAAGGCTGCCCCAGAAAGTCTTTTGCTCGGCTTCAGAATAAATATGCAGCACACAAAAGAATCCAGGGGCAGCCTTTGAAAAAGCCGAAACCTTTTTTATACCTGATTTCCTGACTATTAATCAATCTGATTAAGCAGGGCATCGCGTTCCCTCAGGAACTCAGACAGCCGTTCAACGGGGTCGCGGGTAATGGCAATCCGGCCTGAACGGACAAATTGCATCACTCCGAATTGATTCAGTTCTTCAAACAAAGCCTGGGTTTCTTCTTTGTGCCCGGTTTTCTCAATTACGATATATTCGCGGGTAATTTCCATAATCCTGGCCCCGGCTTTACGAACCATTTTTTCAATCTGGTCACTTTCGTAAAGCGCGTCAATAGGAACTTTATAGAGGGCGATCTCCTCGTAGATCATTTCGTCGTTGGTATTGTAAAATGCCTTCAGGACATCGACAATTTTATCAAGCTGGCTTACCAGTTTGCGAACTTTATCCTCCGTTTCATTCACGACGATGATGAACTTAGAAATTCCCGGGATGGCAGAGGCCGAAACAGTCAAACTTTCAATATTGACTTTTCTTCGGGTAAAATTAATGGTGATCCGGTTCAGCAAACCAATATAGTTTTCCGAAAATACGGTAATGTTAAATTCCTGTTTCATTTTTTTTAGTTTAAAAATTTAAGCTTCGAGGATGATGTCTGAAACTGAAGCGCCAGTAGGTACCATCGGGAATACATTGTCTTCTTTTTCAACAACCACTTCGAGCAAATACGGGCCATCGTGTTCAATCATTTTCTGGATGCCGGCATCCAGTTCTTCGCGTTTGCCCACCTTGTGCGCAGCTATTCCAAAGCCGTTGGCAATCATGATGAAATCAGGATTGTGCAGTTCGGTAAACGAATAGCGTTTTTCGAAAAACAACTGCTGCCACTGACGGACCATTCCCAGGAAATTGTTATTCAGCAAAACGATTTTCACAGGAAGCTTGTTTTGTACGATCGTGCCGAGTTCCTGAAGGGTCATCTGGAAACCGCCATCGCCCACAAACAGGACAACCGTACGGTCTTTTGCACCCAGCTGGGCGCCCATGGCCGCCGGGATACCGTAGCCCATGGTCCCCAACCCCCCGGAAGTAACATTGCTTTTCGAATGTTTAAATTTGAAATAGCGGGATGCGACCATCTGGTGCTGGCCAACATCCGTCACTAAAATGGCTTCGTTATGTGTTTTTTCCGAAGCGATACGCACTACTTCTCCCATGGTCAGGCCAGCTTTTTTAGGATAGATATCTTTGTCGATCACTTTCTCTCGTTCAATTTTATCGCAATCACGGAATTCCTGAAGCCAACTTTCGTGTTTAGTTGCCTTTACGTTATCGGTGAGCATGGACAGCGATTTTTTTGCATTGCCCAAAACAGCTACATCGGTTTTAACAATTTTGCCAATTTCCGCCGGATCGATCTCCAGATGGATAATTTTCGCATTTTTCGCGTAGGCGTTGACCTTGCCGGTAACCCGGTCGTCGAAACGCATCCCCACGGCAATGATCAGGTCGGCTTCGTTGGTTTTTACGTTGGGACCATAGTTCCCGTGCATTCCCAGCATGCCTACATTCAACGGATGGTCGGACGGAAGTGCGGAAAGCCCCAGCAAAGTCCATGCAGCCGGGATCCCGGTTTTTTCCAGAAACGCTTTTAATTCGGCTTCGGCATTGGCAATAATGACCCCCTGTCCAAAGAGCAAAAGTGGTTTTTTGGCTGCATCAATCAGCTTGGCCGCTGCTTTTACGCTGAAGGGATCGACCGGATGCTCCGGAATATACGAACGTATTTTTGTACATTTTTTATATTCAAATTCTATTTCCTGAAATTGGGCATCTTTGGCTATGTCAAGCAATACCGGGCCGGGGCGGCCAGTTGTTGCAATGTAGAATGCTTTGGCAATAGCTTCCGGTATCTCTTCTGCATCCGTAATCTGGTAATTCCATTTGGTGACCGGCATGGAAATACCTACTACATCCGATTCCTGGAAGGCATCGGTTCCCAGCAGCGGGGAGGCAACCTGTCCGGTGATGCAAACCAGCGGAATGGAATCGATCATGGCATCGGCAATGCCGGTGATCAGGTTGGTAGCACCCGGCCCCGAAGTGGCAAAGCAAACGCCGGCCTTACCAGTTACTTTGGCGTAGCCTTCGGCAGCATGGACCGCCCCCTGTTCGTGTCGGGTCAGAATGTGGGTTACTTTCTGATCGTAATCGTAAAGGGCATCGTAAATGGGCATGATGGCCCCGCCGGGATACCCGAAAATAGTATCAACGCCTTCTTCTAATAGAGAAAGAATAACGGCTTCTGATCCAGTTATTTTTTTTGTCGCCATATTTTGTCTGTTTTTATAATTATCTGTTAATCAATTAATCGAACGGCGCCCATGTCCGCAGAGGATACGAAGTTAGCATAGGCTTTCAACGCCTTGCTGACTTTCCGGTCGCGGCCCACCGGCTGCCAGGCATCGTTTCCTTTGGCAGTTTCTTCTGCCTTGCGTTTTGCCATCTCTTCATCGCTGATGCGCAGATTGATGCTGCGTTCAGGAATATTGATGTCGATGATGTCGCCGTCTTTGACCAGCGCTATCTCGCCGCCTGCCGCCGCTTCCGGGGAGACATGCCCGATGGACAACCCCGAAGTGCCCCCGGAGAATCGTCCATCGGTAACCAATGCGCAATATTTATCTAATTTCATCGATTTTAAATAAGAAGTCGGGTACAGCATTTCCTGCATGCCCGGTCCGCCTTTCGGTCCCTCGTAACGGATAACCACTACGTCGCCTTTTTGTACCTTGTCGCCCAAAATGCCGTTACAGGCTTCTTCCTGCGAGTAGAAAACCCGGGCGGTCCCTGAAAATTTCAGGATGGAAGCGTCGACGCCGGCGGTTTTTACAATACATCCTTTCGTGGCAATATTGCCGAATAAAACAGCCAATCCGCCGTCTTTGTTGTAGGCATGCTCCACGCTGCGGATGCACCCTTTTTCGCGGTCGGTGTCCAATTCTTTGTAGCTGTTTTCCTGTGAAGCCATCACCAGGTTGCGTCCGCCGCCCGGTGCCGATTTGTATTTACTGAAGGCTTCTGCAATCGCAGTGGGACGTGCAATGTCGTATTTTGCAATGGCTTCTGCCAAAGTCAGGCCATCCATTCGCGTTACCGATGTGTCGAGTAAACCGCCTTTTTCAAGCTCTCCCAGGATGCCGAGGATACCACCGGCACGGTTTACATCCTGCATGTGGTAGGCCGAATTTGGCGCTACTTTGCAGATATTGGGTGTAATCCGCGACAACTGGTCAATATCTTTCATGGTAAAATCGACGCCTGCTTCGTGGGCAATGGCCAGCAGGTGCAACACGGTATTCGATGACCCGCCCATGGCAATATCTAATTTCATGGCATTCAGAAATGATTCGCGCGAAGCCACATTGCGCGGCAGCACTTTTTCGTTTCCGTTCTGATAATAATCGAACGTTGCTTCAACGATCCGTTTGGCGGCATCTTCAAACAATCTTTTACGGTTGGCATGGGTGGCCACGATGGATCCGTTGCCGGGTAATGCCAGACCGATCGCTTCGGCCAGGCAGTTCATCGAATTGGCCGTGAACATACCCGAACAGGAACCACAAGTAGGGCATGCATCTTTTTCAACCTTCGCAAGCAAGGAGTCGGGAATGGAATCGTCGGCGCCCATCACCATGGCATCCACGAGGTCGTAAAATTTGCCATCTATTTCACCGGCTTCCATTGGCCCGCCCGATACAAAAATAGCGGGGATGTTCAGGCGCATGGCGGCCATCATCATTCCGGGAGTAATTTTATCGCAGTTCGAGATGCAAATCATGGCATCCACCTTGTGCCCGTTGCACATGTATTCCACGCTATCGGCAATCACGTCGCGCGATGGCAGCGAATACAACATGCCGTCGTGTCCCATGGCAATCCCGTCGTCGATAGCAATGGTGTTGAATTCGGCGGCAAAACAGCCCCGTGCCTCAATGAGTGATTTTAGGTACTGCCCGATCCCATGTAAATGTACGTGCCCGGGGACAAATTGTGTAAACGAGTTGACAATTGCAATAATGGGTCTGCTGAAATGTTCTTCTTTCATCCCGTTGGCGCGCCATAAACTGCGGGCACCGGCCATTTTTCGTCCTTGTGTTACTTCGGAGCTTCTTAGTTTGTGTTGCATCTCGATAGTTTTTTTCAGTTCTTAAAAAAAAAGCCCTTCCCGGCTTCGAGAAAGGCTTTTGAATATTTTAATCCAACATACAACCGCCTCTCTCAGCAGAAACCAAGAAGGACCACGACGACAACCACCGGAATGTATGTTGAAAAATAGTTCATTTCTATATGCTTTATGTATTCTTATTTAAAACAAAAAAACCACCCTCGTATGTGAGAATGGCTACCCAAAAATTGAACGTACCATCCTCACTTTGCCGGATTAATGACAACAACGAATAGGACGACGTTAATAATGACAGCCAAACTTTTCATTGGTTTTTTAATTATTTACCGGGCAAAAGTATTAATTAATTTGAAATGACAAAATAAATTAAAAGCAAAATTCACGTTTTGGTTCAAAATAGAAAGAAAAACCGGGTTTAACTATTAATCTGAAAGCAGTTTGCAGATCATTTCAACCATCCGGTAACGCTCAGCCGCCGGGTATGACTGGGCGACACCTCATGCTCTATCGTATGGCTGCGGAAAATAACTGTTTTTCCCCATTCCGGAGGAATAATGGTCCCTTCGTTTCCTGTGTAAAGTATCAGTTCGCCGCCGTGCTTTTTTTCCCACTTTTCATTCAGGTAAGTAATTACCGAGAACTTCCGGGCATTGTCGTTTTTAAACCGGTCGAGGTGCCGTTTATAAAAGGTGCCCTTTTCAAAACAGGCATAATGGAATTCATAATCCGATATTCCGGTAAAACAGGTTTTATTGAGGTAAGCCGACAGATCATTTATTTGGGATATAAACTGCTGCTCGAACGGATGGGCAGAATGCCTGTCGATCCAGTGAATTTTATCGGAGCGGACGGATAGGGCGAGTAAATGGTTGTCACGGTTACCAATGCCGGCAATTTTCATTTCTTTGTTTTTGAGGTTTTGCAATAACCTATTTTTCAAACCTCGTAGCGTGGTGTCGTCAAGTAAATTTTCGACGACCGAATAATCCTGTCCTGCAATGTCCTCAATTATTTTTTCGTATACCGGATTACGGTTTGCCATGTGTGCCACTATTCTTTTGAAGCTTGTTGAAGTATGGCATAATAACAAGCTGAAGACGAATTTGTTTCGGTTGCTTTAGGGAACTTATGAAATGCCGGAAGTTATTCCTGCACGTAGCTGTATGGAATGGAGAAGAAGAAAGTACTTCCCCTCTCCAATTCCGATTCGACCCATATATTGCCCCCGAGCATTTCGATATAGGCTTTCACGATGGACAAACCAAGTCCTGCCCCTTCCTGCGGACGGGTAATATAAAGATCGGTTTGGATAAAACGTTCAAAAATAGAATCAATCAGGTGGGAGGGGATGCCAACTCCTGTGTCTTTGATGTAAAATACCAGGTTCCCGTCTTTTGCATAGTTCCCAAATTCGATGCGCCCTTCGCGGGTATACTTTATGGCATTGTTCAAAAGATTGGTAAGGATGGCATCGAGTTTAAATTTGTCTGTCCGGATTATCGCTTTTGGCCCGGTTATCTGCCCGGTAATTTCCAGTTCAAGCCCTTTGGCATTTGTTTGTTGCCGGAAGAAATCATAAAGATCTTTCATCACTTCCGGAACATTTACCTCTGAGAAGCGGACATCTACCTGCCCCGATTCGATTTTTGCCATTTCGACAATGGCATTGATGGTTTCGAGCAGGCGTTGCCCGCTTTTGTTCATAATGTCGAGGTATCTTCCTTTTTCCTCGCTTTCTATGCCGGGTTCGGTAAGTAGTTCAAGAAAACCAAGTATGCCATTCATCGGGGTCCGTATTTCGTGGCTGACATTGGCCAGGAAAGCGGACTTCAACCGGTCGCTTTCTTCCGCTTTCTCTTTGGCCATGATCAGGTCTTCGATCATTTTCGACCGCTGGATGACGATGGTCAGTTCGTACGCCATCATTTCGAGCACCCGGACACTACTTTCGGAATAAGCCAATTCGTGGGTATAACTTTGCAACACCATTACACCGATGGGTTTGTCTCCATCAATTAACGGTACCCCCAGCCAGCATTTTATTGAAACATCGCAAGATGGCCCGTAATGCAGTTCCATAAAACGGGCAACTTCTTCACCTTTCAAAAGAAGGGGTTTGCCTGTTTTTAATACTTTTTCTGACAAAATATCTTCGGCGGGCCACTCTTCGTCGCCAGATTGTTCATTGGCAAAGAAGATTTTATTGAGTGTACCTGTTACGGGTTGATAGAGTGCCACATGAAAATTAGTGACGTCGAGCACTTTGCTTAATTCTTCGTGAACAACTTCCAATAATTCCCCGGTGGTTTTTGCGCTGATCGAGGTGCGTGCAATTTCATACAGGGCCTGTTGCACCTCCTCGTCGTGCCGGCGTTTCGAAATGTTGACAAAAGTAACCACCGAACCAATTACTTTTTCGTCGCGGGTAATCGGGTACGACCAGTATTCTGCAGGGAAACTTGTGCCATTCTTTTTCCATAGCACTTCATCGTCGGCATGGGTACCGGAACCGTCCCTGAAGGCTTTGTAAATCCGGCAGTCTTCAGCAGTACATACCGAGCCATTGCTATTGGTATGATGGATCAGGTTGTGCATGTTTTGCCCGATGATTTCTTCTTCGCCGGAATAGCCAAGCATGTCCAGTGCTGCCTTGTTACAGAAAGTACAGTTTCCATCCGTATCGATGCCATAAATACCCTCTGCTGTTGAGTTAAAAAGCAGGCGGATGGTTTCCTCGCTGTCGCGAAGTTTTTTCTCCATCCGTTTCCGTTCGGTAATGTCCCTTGCAATGCTCAGAATTACTTCCCTGCCTTTATAGTGTACAAGGCTTGAATAGATCTCGACAGGGAAAACACGACCGCTTTTTGTCTTATGCGAAGTTTCAAAAATCTGGATCTTGTCTTTGGGCATATTTTGCACCAGAGAGGTAATCATTCCTTTTTCCATCGACGAATCGATCCCATACAGCCCGATGGAAAGAATTTCTTCTTTTGTATATTCCAGCACTTTTGTAGCGGTCTTGTTTACGTCAATTAAATCTCCGCTGATATCAATTACCCAAACCGTTTCGTTCATCCCGTCAATCAGTTCCCTGTAATTGCGCTCGCTTTCCTGAAGGTCGAACTCGGCTTTTTTAAGCTCGGTTACATCAATTGACACACAGGTAATGCCGGTAATGTTGTGCTTTTCGTCGAATACCGGAGCCACGCTAAGGTCGTAATAAAATACATTTCCGCCGATAGTGGTCCGGACTTCCTCGCGGGTAAGCGTACCGGTAGACAACACGCGCAATTTTATTTCTTCCAGGCGGGCTGCATCTTCCTCCGGGAGCAAATCCCGGTCGGTTTTTCCGATAACCTCTTCTGCTGCAAATCCGGGATTTGGATTGTAAATCCACGTGTAGCGAAGGTCTTCGTCCTGGTTGAAAATGACAATGGGGGAATGCTGCAAGGTAAAACGGAACCGTTCTTCGCTGAGCTTCAAATCTTCCTGTGCTTTTTTTCGTTCTGAAATATCTTCAATATACCCTTCTATGAACAAGAGTTTGCCCGTTTCATCGTAGATGCCGACTCCCCGTTCCAATACCCAGCGACGTTCGCCGGCTTCCGTCACGATCTCATACTCCATCTGAAAAGGCGCCCTTTTGTCGACTACTTTTTCCCATTCTTTAAAAAGTCTATCCCTGTATTCTTCGCTGATGACATTATTGAATGAGATTTTGTTATTAAGGATTAGATCTTCGGGAGAATACCCGGTGACCATTTTACAACCTTCGCTGATGTATAGCATGGTCCAGTCGCTGTCGTACTTGCAGCGGTAAACAAAACCCGGAAGGTTGCCTACTAAGGAGGCCAGCCGGCGCTCTTGTTCTTTTAAAAGAATTTCGGCCTGTTTCCGTTCGGTAATGTCTTGTACGGTAAAGATTACCCCTTTTGAAATATCGGAAACATCGACCGGAGTGGAAGAAAGCAGCACATTGATAATTGTCCCGTTTTTTCTTTTCCAGCGGGTTTCAACTGTTCCGCTGCCTTTTTGTGCAATTTGCCGGTATTTTTCTTTCCCTACAAAGTTGTATTCTTCTTCCGACGGGTATAAAATAATACTATCCTGCCCAATTAATTCTTCTTTTGAATAGCCGGTCATTTCGTATATCCACGGATTGACATCCTGCAATATCCTGTTGCTGACAATGCCTATACCCGTTGGGGCCACCCGGTAAATGCCCCGCATTTTTTCTTCGCTTTTTCGCAACGCTTCCTCTGCTTTTTTGCGTGGCGTAATGTCGCGGGTAATTCCCTGGAGGCCTGTGGGGGTTCCCTTTTCATCGCGAAGAAAGGAAACATTCATGCTAATCCATATTTTGCTTTTATCGGCGCGGTAATGTTCAAGCTCGAATATTCGGGAACGCTTCCGGTCACAACCCGGTTTTTTTTCTTTTTCGAGTTCCTCGGAAAGAACAGAATAGATTTTTTGCAACGATTCAGGAGGAAACTTTTCTTCCATAGCCCGTTTCAGGTGTACTTCAGGAGTTTCTCCCAACAGGTGTTCAATCGATTGGCTGATGTAGGTTGTTTTCAGGTTTAAATCGGCGGTCCACACTACATCGGAAATATTTTCAGTTATCTGGCGATATTTTTCTTCGCTTTTGCGCAGTTCTTCTTCGGCTTGTTTTCGTCGGGAGATATCTTCCACAATCACCGCAAACTGGTTGGGCCGGTTCCGGTAAGCCAACACACTAAAATACTTATCCAACTCCAGGGAGTAGCTTTCAAAAGCTACAGGTTCTCCTGATAGGACCACGCGGCTATATTTTTCAATCCATATTTTTTCGGTATTGGGCAGGACTTCCAGAACGGTTTTTCCGATAATGTCTTCACGCTTAAGCCCCGTCAACCGTTCGTAGCTTGGGTTTACATCTATAAAGCGATAATCAACCGGAGCGCCGCTATCGTCGGGTATTATCTCATGAATGGCCAGCCCGAGCTGCATTTGGGTAACCATGGCCCGGTATTTCTCTTCGCTTTCTTCGATTTGTTTCTGTTTGAAGCGTTGCCCGCTTTGGTCGCTGAATACCATTACCACGCCCAGAATGTCCCCTTTTTCATTTTTTATAGGTGCACCGCTGTCGGCAATGGGTATTTCCGTTCCGTTTTTACTGATCAGCAAGGTGTGGTTTTCCAGGCCTACAGTTTTGCCTTCGCGAAGTATTTTAGCTACGGGATTTTCTATTTTATCACGGGATTCTTCATTGATTATCTGAAAAATACGGTCAATTGGCTTTCCTTTGGCTTCACCTTCCGTCCATCCGGTCAACCTTTCGGCTACGGGGTTCAGGTTTTTCACCAACCCTTCTTTATCGGTAGTGATCACCCCATCGCCAATGCTATACAATGTGGCCCCAAGCTCTTCCTGCGATTGACGTAATTCTTCACTCTTGTTCGACAATGCTTTGTAGATGTTTCGTTGCCGAAAATGATACAGCCAGGCCATGATCGCACTGACAAACAGGATCATAAAAAGAGTAAGAACGGTGATCAGAACGGCCTTCCTCTTCAGGTCGCTATATATTTCACGGGTGTCGATCTGAGAAACGATAAACCAGTTGGAGTCCGGTATTTTGAGGATGCCGGCCAGTACTTTCTCTCCCCGGTAATCAATGCCTTCAAAAATTCCCTCGTATTCGCGGGTGGTCTGTATCGCAGTGATCTTTGCCTTACTGAGGGAAAAAGCACGACGGAGGGCCGAATTGGGAAGATAGCGCAAATTGTTCAGGTACCACACACTGTCACCCTCCGGCCTCACCATGTACGTTTCGGCAGTTTTGCCAGGGATGGGCCATTCTGTTATCAATGGGTAAAGATAATCCTCCGGGTCGACCAGAAAAACCAATGCAGCAATAACCTCCCCGTTGTGATCGGAAACCGGGGCAAGAATCTCAAAATGTATTTGCTGATGCTGGTTGCAAAAATGTAAATCACGGATAATGGTCTTTTCTGTTTGAAATACTTTTTCCGAATAAACAGCGATTGTTGTATCCACAAAATCAAAGGCCGGGTCGGTACTGAAAAGCAAGCGTCCCTCTCTGGATAGCATATAAATATTCTCGTACCTTTTACTGGTCATAATCTGCAAGAGGGCGTCCCGGAACAATGGGGCCGAACGGTGGTCCCCTTTTACTATTTCATTCGCATATACGGTATAGGGCAAGTTGGTCGAAAAAAAATCTGCCTCCGAAAGACGTTCTTTGTACCATTGTGCCAGTTGGTTCGCTTTTAGGGTGGAAACAGCCCTCATTGTGTCGTAACTTTCTTCCTGTGCGGCCTTTTTTTCGGTTGAATAATGAAAAAAACCCATGCCGATCAGCGCCAGGCTGAAGATAAAAACCAACCCAATGAGTTGGGATTTGAAATTTCTATAAAAAGCTTCCCTCATACATTTCCCTTCAACAAACAAAATGCGGCCGACTGGCAACGCACGATACCAACACCAATGTAGAATCAGCTTTAAATATAGGTGATTATTTGAACATATTCAAGATGTATATTGAACAAATAATTTGAACGATGCAATTTGTATTTTCTGTTACGAGAAAAGGTATGCCCTCAACTGAACAATCCCAGAATTTCTTCTTTTGTCACAGCTTTGAAAGGATCATTGGAATGGATAAATTTTTCGGCCAGCGATGATTTTTTGTCTTTCAGCAACTGGATTTTTTCTTCGATGGAATGCTCGGTGATAAAGCGGTACACGATTACTTTTTTATCCTGTCCGATACGGTGCGCCCGGTTGATGGCCTGGTTTTCGGCTGCCGGGTTCCACCACGGATCGATGATGAAGACGTAGTCGGCTGAAGTGAGGTTCAGCCCAACCCCCCCCGCTTTCAACGAAATCAGAAAAATACGGTTGTCGGGGTCGTTCTGGAAATCGCTGATTACCTCGCCCCGGTTGCGAGTTTGCCCGGTCAACACCGAGTATTTCCAGTTCTCTGCGTCAATGCGCCCCTTCAGCAAGTCGAGATGTTTAACGAACGAAGAAAAAATCAATACTTTATGGTTTTCGGCCATCAGATTTTCGAGGCAGCGGAAAATTTCGTTGAACTTGCCCGACTCCATCTCTCCGGCTTCGCCCAGCATCGACGGGTGGTTGGCTAATTGCCGGAGGCGGGTCAGCCCCTGCAATACCACGAATGCCGATTTTTCGAGCCCCTCATTTTCGATATTCTTCAGAATCGTGTTCCGGATAAACGATTTTTCCTTTTCGTAGAACTCGCGCTGCCCGCGTGCCATCGTGCAATAGCGGATTTGCTCGGTGAGCGGGGGCAGGTCTTTGGCCACTTCTTCCTTGGTGCGGCGCAACACAAACGGACGGATCAGCAGTTGTAGTTTTTCGCGTTGCTGAGGGTCGTTCCGTTTCTCGATGGGGGTCTGAAATTCGCGTTTAAAAAAAGCCTGGTTCCCTAATAAGCCGGGGTTCAGAAAGTTTAACTGCGACCAGAGGTCCGACAACGAGTTTTCGATGGGCGTGCCGGTGAGTACCAGCCGCTGCTGTGCCGATAACCGGCTGATAGCTTTGTAAATCTTCGACGCTGCATTTTTTATGTACTGGCTTTCGTCTAAAATCAGGTAAAAGAAGGAAAGAGACGACAAGGTATCAATGTCGTTGCGAACTGTCCCGTAAGTCGTTAAAATCAGGTCGTAATACGGGATGATCTTTTCAATATCCGTTTTCCGGCGCTGGTTGCCTGTGTATTTGTAAATTTTCAGGGAAGGGGTGAATTTCCGGATTTCGTTTTCCCAGTTGTGTACCAGCGAAACGGGTAAAACAATCAATGAGGCAGGCTGTACCGCTTCCTTTTCTGCGGAAGCAAACAAATCGAGTTGCGCCCCTGTGTTGTCGATTTTCGGAAGTACAATATCTTGTTTCTGTCGTTTCAGTTTCAGGAGCAAGGCCAACGCCTGCAATGTTTTTCCAAGACCCATATCGTCGGCCAGGCAACCGCCAAAACCGTTGCTGTACAGGTGGAACAGCCACGAGAAACCTTCTTCCTGATACGAGCGCAAAGTTGCTTTCAGCTTGTCGGGAAGAAGTATTTTTTGCCCGTTTTGCCCGATTTCCTCTATCCGGGTGAAATACGTTTTATCGATGCCTTTCAGGTTTTTGCGCAACAACTGGTAATGAAATTTTTTCAGCCGGAAACTGTCGCCCGAGATTTTTGCATACGGTAAAATTTCCTGGTAGCGGGTAAACCATTCTTTGGGCAAAACGGCAATTTCGCCGTTGGGCAGTTCAAATTCGCGGAGGTCGTTCAGGATGTATTTTCGGAGTTGTACAAAGGGGATGTCATACGGGCCAATTTTCACTTTGGCATACACATCGAACCAATCGGCTTCGGTTTTTATTTCAATGGTAAGTTCCTGCCGGTCGGTCGAATATGTTTTACCGAGTTTGTTTTGCTGAAGCTGAAACCCATGTTTTTCGAGCATTTCCCGGTTCACGTTCAGCCAGTTTACCAGTTCGTACAAGGCGTCGCGGTCGTCAAGATATTCGGTGATCGGCAGCGTATACGATCCGCGGTTTTCGGTTAGGCCAAGTTTCAGCAGAATGCCGAAAATACTTTTCTCCCATTCAAAATCGCGCTCGATTTTTGTAAAAAAATAGCTCCCGTCTTTTTCTTCCATGCTGACAAAAACACCCGATTGCATGTTGGAATCGTATTCTTTTTCACCTTGCCTGAAACGCACAAAAAAAGCAGGTTTATATTGAAGGGTCGGCTCCAGCGAAAGAATAACGGTATGGTCGGCTCCCTTTTCCTCAATGGTGAAACCTTTGGCCACAACGCGGTTTTCTTTGATGGTGTTCAACACAAACGTTTTGTAGTATTTTTCCTCTACCTGTTTCGGAATGGAAATAAATTCTTTCTGCAAAAAAGGCATTATTTTTTTCGACGAAAGGTTTTCAAACGCATACAATTTATTCCTGAAAACCAGACAACAGGGGTTGTGCGCCACAATCAGCACATTTTTATTCTGAAGGTTGATCCGGGCGCCATCCTGCTCAATCAGAAGGTTGTAGCGGGTGCTTTCGGCAGTGCGTTCAAACTGGAAAATATAGCCGGCAAATGAACGGTTCACCTGCACTTCGTCTTCGTCGTACAGGTTGGAATACTTGGCCTGTTTCATAAAAACACGTACCCCTCCGGTCATCAGGATGGAAACACATTTCAGTATTTGTTTGTCGATATAAGGGCTGATGTGTTCCTGAAAAAGGGCTGGATCAAGATTTTGAAAAAAATTGTCGGTTTTGCCCCTGCGTGCAAATTTGCGCACCAACGCTTCGTCGCTGTAATTTTCCACCAGTTTCACCAGTTCTTTTTCCTGTTCGGTAAATGTATAATCGGAACGTTCGAGGTCGAATCGCTTCACCAACTTTTTAATCGAATAAAACATTCTTTCTTTTTCGATCAGGTAAGCCGAAAAAATATTGCCCAAAACGCGATGTTCTGTAATCCCTATAATAAATTCGTATGCCAATTGTTTTCTGTAATCAGTTCAAAAAAAAGGGTTTTGCTTTTCCTTCAGTTCAGAAAAACAAAACCCTAAAAATATCGATTTTCGGTTTACCCGGATATTATTTTACCCGGAAATTACCATTTGCCTCAGGCTGAAAAGGAATGTCGGTGATTATCAATTTGTTATTTGTTTTCCATGTTTCGTACATCACTTCATCACCAATACGCCGTAAAAAAATGGCTGCTCCCAGCGCCGAAAAAACAGATACCTTGTGTTCCCTGATATTTCCGTATTCGGGATATACCAATTGAATGCAAAAGCTCATTTCTGTTGGATCATTTCGCTGAAGCCGGACAAACGAATTCATGGTAACAACATCCGGGGGGACTGATTGCGGCTGCACTTTTTCTGCAGACAATAAGTTTGTTTTCAACTCTTCAACAGTCTTGAAATTGGTTGAACAATGACCTTCATGTAAGCTGATTAGCCGCATCAGCTCCTCAAAATCGGGAACGGTAACAATCATCACTTTCTATTCTTGCGTTTAATTATTTTTTCGGCTTCTTTTTTCAACCGTTTTTCATTTCTTTTTTCTTTCAAATCTTTTTTGGCCTCTTTCAAGCCAGCTCCTTTTTTTGCCATGATTTTTATTTTTGTATGTTAAACTATATTTCCGTCAACCCGAGTATTCTCCGTTTGCTTCGGGCTGGTATAAAATACGTTTGATTTCCATGCGTTTGATGCCTTTGGGAACTTCAAACGAGATCACACTCCCGGCTTGGTAGCCCAGCAATGCCGCGCCTAAGGGCGACAATACCGAAATGTTGCCGATCCTGAAATCCGCATCTTTCGGATACACGAGCTTTACTACCATTGGTTTTCCGGTATCTAAGTCCACAATTTCCATCTGCGTGTTCATGGTTACGAAATCGGGGGCGATCTGTTCCGCAGAAACCCGTTCGGCCCTTTTAATTTCGGCTCCCAGAAACGAGAGGTTTTTCAATTCTTCCGTTTTCAGATTTCTTTCTGAATTGACCAGGCCACATAGACGAACATAGTCTGATTCTGTAATTTGAATGTTGTTTTGCATATTAAAAAGTTTAAATGGATTTGTTTGAATAAAGAAGTGAACCAGGAACAGGAAGGCGTATTAACACTCCATCCTGGTTGCTGCTTCCGTTGAGAAACGGACGGTGCGTCCGTTTACCCCTTTCCAGTCAAGCCAGAGGAGCCTGATTAGCGGCAGACTGGTCATTGCTTTGACCGTCTGTGGTTGTGAAGTTTTTGGGACCCGGTTTTTCCTGATTCCCGGGAACGGACAATTGCCGGCATACCATCCTTCATGCACTTTCAAATCCGCGACCGGCACAGCCCCGTGAAAGTACACAAAGTTGCTGCAAGCAGGAAAACAGTTGCTGTCTTGATTTCCCGATTCAACTATCTTTGTATGGTTAAGCGCTTGTTCGTTCATAATTTCTGACACAATAAAACGCAATCATATAAATCGTCAACGATATATATTTAATCGCATCCGATGCAATTATAGTAAAAGTTTTTATATTTTTACACAAACCCGGATTTAAAATGAGAAATAAGTATGCTATTCTAAAACAGGTTATTGATCTTTATGAAGACTATGAGCAGGAAGAAAAACATCTTAGCCTGCTGAATTTCGCCCACTGGATCACCGACAAGCTGAACGACGAACCGGAACTCGACCAGAAAGTAGGTTCAGAAAAATATCCGGGGCAACAGGCTTCCCTTTCTCTCCCCCTTAAACAGTTGAACGAGAAAGCGCGTTTTTTGGAAACCGTATCAAGGATTGCCCGTTACCACGAGTTTTACACCCGGAAAGCATTAAAAGACCTGGTTATCAATAACCGGCTTGAATTTTTGTTCCTTCAATCGGTTGGTTCGATGCAAAAAGCCAAGAAGACCGACCTGATCAACCTTTACAACCTGGAATACACTACCGGAATGGACACGATCAGGCGACTGATCAACAACGGGTTGCTTTACGAAGTACAGGACGAGACAGATAAAAGGGCAAAGTTGCTGGCACTCACCCCGGGAGGAGAAGATATATTAAAACAGTCGGTGAAAAACATAAACGAGGAGAATGTGATGTTTTTTGCGGCAATAAGCGATAACAAATGGAAAAAAATTCTGCCTGTGCTGGAAGAAATTGATGCGTTCCACAACAATATATACAAAAATCACGGCAGCAAACCATTTGCAGAATTATTGAACCTGATGGATTCGCTGAAGCATTTGTACAAATAACGGGAGAGGGCCGAAAAAAACAGAAAATAGGGAAATGACCGGGCGATAAAAAGTCAGAGATATACATACCAATAAATGTTACAGTAACAGGGGTGTATTACAATCTTACCGGTGTTTCATATAAAATCACATCTGGCAATACAGGAAATCCCGGGTATTTCATGATTATCGGAGTGTATTGAAAAATGTAACGGGATAAATTATAAAAACGGGAAAGAATTATCAGGTTTATTAGCATATTGTTTATATGAATAAAATTTATTTGATTGTAAGATCTGGCTGTAATAATTTTACTTCTTTTTTGTCCATAAACTGCAACTGTATGTTTTTGCCCAGCAATTGGTCATCAACAAAATTATTTCTGATAAGAACATTTTTACATGCGATCAGTGAAAATGTGGCTTTTCGATAGTGAAAAGGTTTGTAATCATCGCTTCGCCGGAGAGAATTGTTCTCGAATGTCAGGCCATCTATTGATTGAGCAAACAGTACGGGGTAATCGTAACAATGAAACTCATTATCTGCGATGCGGATATTCCGGTGATAAGGTGGAGTTTTCTCATTTAAAACAGGAACTTCGGGAAACAGGCTGATGATCGCTTCACAAAACTGGTAATGCGAAGTCATTGTTGACGCTAAAAAGGTATTTCCTTTGATCAGCAAGTCGGTTACAGCGCCCGATTCGTACCATGAGTTTACATCGCCAGCCACAAGAATAGCAGAGCCGCTCGAACTGAAAACATTGTTCTCGATCACCACTTTTTTCGGTGTGCTGACCAATATTCCTCTTGCCCTGCAACTTTCAAAAGATGAATTGGTTATTGTTGCCGATGGCGTCCATGTAAGATTTTCAAGCCCGTTCCCAATTTTTACTTCCGGCGGAATATTTTCAACAAAGGTAATTTCAAAGTCGGTAGTGCTTATTGGCTTAAATGCAGATACAACTCCGTTGCCTATGGTTTGAAGCGATTCATTGTTAATAAAACCAACCTCTTCCCCTGTTCGCGCCCACTCCATGCCGACACTCATGCTTTCCATGAAACGGCAAAGCAATTTATTCGCTGCAATTTTCTCAATAATTTTGACGTAAGTTCCATGTATATTGATCGGGTCGTCCATCAGCCCGGCATAGCGGCAACTGTCGACAAAAATAGTCCCCTTACAGTTTGAATAGTGCATTGCATCGTCGTGCCCGCTGAAATACCGGCCTTTTTCTGCATTGGGAATAAAATTGATTTTCCTGAAATCGAGATTTTCAGTGTACTGTGATAATATCCCCAGACCTGCACAATGATGGATGTCCATGTTTGTCAGTTGAATATTCCTGCTGTTCTGGATAAATATAGCTGCATGGTCGCGCGGACTGTGCCGGAAAATAAGTATGTTCCCGGGTTTAGGTTTCCTTTTAAACGGATGGTTTAAACGTACAATATCCTCTCCGATAAGCGTCGCATTATATTTTTTCCAGCCTTCTCCCAATGCCGGAACATCACCTGTTTGAGGAGCGATAATATGGGTGTCGTGTTCGTATTCCATGATGATCCAAATGCCACTTTTCCATCCTTCGCCCACAAACATTAATTTGCTGTTTTCAATTTCAAACGGATACTGTTTTTCATCAATTTTAACATCAATATACCTACTGGTAGTATCAACTACTTCTCCCTGTCCGGTTAATGGAATTTCCCAGTCGATTTTTACCCTCCGGATACTTACATTATTGCAGCCGTCAATAGTGAAAGGCTGCATTGTACCATGAAAAATGAAAGATGAGGTTTGACCATCGATAACCAGATTTTTCATTTTTTCGATTAAGATGCCCAGGTTTTTGGGATTGTTGTCGGTTGTATTCGATTCATAGTAAATTTTCTGAATGACATGTTGCGGCCAAAAATCATATCGTCCTTTCGGAAAAACCAAAACAACATTTTCTTTTCCCCTGCAAGCATTCAGCGCAGCTTGTACAGCCGGGACTGCATTCACACGGCTGTTGGGCGTAATTCCAAAATCGGTTATCCTGATTGTGTCGGCAGGAGTTGCATTTGACTGAACTTGTAAAAAGCAACATAATATTACAACAAAATAGAATGCTCTTTTGGAAATATTATTAAAATGCTTCATTGGGTTATCTCGTAATGGGTTATTATTAAAAAGGGCTTTCCAAAAAGTTTTAAGATCCGCAATTCGAGTCACCCTGAATTTATTTCAGGGCCTGACGATCAGAAAGATGAGATCCCGAACTTGGTTCGGGATGACTCTGCCTTAGACTTTTTGGAAAGCCACCTTTATTAAATCTTAATATCCCGGGTTCTGCTCAAGTTTTGGATTGAGGTCGATTTCTGCCTGTGGAACAGGCCACAAATAGAAAGCATCGACAAAAGCCCTGGTTTCTAACAGTTGTCCGTTAATTTTACGGATGACAAAACCATTATTCAGTTCTTTGGCAATTCCCCACCGGCGAATATCGGAATAGTAAATGCCTTCAAAAGCCAATTCAATTCTTCGCTCATGACGGATTATTTCCCGCATTTCGCTTTGTGTTTTCCCGGCAGGAACAGGGGGCATAGCAACACCAGATCTGGACCTGACAAGGTTTATAGCCGAATATACTTCGGCAACCGGTCCATCCACTTCGTTTTTCGCTTCGGCATACATTAGCAAAACATCGGCATAGCGGAACAAAATGAAATTAAGCGGCGAATCACCGTTGGCATAACCATCAACCGTCAGAACATATTTCCGGGGGAGATAGCCCAGATAATAACTTGCCCCATCCGTTTTGATAGCGGTATATGCCATTCCTCTCCAGGTAGAGCCGGGAGTAATGATTGAAGCGGCAAGCCGTGGGTCTCTATTTGCGTACGGATTGGCAGGATCATAGCCAGAGGCTGGGTCAGTTATCATTTTCCCATTGGCCATTTCATAGCTGTTTACCATATCAATGGTAGGCTGCATGTGGTTCCATCCTTTGCCGTATGAATTATTTGGGGCAATAAACTTATCCATCAGGTTTCCTTCTCCCAGTCCTGGCCCGGCATATTGTACATCAAAAATTACTTCGGAATTGTTTTCCGCTGCAATAGAGGTGAACATGTCGGCGTAATTATTATAAAGCTGGTATTTACCTAAATCCATAACCTGTTTTGCAGAAATGGCCGCTTCGCTGAATTTATTACCAAGTAAGTATGCTTTGGTTTTCAGGGTAAGCGCAGCCCCCTGTGTGGCGCGTCCTTTATCCGATGCGTCATAACTGGCTGGCAGGTATTTGGCTGCTTCAGTACATTCAGATATAACGAAATCCAACACTTCTTCGCGGGTATTCCGTGCCGGAAGTTCAGCTCCTAATTCTATTAATTCTGTAATAATGGGGGCGCCGCCATAAAAATCGGCAAGGTTATAGTAGAACAAGGCACGCAAAAACCGGGCTTCTGCTATGAAACGATTCTTTAACGTTTCATCAAAAGTGATTTCCGGAATTTTCGAAATTGCCAGATTGGCCCTGTAAATACCATTATACAAACCATTCCATTTATCCCGGAAAGGAGTAGTTGTTGAAGGAAGGACGCTGGTACCTCTGGCTATTGCCTGATAACCATGGGTGTAATTGCTCCAAAGATAAGCATTCGGGGTCATTCCGTCTGTTAGAGGATGATACTGATAGATGTATATGTTGCGCTGCATCTGATCGTATATTGCATTTATTCCTGATTTCGCGTGTTCTGATGTTTTCCAGAAATTGGCAGAAGAAAGCAGGGCTGCAGGTTTGGTATCGAGAAAATCACTGTTGCATCCGGTGATAAATAACATGACAGTTGTTATTGCAAAAAATATTTTCTTCATAACTTCTAAGTATTAATCATTTAAAATGAAGCATTTATTCCAAATGAGATAATTCTCACGTTGGGATATTCTACCTGGTATTGAGTGTAATTTGCAGTTTCAGGATCTAAACCCCTAAATTTCGTCCAAGTAAATACGTTCTGGGCATTGCCGTAAACCTGTAATCTCGATATAAATGTTGATTTGAGCCACTTCGCCGGAAATGTATAAGATAACTGAACATCTTTCAACCGAAGGTAAGATACATCCTGTACCCAGAAAGACGAAACCTGGGTATTGTCTCCGTTTGTATCCAAGGTCAGGCGGGGAATATCACTATCGGGATTTTCTGCCGACCATGAATCAAGAAAATAGGAATTGATTTCCCGTCCATATCTAATCGCGGTGGTATTCCACAAGTTGCTGTAATACCTTTTTGCTCCGTATATTCCCTGAAACAATAAATATAAATTAAATCCCCTGTAGTCAACGCTGGCATTCAAACCGTAGTAGAAATCAGGAATGTTGCTGCCCAGTATCACCCGGTCGCTTGCATTTATAATTCCATCGGGAACCCCATCGGGTCCGCTTACATCTTCATATTTCAAATCGCCAGGTTTATTTGCTTTGTTGGTTTTTTGAGTTGCCCAGGCAGCTATTTCCTCTGCATTTTTAAATGTTCCCATTGACCTGTAACCATAGATAACCCCGTAAGGCTGTCCCTGCATTATATACGTGTTGTTTCCAAGCGATTGTGTAACTTTCGGATCGCCCTGAAGGAAGACAACCTCATTGTCAACAGTAGTCAGATTACCACTTATACTGTAACCAATTTCCCCGATTTTGTTTTTGTGTTGTAATTCAATTTCCCATCCTTTATTTTCAACAATCCCTACGTTCTGATAGGGAGCTGTTAATCCTCCATACAATGAGGAAAGGGGCATCCGCACTAAAATATCTTCAGTTTTGCGATTATACCAGTCAACGGTAATATTTAATTTGCTTTTGAAAAGTGAAACATCGGCACCAATATCGGAAGTTGTTGTTGTTTCCCATGTAATTCCCGGGTTTGATAAAGTTGTTGGAGCTAAGCCTGCTGAAAGGTTGCCGCCTATTGTATAATCCTGTCCGGGAGAATACAAATCCATATACTGGTACAGGTCAATCTGTTGATTTCCGAGTTGTCCCCAGGAAGCCCTGAATTTCATGCTGTTTATAACCGACAGGTTCAGTTTATTAAAGAATTGTTCTTTGCTTAATGCCCATGCTGCTGAGAAGGATGGAAACAGCCCCCATCTGTTGTCCGGAGCAAAACGGGACGACCCATCGTAGCGGAAATTAGCTTCCAATAAGTATTTCTCATTGTAGTTATAATTTAAACGTCCAAAGTAAGATTCGAGCCTGAACCCTGAAGAGTTTCCGCTAACAATGGGCGACAACAGCCCTGCGTTAAGTTCCCATGTGTCGTTTGAAGGGAATTTTTGGTTCCGGGCCGAGAAATTACTGTTATCCTGGGTTTCCCTGCTCACGCCAAGAAGCACATTGACATCGTGGTTGTTAAACTTTTTTGCATAATTGAGCGTGGAATACAGCGATGATATGAATTGTTCGCTTGACGATTGGGTGAGAGTTGACGGTTGATCGTCATTTTTTGATGTGACAGCACCTGTATTAAAGTTCCAGCGCCACTGTACAGGGCCGCTTAATTTGTACTGTTTGCTTTGTTTGTTGTAATACTCGATATTTCCGTTCACTAACCACTTTAGATTTTTCAAAAGGTTGATCTCAGCATATATTTTTGAACGGTAATATTTGCCAACCTGGGGATAGAACCATGTATTAAGATACTGCAACGGGTTGGCAACAGAACTGGATTCTTCACTTGAATTTCCTCCTCCATACCGAACTTCGCCGTCAACAATTTTTTTAGGAGTTTGACCAGGAACTGAATTTGCCCCGTAATACATGAGGGTAACCGGGTCGATGGGTTCTTCTGTGTCCCTCCAATCGGCAGAAATATTTGCGCCAATTTTGATCTTATTACTAATTTGGTGGTCAAGGTTTATACGGGTACTGTAGTATTTATATTCCGTATTCTCCATAATTCCCTTGTTGTGCATGTAACTGCCCGACACGTAAAAGGTCGTTTTTTCATTCCCGCCGCTCATTGAAAGACTGTGTTTCTTCATGCTCCCCTTGCCAAAGATGATTTGCATCCAGTCGTTATTTGGATACGCTTCCCGGTCAGTTGCATTTCTCCAGGTATCAATAGTTGATTGAGAAAACAGGTTGGGTGCGGAAGCATTATCTGCTTTATTAATCCGGTTCATTAATTCCATATACGTAGCATAATCGGTCACAGGTTTAAAAAGGTGTGTCGCTTCCTGGACACCATAGCTGCCATTGTAATTTATTACCGTTTTCCCGCTTTTCCCTTTTTTAGTAGTTACCACAATTACCCCATTGGCAGCACGGGAACCATAAATAGCTGCCGATGCTGCATCTTTCAGGATTGAAATACTGGCCACATCTTCAGGATTAACATTGTTCATACTACTTATGTCTCCATCGATAATTACCAGCGGGTCCGAATTATTTAACGTTCCTACTCCTCTTATCCGGATTGTAGCGCCATCACTTCCGGGCTGACCTGAGTTTTGGGCTACCAGAATCCCCGAAGCATTCCCTGATATGGCCTGAGATAAGTGGGTGATAGGGCGATTTTCCAGATTTTCTCCATATGAAATAGAAGAAACAGAGCCTGTCAGATTTACTTTTTTTTGTACTCCGTATCCAACAGCTACTACCTCTTCAATACCAATGGTCTCCTCATGCAAAACAACATTAATCATACTCTGGTCTCCAATAGTTATCTCCTGGCTTTTCATCCCCACGAACGAAAACACCAGCGTTGCATTATCCGGAACATTGGCCAGCGTATATTTCCCGTCGAAGTCGGTAATGGTCCCGTTGGTGGTGCCTTTTATGACTACCGAAACCCCGGGTAGCGGTGCGCTTGACGAATCGGTTACTTTTCCCGAAACGGTTTGTTTCTGGTCGCCCACACGGGAAAAATTGGTCATTGTTTTGGGGGCAATAATGATCACATCGTCCACCAGGTTGTACCCCATCCCGGTTTCTTTCAATAAAATGTCCATCATTTCATTCACCGTGCCATTTGTGAGTACCAGGTCGATTTTTTTGCCGGTGTCAAAATCATCGTTGCTGTATACAAAATCATACCCGCTCGACTCGTGCAGTTCTTTCAGTATCTGCTTGATGGTGGTACTCCGATAGTTCAGGTTAAAGTTAGCCTGCTGGGAAAACGATTTTGCGCTGGTGGTCAAAATCCCCAAAACAATAAACAGTAACGTTAGTCTCATAATCAGAATGAGTTTTGTTGAAAAGAACCAAGGTCTTTTCAGTAAATAACTACAACATTTTTTCATAAATTTGTATGCCTTTATGGTTAAACAATTCAATGCCTTCAGATGGTCAGTCGGGGCATTGGGTTATTTCAATAAACCGGGCAGCGCTGCAAACGCTTCCCGGTTTTATTTTTTGCCGGAAATTAATATCGCGTCATTCTTTGATTCAAATTTTATTTTGTTGGTCAGTTCAATAATTTTCAGGTTGTATTCGATTGATTTTTCGCGGTTTATAACGCCGGTAAAGGTGAGCTCCGATAATTCATTTTCGTTAAAAATGAACTCGGTATCGTACCAGCGTTGCATTTGTTGAATAATGGCCGCCAGTTTTTCTCCGCTGTAATAGTATTTCCCTTTTTTCCAGGCCGAGGCAATCTCCGCATTCGTTTGTTCTCTTTTCAGGATATTTTCTTCGGATGAGAAAGTGATTTTTTCGTTGGGTTTCAGAAAAACCGATTGGTTATTCGCGATAAACTCCACGTTGCCTTCTTCTAATACTGTTTCAATGAAATTGTCGGAAGGATATGCTTTTACATTGAAAGTGGTTCCGTGGACTTTTACTTTTGAGTTCTTCAGGTTGACCACGAAAGGAAGTTTGTCGTTGTGGCTGACTTCAAAATAGGCTTCCCCTTCAATAAAAACTTCGCGTTGTTTTTTATTGAACCCGGACGAATACCGGATGGTGGTTTCGGAATTAAGCCAAACGGTGGTGCCGTCGAACAGGGTCAAACTGGTGATTTGCCCGCGGGGACTGTTGATGGTGGCCAACTGACCGTCGGGTCCCATAAGTCCGGAGAAATAGGACAGCAAAATACCGATTGACAACGACAAGACAACAATAGCCGCATATTTCAGCCAAAGGAAATAAACCGGTTGGGGTTGTACCTGCCTCCTGATTTTATTCCAAAATTGGTCTTCGGAAGAAAGCGAATTCAGAAAACTTACCTTTTCCCGGACACTGAAGATCTTTTCAGTGGCCTTGTATTCCTGTGTTTCTTTCAGTTCCGGCGGAATATTGTCCGGCGCACCGTGCCCGTCGTGAAAAGCAGATGCGATTAATTCCTGATTGTATTTTTGATTTGTTGCCATATTCACCCTGATAACGCAAAAAAGCGAAAAGAGGGTGAAACGGATCAGTGCATTTTTTTTCGGTGGACAAACAACAGGAAGCCAAAATAGAATTCCTTTAGCTCTTCACGGAGTATCCGATAGGCAATAGCCATCTGGGTTTTTACGGTATTTTTGGAAATGGAAAGCTGGCGGGCTATTTCACCGTATGTTTTATTTTCGGAGTAGGCCAGCAAAAAGACTTCACGGCAGCGTGCCGGTAACTGCTTTATTGCCTGTGCCACACGGATGGAGAGTTCTTCTTCGTCGTATAGTTTTTCATCGTCGGACAGGTTCATTTCCTGCAGCGACTTTTCGATATCGACATGCCTGAGCTTAATGCTTCGCAAATAGCTGACTGCCCGGTTCCGGACGGTCACCAACAGGTATTTTTTCAGCTCCTCATCGGTTTGATAAATTTCGGCATATTTTTTCCACAGGGTGATGTATGATTCCTGAACAATGTCTTCGACCACCGACTTTTCATCGATAAAACGATACGCAACTAAACAGGCAGCCTGGTAACTATCTTTGAAAAATAGCTCAAACCCGTTAAGGTTTAACGAATATTTTGGTTGACGATGAATCACGAATCAGCAATTAACAGTTTGAGCAAAGTTGATTTATTTTTTTATTCTTCCCAAATTTTGTTTGGCGGTGGTTTCTTTAACGTACGTTTTTGCTGATTGTCAATACATAAAAAACATTTGGCTCTCCGGGTTTTTATGAAGTTCCCTTTGTGGCCCCTTTCTGGGGGTTATTCTTTTTTGTTAATTGAAACATCAGTAAAGTCAGGTATTTCCTGTAAAAAATCATAGCTGTTGGAGGGGTAGTCGATCCGGCAACAAAAATGCGAAAGCCCGTTGCTTACGATCAGGTAAGCAACTTTCAGCTTCATGTTGTAGCGTACAATCTGGTTGAAAGCATCCTGCGAAATTTTCACTGCCGGCGCTTTGAACTCTGCCGCCAGCAACGGTTGTCCGTTCCTTCCGAACACAACCAGGTCGGCGCGTAACAGGTTATTGTTTACGTTCACACCGGCCTCGACAACCATCAGCGCAGGTGAATATTTTTTTTCAGCAATTAAAAACCGGATGAAATTTTGTCTTACCCATTCTTCAGGGGTCAACCGTACAAATTTTTTCCGTAGTTCGTCAAAAATCAACTCTTTCCCGTTCTCGTTTTTTATCCGGAAAGAATATTCCGGCAGGTTTAGTTTTTGCATCCTGTTGGCAAACAATGTTCGTATCTTTGCATGAATTTCATTCTATAAAAGTAATAATAAACTTATATTGCTGAACAATTAAGAAAAATGTAACTGTAACTGTCGGTTCCACATTGTGCCTAATAAAAATCAGGTGGGAGCATAGGGCGAAAAAACGATAAATCTAAAATACAGGGTTGAATATTTTGGTTAAAATTTACACTATGAAGACCAAAGAAGAAATTGTGGAGAACTGGCTGCCCCGGTACACCGGGCGCCCGTTAAATGAATTCGGGAAGCATATTTTACTGACTAATTTCCAATTGTATGTGGAAATGTTTGCCGAGAAATTCAAGGTTCCTATTGTAGGCTTAGATAAAAATATGCCCAATGCCCACGCCGAAGGGATCACCATCATCAACTTTGGAATGGGTAGTCCCAATGCCGCGACCGTAATGGACTTATTGAGCGCCATCCATCCCGAAGCGGTACTGTTTTTGGGCAAATGCGGCGGACTGAAAAAGAAAAACCAGTTAGGCGATCTCATCCTGCCCATTGCCGCCATCCGCAGCGACGGTACCTCGAACGATTATCTTCCGCCGGAAATACCCGCCCTTCCGGCGTTTAACCTGCAACGGGCCGTGTCGCACATCATCCGCGACCGAAAAAAAGATTACTGGACCGGCGTGGTGTATACCACCAACAAACGCGTGTGGGAATACGACGAGCGTTTTAAGAAATACCTTGAAAAGTCGCGGGCCATGGCTATCGATATGGAAACAGCCACAATCTTTATTGTTGGCTTTTACAACCAGATACCGGCAGGTGCATTGTTACTGGTTTCCGACCAGCCCATGATTTCGACCGGGGTAAAAACCTCGGAAAGCGACCGGAAAGTAACCGACCAATTTGTGTGGGAACACTTGGAAACAGGGGTCGGGTCGCTGCTCGAAATAAAAAACAACGGGCAGTCGGTCAAACACCTGAAATTTTAAACCCATTTTGTGTTTGCGCTGCTTTTCTTACTTTTGCTTTTCACCATTGAACCGACCGTATGACGTTTGAAGATATTCTGCAAAACCTGAAGAAAAAAATTTATCACCCGGTGTATTTCCTGATGGGGGAAGAACCGTATTTCATTGATAAAATCACCGATTACATTGCTCAACATGTGCTGACGGAGGCCGAAAAAGGGTTCAACCAGACCATTCTCTACGGAAAAGACATCGAACCGGATACGATTATCACCCACGCCCGGCGTTTCCCGATGATGGCCAACCACCAGGTAGTAATTGTGAAGGAAGCTCAGAATATCAAGAAAATAGAAGATCTGGAATCTTATGTGAAAAACCCGCTCCAGTCGACCATTCTGGTAATTAATTACAAATACAAAACGATTGACAAGCGGAAAACTTTCGCAAAGCTGATCGATAAGAACGGCGTGCTTTTCGAGGCCAGCCGCATTTACGAGAACCAGTTGCCCGCCTGGATCAACAACTATCTGGCTGCTTTTAAATACACGATCAGTCCACAGGCCTCGGCCATGATGGCCGAATACCTGGGCGCCGACCTCGGCAAAGTTTCCAACGAACTCGACAAACTGATTATTTCGCTGCCCGAAAATACCCAGATCACGCCCGACCATATTGAGCGGAATATCGGCATCAGCAAAGAATACAATGTGTTTGAATTGCAAAATGCGTTGGGCGAGAAAAATATACTGAAAGCCAACCGCATCATTAATTATTTTGGCGCCAATTCCGGATCAAACCCCATTACACGGGTAATTTCATCGTTGTACTATTATTTCGAGAAGCTGCTGGTTTACCAGTTTCTGGAAGATAAATCGAAAAATGTAGTGGCCTCCAAACTGGGCATCAACCCGTATTTTGTACAGTCGTATGTTACGGCAGCAAAAAATTACAGCATCAGAAAATTAGTGGAGATCATTGCCATTCTGCGCGAGTACGACATGAAAGCGAAGGGAATGGGCAACGTATCGTCGGATCCCGGTGATTTGCAACGCGAGATGATTTACCGAATTTTACACTAAACCCCGTATAGTATGACCATCCTGATTATTATTGCCACAGCGGTTGTTTCGTTCGCCGCTTTTCAACAACCTTCGCTGATGGACAAACTACAGTTCAATGCGAGTAAGATTTATCACAACAAAGAATACCACCGGCTGGTAACCCACGCTTTTGTTCATGCCAACTGGGAACACCTGATTGTGAACATGATCGTACTTTTTTCGTTTGGCCGCGCCATCGAACAATATTTTCATTTCCAATTCGGGCGAAAGGCCGTATTTTTTTACATCTTGCTTTACTTAGGCGGCATCTTGTTCTCGAACTTGTACGCCATCTTCAAACACAAGAATAATTTTTACTATAACGCGGTAGGCGCATCGGGCGCGGTTTCTGCCGTTTTGTTTGCCGCCATTTTTTTCGACCCGTGGAACCCGGTTTATTTCTTCGGACTGATTAAATTTCCGGGGATTATTTTTGCCGTGTTGTACTTAGTTTATTCGTACTACATGAGCCGCAAAGCAAAGGAAACCGACAATGTAGCCCATGATGCCCACTTCCTTGGGGCGCTGTTCGGGTTCCTATTCCCTGTGCTTGTTGATTCGGGGCTCATGCGAAATTTTCTCGATAAATTATTTATGATTATATGATCCGGGCTGTTTTCATCGACCGCGACGGGGTAGTGCTGGACAATGCCCACCATTATTACATTTTCCGGGAAGAAGACATAAAATTAGTTGAGGGCATTGGCGAAAACCTGAAACGCATTCAGGATAAAGGCTACCAACTGTTCATGGTGACCAATCAGGGCGGCATTTCAAAAGGGTTGTATACGATGGACGATGTGGAGAAAGTACACCGGAAAATGAAAGAAATACTGGCTGACAATGGCGTTGTAATTACTGAAATAGCCGTTTGCCCGCACCACGACAAGATTGAAAAATGCCTCTGCCGCAAACCTCAGCCACTAATGATCGAAAAGTTGATTGCCAAACACCGGATCGATGCCGCCCGTTCGTATTTTATCGGCGACTCGGAAAGCGACATGTTGGCAGCTGAACGTGCCGGTGTGAAAGGGATACGGATTGTTTCCAACCAAAATGTAGGAGATTTTATCGATGAATTGTAAGTTGCAAAAAAGCCCCCTTTGTATTCCCCCCAAGGGAGAAAAATACGAATGCGAAAGTTCCGGTTTCTTGAGCAGCCTTTTTTTCTACAAACCAAAATTTTCCCCCATTTCAGGGGAGTTAGGGGGGGCTTCCCAATGAACCCGTTCATCCTGAAAAACGGAACTTTTCTTGCTGCCGGCGAAAAACTTTTCACGGTTGCCGATGCGGAGACTTTGCTTTTTTCAGAAAAAATAAGGGCCATCCGGAACAGTTTTCCGTTTTTAGAGGAAACGCTTGATTTACTATTGCTGAAATTCAGGATATTCAACGAGCCGCTGCCCGATATTTTGCGGTCGGGAGGAAAAGATTTGAAGCGGCAAATGGAACGGTTACTGGTGAAGAACAAACTGTACAAAAGCGCCGTCATCTCGGTTTATTTCTTTAGGAACGGGATAGATACTGATTACATCCTTTCTGCCGGACCGCTCGGCACGTTTGAGTTTGAACTAAAAAACAAAGGCCTGTTAGTCGATGTTTTCGACAAAATGCCAAAGGCAATTTCCGGTCTGTCGAACCTGTCGGTGGGTTCCGAAACGGTCTGGAAAGTGGCCGCATCGCATTTGCCCGGCTCCGGCTACGATGAGTTTTTGCTCATTAATTCCGAAGATAAAATCATTGAAGGCATCGGGAAAAAGCTGTTCCTGGTAAAAAATGACAAGATCACCGGAGTTTCGGCTTCTGCAGGGGCATACATGGATGTTTCCGGAGCAATTGTCCCGATATTGGCAAAAAAAACACAACTCTCTTACTCCGAAACTGACGGCTTTACCACCGATCAGCTGTACCAGGCCGACGAATTATTTTTATCCGACGCGGTATATGGTATTCACAGCATCCTCGGGTTTCGCGAAAAACGGTATTACAGTACAAAAACCAGAGAGCTAAACGCTGCTTTGAATGGCTATCTCATCCGTACAAATTTTTAAACTACTGTTGTGACAACATTGTTTCTTCATGCGCTCTTCGTACTTACCCCCTGATTCCCCACAACGGGAGACTGGCCTGTGAAAACCAGGTTGCCTCAATACTTTTTTTATCGCTTTTACTTTAGTTGGATCACTCTACGGATATAGAAGGCAGGTCAACAAGCGGGTTCCCGTTTTTCGGTTTCTTTGCATCGAAAAGGTTTATCCGTACCGTTTCGTTTTCCCAAAATCGTTGAATCGTCCATGTTTCCCGAGATGATGAACTGCTTATATGATGTTTGTTAATCCAGTTTGTTCCTTCCTTTATATCCTGCGTAAATTAAAATGATTTTAAATTACGGGTGTGAAAAACCCGGCTGAGATTATTTGAAAGATCAGGTTGATTGTTTTAAATCTTCACGGTGCAGGATTTTCAGCTACACTTCTCCTCCTGTTTTATTCCTGAGACAGTAAAAACCGGATGTTGTGCTTTTCTGTGTTTTCCGTACTTTACCCATACTTCTTGATTTCTTTTCAGGGTTTGGTTATATTTGCCAGCCTTGTTTTATTGGGGAGGTAGTTTTTGTTCATTTTCAAAAAGATTGAATGAAACGGCATTCCGGGAAACAGGAAAAAACAAAAAACAACTACACGAGAAAAATTGATCAAATTTATAACAGATGAAAGGTTACAAAATTATCGTTTTGGCCAAGCAGGTTCCTGATACCAGGAATGTTGGCAAAGATGCGATGAAAGCCGACGGTACAGTGAACCGGGCTGCCCTGCCTGCCATTTTCAATCCTGAAGATTTGAATGCGTTGGAACAGGCTTTGCGTATTAAAGACCGTTTTCCGGGAACGACCATTACCATCCTGACGATGGGGCCGGGACGCGCTGCCGAGATTATCCGCGAAGGGATGTTCCGCGGCGCCGATGATGGCATCCTGCTCACCGACCGTGCGTTTGCAGGTTCCGATACCCTGGCTACTTCTTATGCCCTTGGGCAGGCGTTACGGAAAATCAAAAATTTTGATATGATTGTCGCCGGTCGCCAGGCGATTGATGGCGATACTGCACAAGTTGGCCCGCAGGTGGCCGAAAAACTTGGTTTGCCACAAGTTACTTATGTAGAAGAAATCAAGGAAATTTCAGCAAATAAGCTGATTATGAAACGCCGTCTCGAACGGGGGGTTGAAACCGTCAGTTGCCCGATGCCGCTGGTTATTACAGTGAATGGCTCGGCGCCTGCCTGCCGTGCCCGTAATGCCAAATTACTGATGAAATACAAACACGCTAAAACCGTTTCCGAACTTCAGAACTCGAACGAGGATTACATGCACCTTTACAATGACCGACCGTATCTGAACATCCAGGAATGGACGGTAAACGATATTGAATCGAACCCCGAGGAACTGGGACTTTCCGGTTCGCCGACCAAGGTGAAAACAGTGGAGAATGTTGTCCTTCAGGCCAAAGAAGCCAAAATTATCACTTCTGATGATAACGACATCGACCAACTGATGCGGGAGTTAATTGAAAGTCACACCATTGGTTAATTTTTAACACGAAATTTTATGAACAGCGTATTTGTATATTGCGAAATAGAAGACGGTCAGGTTGCCGAAGTTAGCCAGGAGTTGCTGACAAAAGGAAGATCGTTGGCCAACGAACTGAAATGCAACCTGGAAGCCATTGCTATTGGTAGCCAATTAGATGGCATTGAAAAAAACATTTTTCCTTATGGGGCCGATGTTCTGTACGTAGCCGACGATGCCCGTCTGTCCCCGTATAGTACTTTGCCGCACACATCAATCATTGTCAAACTGTTTCAGGAACAAAAACCACAAATTGCCCTGATGGGCGCTTCGTCTATTGGTCGCGACCTCGGGCCGCGGGTTTCATCGGCCCTGCACAGCGGGTTGACTGCCGATTGCACCAGTCTGGTAATTGGCGGGCACGAAGATAAAAAACAGGGCAAGGTGTACGAAAATCTTTTGTACCAGATCCGCCCGGCATTTGGTGGGAACATCATTGCCACGATCATCAATCCCGATTGCCGCCCACAAATGGCAACTGTTCGCGAAGGAGTGATGAAAAAAGAGATTCTGGACCCAAAATACAAGGGAAAAGTTGTAACGCTGGAGGTGGCAAAATATGTTTCCGATACCGATTTTGTGGTGGAAATCATCGAGCGCCACATCGAAAAAAGCAAGGTAAATATCAAAGGTGCGCCAATTGTGGTGGCCGGAGGTTACGGAATGGGCTCGAAAGAAAATTTCAAACTGTTGTACGATCTGGCCGAAGTGTTGGGCGGCGAAGTGGGCGCCTCGCGCGCGGCTGTCGATGCCGGTTATGTGGAACACGAACGACAGGTTGGACAAACCGGGATTACCGTTCGTCCGAAGCTGTACATTGCCTGTGGTATTTCGGGGCAAATCCAGCACCGTGCAGGGATGGAGGAATCGGCCCAGGTGATCGCGATAAACACCGATCCCGAAGCGCCGATCAACTCGATTGCCGATTATGTGATTACCGGCGATGTTTCGGAAATCATCCCGAAAATGATCAAGTATTATAAAAAGAATACCAAATAATAAACAAAATGGCCAATTTCTATACCGATAATAAAGAGCTGAGATTCCATCTCCAACATCCATTGATGGAGAAGATCGTTCGACTGAAGGAAAGGAATTTCACGGAAAAAGAAAAATTTGATTATGCCCCGATGGATTACGAAGATGCTTTCGACAGTTTCGACAAAGTATTGGAAGTAGTGGGCGAAATTTGCGGCGAAATTGTAGCGCCGAATGCAGAAAGCATTGATGCCGAAGGGCCACAGGTGGTCGACGGGCATGTGGTTTATGCCCGTGGCACACAGGAAAATATCGAAGCGCTGAACAAAGCCGGTTTGATGGGCATGTCGCTACCCCGCATGTATGGGGGGCTGAATTTCCCGATTGTCCCGTACATTATGGCTGCCGACATTGTGTCGCGTGCCGATGCCGGTTTTGTGAACATCTGGGGGCTTCAGGACTGTGCCGAAACGATCAACGAATTTGCTTCCGAAGGACAAAAAGCAACATACTTGCCCCGCGTATGCACTGGCGATACCATGGCCATGGACCTCACCGAACCGGATGCCGGTTCCGACCTGCAGGCGGTTCAGCTGAAAGCCACCTGGGACGAGAAAAAACAAACATGGCGGTTGAATGGCGTAAAACGTTTCATTACCAATGGAGACGGACATATTTCACTGGTATTGGCTCGTTCGGAACCAGGCACAAAAGATGGCCGCGGCCTTTCTATGTTTATTTACGACAAAAACAACGGGGGCGTAACTGTTCGCCGTATCGAACACAAAATGGGCATTATTGGTTCCCCAACTTGTGAACTGGTGTTTAAAAATGCCCCGGCTGAGCTGGTGGGCGACCGTAAGATGGGGCTTATCAAGTATGTTATGGCGCTGATGAACGGCGCCCGTTTGGGAATTGCAGCCCAGTCGGTTGGCGTTTGCGAAGCTGCTTATCGCGAAGCATTGCAGTATGCCAAAGAACGTGTTCAATTTGGAAAAGCGATTATCCGCTTCCCTGCCGTTTATGAAATGTTGGCAACCATGAAAGCCAAACTGGATGCTTCCCGCACTTTGTTGTACGAAACGGCCCGTTTTGTCGATATGTACAAAACGTACATGCACATCGCCGAAGAGCGCAAATTGGAAAAAGAAGAGCGCGACGAGATGAAACAATATCAGAAACTGGCCGATATTTTTACCCCCTTGGTAAAAGGAATGGCCAGCGAATACAGCAACCAGCTGGCTTACGATGCAGTGCAGGTTCATGGAGGTTCCGGTTTTATGAAAGATTACCCGGTGGAACGTATTTACCGCGATGCCCGCATTACTTCTATTTATGAAGGAACGACCCAGTTGCAGGTGGTGGCCGCTATCCGCGGGGTGACCACCGGCGCCTATCTGGCACAGATCCGTGAATACGAAGCAGAAAAAGTGGCCCCCGAACTGGAATACATGCGCCGAACACTGATCATCCTGACCGACGAGTACGAGCAGGCGGTGAAGAAAGTAACTGCCGGAAACGACAATGAGTTTATAGATTTCCATGCACGCCGTCTGGTTGAAATGGCTGGTCACATCATTATGAGCTACCTGCTGTTGCTCGACACCAACCGCGACCGCATGTTCCTGAAGTCGGCCAAAAACTACATTGCCTTTGCCAAAGCACAGGTGAAAGCACATGCCGAGTTTATCCGTTCATCGGAATTAGACGATCTGGGAATGTATAAATACGAAATGCAATAAGAATATTTTACCGACCGGGTGGCTCCAATGTCATCCGGTCGGTTTATTTTATCCTTCCATCCACTTTTGTATCCGTTCCATTTTTTCTTCCATTGGCATATAGCCATCGAGCCAGTGGATAACTGTTCCCTGTCGCTCCATGCGCCGGAACCAGGTCATTTGCCGTTTGGCAAACTGGTGGATGGCTGTATTCAGTTGCCCAACCATTTCATCGTAGGTGAGTTTTCCGGTCAAATACCAGGTCAGGAATTTGTATTCCAAACCATAATAAGTAAGTTGTTCCGGGCTTAATCCGTTGTCTATCAGGCGTTGCACTTCATCGATCATTCCTTCATCCAGTCGCTGTTTCAGGCGCTCGGTAATGCGTTTGCGCCGCGACAAACGGTCGTATTTTACCCCAACCACCAAACTCCTGATTTCCGGCATCCGGGTATCAATTTCCGGATGATGCGCGTAATGTTCTTCAATTTCGATAGCCCTGAGCGCACGTTTTTTATTTTCAATATCGGTATGGTTGTGCAGGTCCGATTTGTAGATTTTCAGGATTTCAACCAGTTCACTCAATTCCTTGTCCTGAAGTTTTTGCCGCAATTCTTCGTTGTGCGGGACCTGTACCAGTTTGTAATTGTTCAATACCGCTTCCAGATATAGGCCGCTACCGCCGCACAATACCGGAATTTTTTCGCGGGACAAGATGTCCTCAAAAACTTTTAAAAAATCCTTTTGGTACTCAAACACATTGTATTCGTAACCGGCATCAACAATATCAATCAGGTGAAAGGGTACTGCTTGCCCGTCTATCACATAATCGCCGTAATCTTTACCGGTACCGAGGTCCATGCCCCGGTACACCTGTCGCGAATCGGCTGAAATAATTTCTCCTCCAATGCGGACAGCCAGATGGGCCGCCACGCTTGTTTTTCCTCCGGCAGTAGGGCCTACAACTGCAATGAGGTTATATTTTGCCTGTTTCATTTTTTGTGGGATTGCATTTTGCAAAATAATGTATTTTTGTAAGGCAAAAAAAGAACGGTAACCTGAAAAATTGTCAGGGTAAGTATAAAAACAATGGCTCATAAAACACAAAATATCAGTATAAAAAACAAGAAGGCTTTTTTTGAATATGAAATTCTGGAAACCTTCATTGCAGGGATCCAGTTGGTGGGTACAGAAATAAAATCAATACGCAGTAGTAAAGCCAGTTTGGTCGATTCGTACGGCCAGTTTCAGTCGGGCGAATTGTATGTGAAAAATATGCACATTTCGGAATACGATTTTGGAAATATAAATAACCATGTTGCTAAACGCGACCGGAAGTTGTTGTTGCAGAAACGGGAACTGGCAAAGCTGGCAAAAAAACTGAAAGAAAGCGGTTTGACCATCGTTCCCCTAAAATTATTTGTTACAGAAAAAGGCCTGGCCAAATTAGAGATAGGCCTGGCCAAAGGGAAAAAAATGTACGACAAGCGGGAAACATTAAAAGAAAAAGATACCCGGCGCGACATGGATCGGGCCATGAAGTATTAAAATTGGGTTGATGCAACCAGAAGAAGGTGTTTCAAAATGCTCCTGCTTAACAGGCTTTTGGAACACCTTCTTCCATTATTCTTTTGACAACAGTATTAAGTAGTTGCCCGGGGTTTTCTGTGTTTCAGAAAAAGATACACAAATGCGACGGTGAGTATTACCGATAAAATGATGACGTATTGCAGGGTTGCCGCGCCTGCAGCCATATCGCTACCCAGCTTGGAAAGCTGAACGTCGTAAATACGCCCGAGCGCCGGTTGGGCAATAGCCCCGCCCAGGAAGCCGATACCTCCCATAATAGCCAGTCCGAGCGCCCCGCTCATCGGCACTTTTTCGGCGACAACGCCCAGCATGTTGGGCCAGAAATAGGCTACCCCCACAGCAAAAACGGTGGCCGCAGCAAACAACATAGCCCCCGACGAAATACTCATCAGATAAAGGCCAATCCCCGAAAAGATAGCTGAGAACAGCAATACGCCAATCCCCGAGAGTTTATGTACTACAGGACCTGCCAGCAGGCGGGCCAAAGCCATGATGGCTGAGATCCAGACAAGGATCAGGATAGCACCGAAGCCGCCTTCTCCGAATAAATTATTTACAGCATTTTGAAAAAGGGCAGGAATCCACTGGTTCGACCCCAATTCGGTCGCAGCTGTCATCAGCATCAGAACAGCCATGAACAGGAACAACGGGGAAACACAGGCTTTGAGCATGTCTTTATAAGTGGCGCCCATCGCCACACGTTCGGTATGCGGAAATTTTTGCCGCATGAACATTAGCCCGTACCCGATGGTGGGTACCAGCATAACCGCCGTTTGTATCCGCCAGCCAATGCCGGCGTTTCCGAGAAAGTAAACCACTAATCCGCCAATTACAATCCCGGCGGGAAACCACATGTGGAAGCGGTTCAGTTTAGCTGTTTTCTGATCGGGATAAATAGCGGTGATCAGCGGGTTACAGGCCGCTTCCACGCTGCCGTTGGCAATGCCGATCAGCATGGTCGAGAAAAACAGGGACCAGAAACCATTGGCGAAAATAGTCATTATCAGTCCGATAATGTGGCAGGTAAAAGCTACGGCGATTACTTTGCCAATACCCATAATATCGACCAACGGCCCCAGAAAGATCATGGCAAGTGTAAAGCCCCAAAAGGCAGTGCCGACAATCCAGCCTACCTCAGTGCCTGTCAGGTTAAATTCCTCCATCCACGGAGTGATAAAACCACCCCGGGTTCCAAATGCGAGTGCAGTCACAACCAATGCCACACAGCTGGCATTGAATAACATAGCTTTTTTGATTTTCTCCATCTTGGGTTATTTTAGTTTAAACTTGGTTCGTTAGTTTGTTATTCCAAATTTAGCATTTAAATCATTCTGGTTTGTTCTGTGCTGGTAGTTTTTTATGTTTTTCTGAAGGATATAAAAAGCGTATCTGATATAATACTATTGCCCTGGGAACAAATTTCCGGGGCCGTAAAACCCTTTGTTTTTTATGCTGAAATCTTTTTCGTGTGTAACCCTAAACAGTCCGTAATTCATAAACCCCCCGGTTTTGCTTGTTCTTTGAAAATTGAGGTTCAACTGGTTCAGTTCTATCCTGAAATGCGGGATACACCGGGGCATTTCTTTTCCGTATAGGTGAAGTGCGCTCATAAAATAATATGCCAGGTCGAACCCCTGAAAACTGAACTCGTTCGGCTCGGTGGAAAAATGCTTTTTGAATGCAGTAATGAAGCGGTTTACCAATATACTTTCATAATCGATAAAATAGTGGGAGAGATATTGCAACTGTGTACGGTGGAAATATTCAGGCTGGATACTGCGATACCCTTTAAAACCCGATAAGCCCACTAAATGGACATTGGCCTGTTCGGCAAGAGTGTTGAGATTGGTCATGGCAACACTTATTTGTCCCTCGTTGACGGAGGGAATGATAAAAACGTTTTTACGGTTTTGCGAGAGGATGCTTTTTATTCCTGAGATACCTTCTGTTTCAAAATTGCATTCGTGGAACAACGCCTCTCGGTGCTTATCGTAATAACCTGTTGAAAACAACTTTTTACGGCACAGGTCAACCAGTTCTGCTTCCTGTAGGTGCCGGTAATCGCCCATCCTGAGAACAATGAAGTTCGCATTGAAGAAATCATCGGCAACCCAGTCCGATGTTTTTCTGATCAGATACTCTTTATCGGGGTTAACCTTGAAATAATACGGGTTGCTCTTTTCAAAATTTCCGGAAGAGGAAAGCGGCGAAACCATCGGAATACGGTTCTTGGCACTATATGCGGAAATTGCAGCCTGCATTTCGGGAAACACCGGCCCGATGATCAGGTCCATTTCTAAAAAAATATCCTGCTGGATGATTGATCTCACGGCCATCGAATCGCGTCCTGTATCGAATACAAACAGCTCAACTTTTTTATTTTGTTTCCGCAGACTGTCGACAGCCATCAGAACACCTTCGTAAAAGTGCATGAAGTTTTCGGAGCGGGGATCAATTATTTTTTCTTTTTTGGTTTTTAAGGTATCCTTCGAAAGATATGTATCTTTTTTAAAAGCGCTTACAAAAATCGAATCAGCCAGCGATTCCCTGCTTGTTGCAAGCCGGTTGATGGTATCGTTGGCATTGAGAAACAAGGGCAGGAGGAGCGCCACCTGGTAGGTTTTCCCTTTGCTTTCGAAATTGATGCCACAGCTTTCCCGTGCATCCTGATAGAAGTGTTTTGTTTTATAAGAAGGTAAAATCCAGACACTATCCTGAATAGCTTCATCAAATACCTTTCGTTGCAACGATTTATCGGGTATCAGAAGTTCTTCTTCTTTAACTGGTTCCCGGTAGTCGAGTATCGGATTGGCATCTTTCAGTTCGCTGATGTTGATGTTGAAACGGGAGGCAATGTCGTAAACCGATTCGTCGGGATGGACCGTATACCGGAAAAATTCATTTTCATTTTCCGCTTCGGAGATGATTATCGGGAGATATTTTGCCGGGATACGGATAAGCGCACCCGGCCGCATTTCGTTTTGCAGTTGCGGGTTAATTGCCAGTAAAGTATCGGATGGCATGCTATATTTCTTTTCGAGTTCAAAAAGTGTGTCTCCGAAGCGGATTTTGTACCCAAAAAATTTTGAATCCTCATGTTTCTGATCATGATGAACGGCTTCGTTTTCCATGTTCGGAATATCCGTATCGCCTGTTTCTTTCTTCTGCATACTTTCGCGAACCGGGATACGAAGAGTTTGCCCAAACCGGATACCTTCTTTTGCAGAAGGGTTGTGACGGTACAGTTCATCCATCGTAATCCCGTACTGACGGGCAATAGAAAAAACAGTTTGTTTCCGTTTTACCGTGATTTCAATAAATTCCGGATTTTGCAATACCGGTATCGAAGGTTTACGGAGAGGCATCATTCCGAACGACGGTAGGGAACCGGTGAAAATGAAAAACAGGAGCAAAAGGGAAAAATAAAACTTCATTGTATTGTTGAAATAAAAACCTTTCAAAAATAGGATTAAAATAAACGTTCGTCAATTTTTATAACATCTGAAATTCAGAATAATTGCAGTAAACAGCTATTTTCAATAAAAGCACCTGTTGTCTATTCCGGGGGAAAAATATTCGCCTTTAATTTTTGGAAACGAACATCCTCGTCCGATATGCGTTGTAAAATAAAATAATTTTTCAGGTATGAATGTAGAACAAATCTTTCAAAATAACCAAAAATGGATTGCAGAGAAACTGAAGGTTGATGAAAGCTATTTTAAAAACTTGTCGAAAGGACAGAATCCGGAGTTTTTATACATTGGTTGTTCCGACAGCCGGGTCACTGCGGAAGAGTTAATGGGGGTGCAGCCCGGTGATGTTTTTGTGTTCCGGAATATTGCCAATATGGTGACAAATAACGATTTGAGCGCCATGTCGGTAATCAATTATGCGGTTTCACATTTGAAGGTAAATCATATTGTGGTTTGCGGGCATTATTATTGTACCGGGGTGAAGGCAGCCATGCACCCTGCCGACCTAGGAATATTGAACCCGTGGTTGCGGAATATCCGGGATGTTTACCGTCTGCATAGGAAAGAACTTGATGCAATAGTAGACGAAGAAGAAAAATACAAACGCTTAGTGGAGCTGAATGTACAGGAGCAATGTATCAATGTAATTAAAACTGCGGATGTACAGAAGGCCAACAAGGAGCGGAACCTCAAAGTGCATGGCTGGGTATTTGATGTTCACAGCGGCAATCTGATCGACCTGAAGATTGATTTTGATAAAATCCTGAGCGGGATAATGGAAATATACCGGATTATTTGACACTTCCCCGATTTGTACCGGGAAATTCCTGCTCCGTATGCTTCCCGCAAAAAGCTATAAGCACCCGGCACAGAGTTCTTGATCTCCTGATTGACTACTTTAGTACACCGCCAGCAGCAGGTCAATATCTTTTGACGGCAGGTTGAGTTTTTCGCCCAGATCGTGGTTGGTCAGTATCCCGTTATAAATATAAACTCCCTTTCGAAAACCTTTCGAATTTTTTATGTAGTTGTCCATACCCCCGATCTCGCCCACTGCGATGATGATGGGGGTTAGTATATTGCTTAGTGCGATGGAGGCAGTGCGGGCCACAATCGAGGGAATGTTGGGGACACAATAATGGATGACCCCGTGTTTGACAAATGTCGGGTTGTTCAGGTCGGTACATTTCGAGGTTTCGAAACAACCTCCTTGGCTCATGTTCAAGTCGATGATCACCGATCCTTTTTTCATTTTCTCCACCATTTCTTCCGAAACCCTGAATTGCAATGTAGTGTTCACTGACATGGCGCCCAGCACCGCATCCGCCGATTTCAGCGCTTTCTTCATCACTTTGGGATAAAAAACGGAAGTGAATACACGTTGTCCGAGCTTTTCTTCCAGTAACCGGAGACTGTACATGCTGTCGTCGAAAATTTTTACGGTTACTCCTAATCCCAGCGCTGTGCGGGCCGCAAATTCGGCAGCCGTGCCCGATCCGAGGATTACTAATTCGGCGGGCGAGATACCGGTTATTCCACCCAAAAGGACGCCTTTCCCGTTTCGCGACTTGCTTAGGTATTCGCTGGCCAGTGTAATGGCCGTGCTCCCCGATATTTGGCTCATCAGCTGTACTACCGGCATACAGCCGTTGTCATTTTCAATATATTCGTATGCAATGGTGGTTACTTTTTTTTGCTGAAGTTTCTGTATTGTTTCGGCACAGTGGGCGCTGATCTGCATATCGGAAATAAGCACCTGGTGCCCTTTCAGCAGATCAATTTCTTCGGCTGAGAAAGGAGAAATCCGGATGATGACGTCGCATTCGTAAATATCCTGTTTTTTGTCGCTTACAATGGCCCCGGCATGACGATATTCCTCGTCGGAATAACTGGAAGCTTTGCCTGCCCCTTCTTCCATAATGATTTCATGTCCATACGAAACCAGTAGTTCAACAGCTTCCGGAGTCAACGGCACCCGGTATTCAACCTTGTGAAAATCGGATGGGATACCAATGGTTATTTTTTTCCCTCTTCTGCGGATTTCCAGCATTTCTTCCTTGGGGAGCAAAAGGGTATGTTCCATGGGTTTCAAATCGGAATGATGTTCTTCTTTTGTCATTTTAAATGAATTGGGATTTGAAGTTAGACATTCCGGTTAAATATTCAAATATTATACAACAGAAACTTCGATCAGCCGGGTTTCACCTTGGTCAACTGAGATTCCCACTTTTACGAATTCAGCCGGCAACAGTTGTTCAACGCGTTCAGGCCATTCGATAAAACAAAAATTCCCGGAGAAGAAATAATCTTCATATCCCAGGTCGAATGCTTCCTGAAGATTTTTGATCCGGTAAAAATCGAAATGATAGATCATGGTCCCCGTAGGGGTAGTATACTCGTTGATGATGGAAAAAGTAGGGCTGGTAACATTGTCGTGCGAACCCATTTCTTCGCAAAGCGCTTTTATGAAGGTTGTTTTTCCGCTTCCCATTTTTCCGTAAAAAGCGAAAATCCGGTGTTGGCTGTATGTCTGTAAAAATTGTTTTGCAGCGGCTTTTATGCCGTTTAGTGATTTTATTTTGATCTGTTCCATTTTCGGGTTCTAATAACTTCTGCAAAATAAAGGGAAAGAAGGATAAACTCCAACTATATACTTTTCACCGGAAGAACTTTATTTTTTCGGGTATCCCTGATTTTTACTCAGGAATGAAACAAAAAAATGTATTACTTTTGAGAGTGCAATCGGTTCGGATTGTTTATTATTTTCAGAAGAATTTGATTTTCTTGTTTGCAACTAAAATATTTATAAATACTTACACAACGATTTAAATTATGGACCTTCCTGAAAACTTAAAGTACACAAAAGATCACGAATGGATTCGTGCCGAAGGTAATGAAGCCTTTGTTGGAATTACTGATTTTGCCCAGGGCGAATTGGGCGATATTGTATTTGTTGAGATTGAAACCGAAGGAGAAAACCTGTCGAAAGGTGATACGTTTGGCACCATTGAAGCGGTAAAAACCGTTTCCGATTTGTTTATGCCGGTTGGCGGCGAAGTTTTGGAATTCAACACTGCCCTTGAAGATGCGCCGGAACTGGTCAACAAAGACCCGTATGGCGAAGGCTGGCTGATCCGCATTTCGATGACAAATGCAGCAGAACTTGGCGAGTTGATGGATGCTGCCGCATACAAGGCCATGCTTGAAGCATGATTGGGTTATTGGTAAAATATTTCAAAGGCTGTCTCAGAGAGTTCAGCCTTTTTTATGTGGAAAAATAAGAAAGCCGCCTCTTTTTGTTTTGAAACGGCTTTCTTATGGAGAGTTGTTTATCTGTTAATAAAACTTCGATCGTTTATCTTCAACTTCTGTGGCTTTCCGGTGGATCTCGAAAGCCTGGTAATTTACCCGGTAGCCCAAGCTCTGTGCCAAACGGATTTGTTCTCCGGGCACGTCTTTATCGGTACCTTCGCTTACCGAAATAACTTTCAGTAGGTAAACTCCCGAAATTCCTTTCACCGGGGCCGAAACCTTATTTTCAGGAAGACTTGCAACTGTGCCAATCACAGCAGGTTCCAGTCCCATTTCAGGAATCGAGTACGAAGTGAAAGTAATATTGGCAGCATCTTTTACCGGGCTTCCCAATTTTTGGGCAATGGCCTCGAAATTACTGCCCGATGCCGTTGCTTCTTTTGCCTTGGCAATCAACATATCGGCTTTTTTCTCTTTGCGTACAGCAAGATCAACACGGAGTTTTACTTCGTCGAAAGGAGCAACCCCTTCTTCAATGGCGTTCACCAATGCGGCAATCACAAATTTATTTCCAAATTCAAAAATAGTAGACCCTTCATTGTTTACGAGAATATCGCCGACCTCAGCCTGATAAGCGGCGCGTATCAATCCGCGCGACGTTTCCAGTCCGGGCACATCACGATCGTTTTCGCCCATACTGGCTGTTTTTTTATCGAGTTGCTGGGCAATAACCGCTTTTTTAAACGATTCGTAGTCCTGATTTTCACTGGCAAATTTGCTGGCCTGTGTATAATATTGCTGATATGTTTGCGTACCTGGTGTTACTTTGCGTTCGACTATAGCCAGACGGGCATGTTTGGTTTCTTTTCCTTTTTTTGTTGGTTTTACCAGGTGGATACCAAATTGAGTATTGGCTAAGTATACTTTATTCAGTTCTCCGCTAAACGCTGCATCCTCAAATGGTTTAACCATCATGTTCCGGCCAAACCAACCCAAATCGCCCCCTTTTGCTGCTGATCCTGGATCTTCCGAATACTTACGGGCCAATTCGGCAAAGTTGGCACCATTGTCAAGAAGATTTTTTAAACTATCGGCCAGTTGTTGGGCTGCCGTAGTTCCGCCAACCGATTCCGGCCTGATCAGGATATGACTTGCAATCACCGAGTCGGGCAGCATACTGAATTCGTCGATTTTGGCCAGTTTATAGGATTCTGATTCTTTGTATGGGCCAAACACATCGCCTACATTCCCGTTAAAGGCAAAACTGCCCAATTCGGCTGAAAGTTGTTCCTGTTTAAGGAATAAACCATCGAAACGTGAATCGGAATTTACGTTTACGAACTGCGCATTGTCCTGTGCCCTGGCAAATTCAGGTTGAATATCTTCAATCCATTTTTTTGCTTCGGCGTCATCTGCTTCCGATGCTTTTACTTCAAAAGTAATGTATTCAACCCTACGGCTTTTATCCTGTTTGTATTCGTCCTGGTGGGCCTGGTAATATGCCTTCAGTTCTTTCTCGGAAACAGAAACGGCGCTGTCGGCAATGCTTGAATAAGTAAGCGGGATATACTGGAAATTTACCTTCTTGTTTTTTTCGTCCATGCTTTTTGTCGCTTCGGCAGAGGTGACGTATAACCCTTTGCTGATAAGGTTACTGTATTTTTCCTGTATTTTTTCTGTTTTGATTTGATTTTCCACATACAGCCAATACATTTTTTGCTGCGGGCTTGCATTGGTTTGCAGCGATTTCAGAAAAGAAACTGCAAAATCCTTATCGAATGCACCGGTATTTGGATTTCTGAAAATTTGCTGAACAATCGGGTGTGGGTTTGCCCCCTGAATCAGGTCGAACAATTCTTCGGAGCTGACATCTACACCAATTTCTTCATATACCTCGGTCATTACCAACTCGCGCAATACCGTTTGCCATACTTGCTCGCGTACCTGGTTCCAGGCATTTTCATCGAGTTGAGAAACGCCCATGTTCATCTTATAAACTTCCGAAAGTTCCTCTATTTTTCTCTGGAAATCGGGATACTGTACTGATTCTCCGTTAATTTCAGCAACTTCAAGCTGACTTGGCCGCATCAATGTACTTCCTGTCTGCAACATGTCGCCCAGAATAAATGCGACCAACGCAAGACCAATAATGATCGCTACTAATATGCCGGCACGATTCCTGATTTTTTGTAATGTAGCCATTTAAATACGTATTGTTTTTATTATGATATTTAGTTCAAAAATTTGAGCTACGAAGATAACAATTTTCACTATTAATCTTTAAAAAACAGTTTTTTTTTAGGTGTTGTCCAATACCTTAAGGTTCACCAGTTCGATCTTGGTATTGGTTGCTTTCAGTATTTTGAACTGAAAATTACCAATTTGTATAATGGAATTGATTTTTGGGATACTTTCGTGATGAAAAAGGATAAAACCGGCCAGAGTTTCGTAATTTTCGTTGACGGTGAGTTTTAGGTTGTATTTTTCATTGATATCGTCAATTTCAAGTCGCCCGGAGAAAATATATTCATTCTTGCCAACTATTTTTTCAACGAAGTCGATTGTGTCGTGCTCGTCTTCAATATTGCCGAAAATTTCTTCGAGAATGTCTTCACTGGTGACCATTCCTGCTGTTCCGCCAAACTCGTCAACCACAATGGCAATGCTCCGGCGTTGTTGAATGAACTTGCTCAGTAACTTACTGGCCGGCATGGTTTCGGGTACGATCAGTACCTTCTTCAGGTTCTCCCGGATTGATTTTGGCCGGTTGAATATGACCGAGTGATGAATGTACCCGATAATATTGTCGATATTGTCCTGGTAGAAAAGGATACGCGAGTACCCGGTTTCGATGAACCTGTCGATCAGGTCGTCCATCGTTGAATAAATATCCATTGCTTCGATCTCGGTACGCGGGATCATCACTTCGCGAAGTTTTATCTTTGAGAAATCGAGTGCATTACGGAACAATTTTACTTCATTGTCCAGTTCATTGTCCGGTTCTGCATGCCCTTTGTGCTGTTCTTTCACATAATAATCAAGTTCAACCCGGCTAAGTACCACCTCTTCGTTTTCTTTGTCAAATTTTTCATGGAATAAACTGCTGATCAACAGTTTTGAAACCGACATGGCAAACCGGCGGACCGGATAAAAAAGAAAATAGAAAAAGGCCAGTGGAAGAGAGAAGAAACGGAGGACACGGTTCGGGTTGATCCGAAAAACTGTTTTAGGCAGAAATTCGGCAGTAACCAGAATGATCAGTGTCGAAATGATGGTCTGAGAAATCAATATCATGCTGTCGGAAACCGGAAACCTGAGAAAGAACGGTTCAAGCAATTTGGCAAAGGAAATACCGTATACGACTAAGGCGATATTGTTCCCGACCAGCAAAGTTGCAATATACTGGCCCGAGTTACGAGTAAATAGCGTAAGGGTGCGCGAAGTGAGCGAACTTTGCTTTTTGTCGAGTTCGAGCCTCAGTTTGTTAGCGGTGACAAACGCAATCTCCATTCCGGAAAAGAAAGCCGAAAACAAGATCATCGCCAAAATAATTAAAACCCACGTCATAGGCCAGGTTTATTGCTCCCCTTCATTTACTTCAACGTAAATTGTCCCTTTCGGGTTTTTAATTTTCCAGTTTGAAAAGTCCTGGTTGGCTTCGAGCCCTATACCCGTCATAATCTGGTCGGCCCGGATAATCTTGACAAACTCATCGGAATAAATCTTCCCTTTATTTTCATCCCACAGCAGTTGTTCGGTTTTTAATGTATCGCCGCTGGCATTTACCGCGACCACATTGTTTTTTGCTTCCCAGCGTTCTTCTTTTGTATAATATTTGGCGTAGTTCGACCGGATACTGGCTGTGATGTTCATCCGTACGTCGTATTTTTCGATATGGACGCCTTCAGGGTATTCAATGTAGGGAATTTCAGTATTTTCCTGCAGAACCAGTTTGGGAGTATTTAACTTATACCGTATGACCGTGGAGTCGGAATAGATCATCTCAAAACCCTCGGAAACCACGCTGGGCTGGTTTTGCAGATCAGCAAACTCTTTTATCTTTTGAATATCGTTTTCGCATGAAAACAAAAGCATTGTAACCCCTGAGAAAAGGGTTACAATGCTTTTTCTGATAAATATTTTCCGGATACAATTACTTTCTTGCACGGATTGTTGTTGTTTCATTGATCCAGCTGCCGATCCGGTACGACTGCCCTTCCTGGAACCCTTCAAAGAACAAGGTTTCCCGGTCGGGGAAATACTGTGAATAGGTAGCAATTTTTTCGTTGGCTTTCGCGGTTTGTTCAGGATCGATCCGTTTGGCTTTGTTAAAATAATCGACTGCCAGCCAGAACAGGCTCGAATGATCGATTTCCTTTTCTCCGTAAGATTTTGAATAAGCTGCAAACACATCGCCTAACACAAGCAATGCCTTGGCATTGTTCGGATCGTTTGCCAGCGCCTTGCGCAAATAATTGGCGGCTTCCTGGAAATTATGCTCAGAAGCAAATGTGTATGTCCCAAGTTCGAAATAATATTTGCTCAGCAAGATCGCATCTTTTTCAGCAGCAATAGCCTGCAAATAATAGTCTTTCCCCTTGGCAATATCGTTCCGTTTCATGAACAGGCGCCCCATATTGAACGCTGCTTCGGGCGACGGTTCCAAAGCATACAACTTTTCGGAAGCGATGGCAAACAGCTCACTGTCGGTACATTCCTGTTTGTCGAGCATGCGAAGTACCTTTTTCAGCCTGTTGAGGTCGGCGGCCAGTTCGTCGAATTTAGGCTCGTACAACCTGATCAGGGCTTCGCAGTCGGCAGCCCCGCTCCCTTCGAAGATTTCATCAGTTGCTTTTTTTGAATCGGTGTATTTGGTCTCGCCGGGCGATGCAGCAATATATTTGTCAAGGATATCGCTTGCGAGCTGGTAGTTTTCCAACACTTTTTCTTTCGGGAGATCTCCCAATTTAAACAAACGGCTGGTCGCCTGCATATAAACCACCAAAACCGGGGTCTCGGTTTTATCGCCTTCTTCTTTTATCGCTTCATCGAGATAACCATACCCTTTTTTGAAAATATCTTTCAACTGGTCATCGGTCCAGTTTTCATTCTGTATTTTGAATTTAATGTAATCGACGCCCTGACGGCCGCGGACAAAACCTTTTTCCCCAAAATATTTGACGCGCTTGTCGTAGACGTTCATTATTGAATCGATATAAAAATTTTTCTCTGTCCAACTGGTTGCATTATTGAATTTGTCTTCAAACATATTGCATCCATGCAAATAAATGTTTTTGGTCGATTTCGGGTATACCCGGTAGAGTATACGCCACGGGCCCAATGCCGATTTATAGTCTTTCTGCCGGTAAAACTGGTCGTACATGGTCAGGTTGCTCATGTAGTTACGGTCATTATCTGTGTTTACAAGTTCTTCGTGGGTTCTCAGGACCACCCCGGTTTCCTGTAATTCTTCCTTCTGTGGAATAATCCCGTCGAAACTAAAATCGAACACATCTCCTTCTTTCCCTTCAATGTCAAACTTACGGCTGTCGTCGATAAACGTAAATTTTAAAAATTTGGTTTTCGGGTCGGCATTGATCGTATATTTCCCATCAAAACTTGTCATAAACGACTCCGATGATTTGTGAGCTTCAACCGTCACCCCTGCTGCCGGTTTGCCTTCCCTGTAAACGGTACCTGTAATAACCCGCTGGGCCGGTGAACCCAAGCTCATCAGTACGACAAGTATCGCGGAGAGAGTAATTGTTTTTAATAAAGTCCTTTTCATATCGGTCAATCAATAATTTGTACTATTTTGTTTTCTTAATAAATTTTCATTTTCAACGCAGTGTTGCAGATTCTTTTCCCGATGGCCATCCACATATTGTTCTGCAATACTTTTCGGAGCTTTCATTCTCCTGTGCCCAAATCCTGTGCCAAAACGACGATCTCATGTACAGGGTTAAAAATGCCCCCCGTGGAAATTCCACCGTGCATGATCACAAAACCTGATTTTATCGGTTGTTGAACTCCAAAATCCGGTTTAACCCTATGAGGGTCAAATTAAAGTGTACAAATATGGAATTTTTTAATTTTTTATCAAAGAATTTTGCATCTCCACCTGTAATAATAACTTTTAAATTTTCGTAATTTTTGTTTATGGTTTGAATGTACTGTTCCACTTCAAACAAAATTCCGTTTTGTACTCCCGATCGGATTGCTTCTGGAGTGTTTCTTCCAAACAGAGGGAATTCATCTCCCGGTTCGACCAGCGGAAGTTTTCCGGTAAAAGTGTTTAACGCTTTAAAACGCATTTCCAGTCCGGGAGAAATGTTGCCACCCAAAAACTGGTTTTTTGAATTAACGAGGTCGAATGTGATCGCGGTACCTGCGTCAATAATCAGGAGATTTTGATCGGGGAACAGTTCGTTTGCCCCGATTGCGGTAGCCAACCGGTCTTTGCCAAGCGTTTCCTTGCTTTCGTATAAATTTTCGATGGGGATCAGCGTCTGGTGGTCGAGTTCGATAAACAGGCTGAATTTTTCAGTAAGAATTTTTTTTAATTCCGGCGAAAAGGGTTTGGTTGCTGAAAGGATCGCTTTGTCCAGCGAAGGATGCTCGTCGAGCAGCATTTTTATGTTTGCCGGGGTCAGTTCGTCGAGCGACAGGTTAAACATCAGGTCGCTGTCGTTGAAAAGCGCAATCTTTGTGCGCGAGTTTCCGATGTCGATAATCAGGTTCATAAATCTTCCAATTGTTGGCTGATGTCGAGCGCCTTCACCGAATGGGTCAGGGCGCCGATTGATATATAATCGACACCTGTGGCGGCCACTTCCCTTAACCGTTCGAGCGTCATGTTTCCCGATGCTTCTACTTTGGCGCGCCCGGCAATCATTTCAACGGCTTTTTTCATGGTTGCATTGTCCATGTTATCGAGCATGATCATGTCGGCCCCGGTATTGATTGCTTCCTGCACCTGTTCCAGTGTGGTGGTCTCCACTTCAATTTTAATGTTTGGAGCAATTCTTTTTCGTATTTCAGTGATGGCCTGTGTGATACCGCCTGCCACTTCAATGTGGTTATCCTTGATCATTACCATGTCGTATAAACCAAGCCGGTGATTTGACGAACCGCCGGTTTTTACCGCGTATTTATCCAGTAGCCGAAATCCCGGTAATGTTTTTCGGGTATCCAGAATTTCGGTTTTAAAATCTTTCACTGCCTCAGCATATTTGTTCGACATAGTTGCAATCCCCGACATGCGCTGCAAAAAATTCAGGGCGGTCCGTTCGCCGGTGAGCAGGGCACGGTAGGTTGCTTCAAATTCAACAATTACGTCGCCTTTTTTCACCATGCCGCCATCAGCGATTTTTATATTCCATGTTAAATTTTGGTCGAAGCTTCGGAAAACCATTTCAGCCACTTCCAGCCCGGCTACAACGCCATCGGCTTTGGCCACCATTTTTGCTTTTCTCCTGCTTGAAGCGGGTATTAAGTTGTCGGTGGTGATATCGCCGTTTGCCACATCTTCTGCCAATGCCAAATCAATCAAAACGCGGGCGGCTTTTAATTCTACGTCGTTCATCTTCATTTTCTGACTTCGGTAAATCTCGGGTTATTGTTTTTTTGTTGAATAATATGTGCCCTGAAATCGGGGTTTTGTTTCTGAAAATCGCCACGGATATGTCCTCCACGACTTTCTTTGCGGACAAGCGCTGCGCGGCTGATCAGCAAACAGGTATCAACAATGTGTCTGATCTTTAAATAGTTGTATCCCGGATTTTTGGGAGGGATGATTTTTTCGATTTTTTCCAGGTCCCGGATAGTTTCTTCCAAAGCTGGTTTTTCACGTACAATGCCCACGTTCCGGCTCATCATTCCGGCGATTTTATTTTTTGTTTCAAGAAAGAGATTTTCATTTTCTGTATCAACTTCAATGGGGCGAATGTTCAATGGTTCCCATCTGGAATAATTTTTCCGGTGTGCTTTCTCGCTGGCCCGCTTCCCAAACACAAGACATTCGAGCAGTGAGTTACTGGCCAGCCTGTTGGCTCCCATCACTCCCGTTGATGCCACCTCGCCGCAGGCAAATAAACCGGGGATATTGGTTTCTCCGTTCAGATCGGTACGGATGCCCCCTACCATGTAATGCGCGGCAGGTGCAATAGGAATTAAATCGGTGCTGAGGTCAAGACCAAATTCCAGCAGTTTCTGATAAATTGTGGAAAACCGTAATTTTATTTTTTCATGATCAAGATGGGCCAGCGATAAATAAAGGAAATCACAATTATGTTTTTGCAACTGCTTGTAAATTGAAAATGCCACTACGTCGCGTGGTGCCAGTTCTGCTTGTGGATGAATGTCTTTCATGAACCGTTCACCTTTTGGGTTAAGCAGCCAGGCCCCTTCGCCCCGTACCGCTTCACTGATCAGAAAAGCCTCTTGTCCGGGTAAATAAAGTGCGGAAGGATGGAACTGGATAAATTCGACATCTGCGATTTCTGCCCCGGCCTCATAAGCCATGGCAATGCCATCTCCGGTTGCCGTGTGCGGATTGGTTGATCGGTCGTACACCCGCGACAGGCCGCCTGTTGCCAGAATGGTTGCCTGCGAAGTAAAAACGATATTTTTGCCGGTGGCAAAATCAATGGCTTGTACGCCATGACAATATCCGCCATCGACCAGCAGCTTTACCGCGGCAGTATATTCAAATGAGCGGATGGAGGATTGTTTAACAACTTTCTCCAACATGAAACAGGTGAGCGCTTTTCCTGTCGCGTCGCCTCCTGCGTGCAGGATGCGGCGTTTGCTGTGCCCTCCTTCAAGCCCCAGCACGAAACGTCCGTTTTCCTGATCGAAATTCATTCCCATCCCGATCAGTTCTTTTACCCGCTCTTGTCCTTCCCTGACCAGTATTTCCACTGCATCGTAGTCACAAAGGCCGCGCCCTGCCACTAAGGTGTCGTGTATGTGCAAATCGAACGAATCTGTTTCGCCCATTACCGCAGCGATTCCGCCTTGTGCGTAATATGAATTGCTGGTATCGAGTTGCGATTTGGTAATTACGGCAACTGTTCCGAACCGGGAGGCATGGTATGCCGCAGTAAGGCCGGCGAGGCCGCTTCCTATAACAATGGTGTCAAAATGTTTTATTTGCATTGAAGCAAGTACTTGTTTTTCTGAAACAGGGAGCAAAGGTATAAAATATGAGCAACAGGAGTATGATAAAGTGACGGAGTTTTGGTACGTGTATGTTTATTTTTCAAAGATTTCCGGATGAATTTGTAAAGGTCACCGAAAAAACGAAGTTGAAATTTTAATTAAGGGAAGGGTTCTCAGGGTAGTTAAGCCACAGGGAATATTTTCCGCCAACAGCTTTTACCGCTTCTTCCCAAAGTTCCTGTTCCGAGTTGCGCATTACTTCGCTTTGCCTCATTTCAGAAACCAGCCACGAGTTTTCCCTGATTTCTTCTTCTAATTGGCCAGGTGCCCACCCCGAGTATCCGATAAAAAAGCGTATCTGGCTGGTTGCAACGGCCCCCGAGCGTATTTGATCTTTCAGTACATCAATGTCCCCGCCCCAATAAAGGGTTTCTTTTATATGCGTACTGCCCGGTATCCGGTCGCCCAATGAGTGAATAAAATATACGGAATCAGTACTCACCGGTCCTCCAAGATACACTTCGGTGTCGAATCCTGGTAAATCATCGAACAAGTCGCGAATGGGAAAGTCGACCGGTTTGTTCAGGATAAAACCTACAGCGCCCTTCTCGCTGTATGAAGCCAGAAGGATGATCGACCGGTTGAAATAGCTTCCCGGAAGAAAAGGTTCAGCAATCAGTATTCTTCCTTTTTCCGGTTCCACATTGTTGGTCTTGATGCGGAATATGTCGCTGTTCAGGTTCATTCCTTAAATTTATTCTGTCCCAATTTAGCAAAAATCGGATACCTATCAAATACTTACAGGTTTTTGTTTCTGCAAGAATAAAGTTTTCTTTGAAAAAAGTTCGAGTTTTATCAGAAAAACAAGGCGTAAAGGGAAGCTATATGCAAGGTGAAGTGAATTATTTTTCTTCAATAATAACAAAAATGTCCTCGTTTTCCTTTTTCATCTGAAATTGTTCGCGGGCAAATTTTTCCAGGTTTTCATCGTTGGTTTGTAATTCATGTAATTTCCGTTTGTCGGCTTCGATTTTCTCCCTGTAAAATTCTTCCTGTTCCTCCAGTTGCCTGAGTTTTTCACGATTTTGATAATGTTGCAACAGGCTGTGTTCATCAAAAAACATGATCCAGATCAAAAAAGAGACGAAAACAAGAAAATATTTGTTGCGGACTTTTACCCAGATGATATGGACGATGTGTCTCATTGTTTTATTGTCTGAAATTCATGCAAATTTATATTTTTTTCAGGAGCAAAAAAAGGAGATGACGTTTCATCTCCTGTGTTCTTATTCTATTAGACCATAACAGCATAATTATTTTTTGTCGGGCTGAAAGTTTGGATAGGTGTATGCGTAGGGCGGTACAAAATTTTCTTTGATTGTCCGGATGGAGACCCACCGCAACATGTTAAAAACAGAACCTGCCTTGTCGTTGGTACCCGATCCGCGGGCACCGCCAAAAGGCTGTTGCCCTACGACTGCCCCGGTTGGCTTATCGTTGATGTAAAAGTTTCCGGCTGTATTTTCCAATCGTCTGGTATATTTTTCAATGTTGTACCTGTCCTGCGAGAAAATTGCACCGGTAAGCGCATAAATGGACGTCCGGTCCAAAATGTCGAGCATCCGGTCTGTTTCTCCATCTTTGTACACGTATATGGTAAGTACAGGGCCAAAAAGTTCTTCCATCATGGTGATATAATCCGGTCTTTTTGCCAGGATAACGGTTGGTTCGATAAAATAACCGACTGATTTATCACAGTTTCCGCCAAAAATCACTTCTGCATCGTTGTCATTTTTTGCCTGGTCAATAAAGTTTTTCAGTTTGTCGAACGATGTTTCATCGATGACTGCGTTGACAAAATTGGTAAAATCTTCCGGTGGCCCCATTTTTACAGTTGCCAGTTCGTTGCCCATGCGCTCCCTGATATTGGACCAGATACTTTCAGGAATGTAGGCACGCGATGCAGCCGAGCATTTCTGACCCTGATATTCAAACGCGCCGCGTACCATCGCAATGGTAAGCGCCTGAAGGTCGGCTGTCCCGTCAGCAAAAATAAAATCTTTGCCCCCGGTTTCACCAACAATGCGCGGATATGATTTGTATTTGTAAATATTTTCGCCGATGGTTTTCCAGATGCTTTGGAAAACACTTGTTGAACCGGTGAAATGAATACCGGAAAAGTCGGGCGAGCTGAAAATTATATCGGCGGCGGCAGGCCCCGAAACAAATACCATGTTGATCACTCCGTCGGGCAGGCCAGCCTCCTGTAGTATCTCCATAATAACTGATGCGGAGTAGATGGCTGTCTTGGAAGGTTTCCATACGACTACATTTCCCAGCATAGCAGGCGCTGCCGGCAGGTTTCCGGCAATGGAAGTAAAATTAAATGGCGTAAGTGCAAATACGAATCCTTCTAAAGGTCTGAAATCGTTGTAATTCCAAGTTCCGGGAGCCGATCCAGGTTGCATTTTATAGATATCGGCCATGCACTTTACCCCGAAACGGAAAAAATCGGACAGTTCACAGGCCGCATCAATCTCGGCCTGAAAAATATTTTTTGACTGTCCTAACATGGTTGCGGCATTCATTTTTGCACGATAAGGGCCCGCCAGTAAATCGGCTGCTTTTAAAAACACGGATGCCCGGTGTTGCCACGAAAGGCCGGCCCATTTTTCCCTGGCCTCCATTGCGGCATCGACAGCCTGTTGTACATGTGAGATATCTCCCTGCGAGTAATATCCCAGGGTATGTTTGGTTTCGTGCGGGGGAAATATCCTGATTTTCCGGTCTGTGGTCACTTCTTTTCCTCCAATGATCATCGGGATATCGGTTTCTGTCGAACGAAGTTCTGTTAGCATTGCCTGTACTTCCATCCTTTCGGGAGAACCCGGAAGATATGTTTTTACCGGTTCGTTTTTTACATGCGGTATGTTATAGAATCCTTTTGACATTTTCTGATAATTTAATATTCGCATTCTTTCTTTTACAAAACTATTGATTGCCCATTTCCTATTTGCTAATAAAAATCAGCGACAAAAATCAGCTTTTATTTTTTTTGCAGCGTCTGGCATAAGACCTTCTGAGAATCTAAAAATTGCTATATTTAGTGCGATTTTGAATAATCTGACCGTCATATATTGATGCTTAAAACGCTGATAAATTTTATACGAAAAAGACATCGTATTGATTCTGAGGATGAGCTTCGTAAGTTTATTTCACTTTCATTGGTCGGCATGGCCGGAATGCTGGTGTCGGTATTTTTGTTGATACGCGATCTTACCGGCTCTTATTCCGCAGAAAGCATTTCCGGTGATATGGCCATGTTTATGGTGTTTGTCCTTTTTTCGTACAATCTTTATTCAGGTAAAATACAATGGGCCGTAAACAGCGTTTTTCTTTTGCCGTTCGTGTCGTATTTTTTCTATATATCAAGTGTATATTCAGCTTATCCTGTTCCTGATTCGGTACACCTTACGGTGTGGAGCCTTTTGCCAGGGTTCCTGTTCCTTTTGCTTTTTTCGGAGAAGTCATACAAAATAATTATCTATTGGGGGCTGGTCTCCGGAACCCTGATTTACCATCTTTCGGTAACCGGCAAACTTTCTGATGCAGTGTTTTTGCAATGGCCTTCGTCCGAAAAAATTTCAAATCCCCTAATTGTGGCAACCATTGCTTTTGTCGTTTCATATATCGTTTCGTGGTATCATCAAAAAACAATATACAGGCTGAAGGAAGAGGCTTTTGAACTCAGTGAACGGATCAATAAGACTTTTAAAACGATGCATCAGGGAATGATGATCCTGGAAATAGAACATGATGAATTTGGCACGCCGGCAAACCTGTTGATTAAAAAAGTGAATAATTCGTTTGAGAGCATGTTTAAACTCTCGTCGCGCGACCTTTCGGGAAAAGATGCGGCACTGATGTTCCCCCGCCTTTTTAGGGGCGCGTTTGACTGGAACGAGATGTATTTTGTTTCTAAAAAGCAAAAGTTTGAGTTTCATGCAGAGCATCTCGACAGGTGGTTCGAAGTGTACAATATCCGGCCTGGCGGAAACCAGATAATCAGTATGTTCTGTGATGTAAGTACCCGGCAGAAGAGCATCGAACAACTGAAAGAAAGCCGTAAACGTTTTCAGGTGTTGCTTGAAGCGATACCCGATATTTTCTTTATCATCGACAAGGATGGCATTTATGTTGATTTCATGCTGAAAGAAAACGACAATATTCATATCGATCCCGATGAAATCATTGGCAACTCGATTTATGAAGTTGGTTTTTCTGAAAAAATGTCGAGAAAAATTTTTCAATGCATCCAGGATTGCATCCGCTTCGATTCAATTGAAACGATTGAATATGCTTTAGAAGTGGAAAAAGGGACTGCGATGTTTGAAATGCGTATTGCCAAACTGAATGAAGAATCGGTTATTTCAATCGCACGCGATATAACCAAACGAAAAATTGCGGAAATAAAATTAGAAGAAGCCAAAAACAAAGCCGAGGAATCAGATCGTTTGAAGTCGGCATTCCTGGCCAATATTTCGCATGAAATACGGACCCCGATGAATGCCATTATCGGCTTCTCCAAAATGGTCAGTTCTCCTGATTTCAGCATGGACGAGAAAAATAAATTTCTCGAAATCATTATTTCGAACGGAAAGTTGCTGATGACACTGATCAACGACATGATCAGCCTGTCGAAAATAGAAAGCAATCAGGTTGATCTGGTAAAATCGAATTGTTTAGTGAACGACATGCTGGTCCTGATGTATAAAGAGTTTATGCAGGAAGTAAAAGAAAATCAGAAAGTTGTATTGAAACTTCGGAACGAAAATGCCAATCCGAAATTTTCAATTTATACCGATCAAAGTTTGCTGAAGGAGATACTGGAGAAATTGCTCGACAATGCCTTGAAGTTCACAGAACGGGGAACTGTTGAATTTGGTTACCGGACCTTGAAAGACGGACAGATTGAATTTTTTGTGAAAGACACGGGTATTGGCATCGCCGAAGAAGACCTCGATAAAATATTCGTACGCTTCCACCAGCTCGATAACCGTACCACCCGAAATTACGAAGGCACCGGGTTGGGTTTGTCAATCGCTCAACATTACGTAATGCTGCTGGGTGGTAAATTGAAAGTTTCGTCGAAACCGGGCGTTGGTTCCACATTTTATTTTTCACTTCCTGCAGACAATCCTGAAGGGCATTTAAAAGTTGTGCGATAAGAATATTTTACGTTGGGTGTGTCGAGTTTATATCGCCAGTGGGATGCAGGGATTTTTAACTTACTTTTTTATTCGCGGGTATAAGCCGCATCGCCCGTCAGGAGAAATGCTCTTCCGAGATATTCAATAATATCCCCTGCCACCAATGAATATTCGCTGCGTTCCTGTGCAGCCAGGTTGCCGGCAAGCCCGTGCAGGTATACTGCAATTAAAACGGCATCTTCAGCGCTGTACTCCTGGGCCAGTAGGCCAAGAATCATGCCTGTGAGCACGTCGCCGCTGCCGGCGGTTGCCATTCCCGGATTCCCGGTGGTGTTAAAAAATACCCTCCCGTCGGGAAAACTGATGCAGGTATGGGCACCCTTCAACGCAACAATAACTTTATACTTTATCGAAAAAGATACTTGTTGCCGAAGCCGGGTGTACGAATCGTTGGTTTTACCAGCCAACCGTTCAAACTCTTTGGGATGCGGCGTTAAAATGGTATTCTCCGGAAGCAAATCCAACCATTCTTTATTTTCAGAAAGAATATTTAACGCGTCGGCATCCAAAACCAATTTTCCGGGAGCAGCGAGCAACAACAATTTCAGCGCCCGCTGGCAGTTGCATTTTTGCCCGATCCCCGGCCCGGCGCCAACCGCCGAAAAAAGCGACAAATCAGGAAATTCGGTAAACATCAGGTCCGATGGGTCGATGGAACACATCGCTTCGGGAACCGCAACCTGGATGATTTTATACCCTTCGTGTGGCACATGGCAGGTAAGCAGGCCACAACCGGTACGCAACCCGGCTTTTGCCGCCAGCACCGCAGCCCCCATCTTGCCGTACGATCCGGCAATCAATAGCGCATGCCCGAAGGTGCCTTTGTGTGAAAATTTTTTTCTTCGGATGATTTTCCCGGAAATGAAATCGTCAGTTAAAAAATGAAAGGTAGTTTGCTGATGGTTGATCGCACCAGGATGCAGGCCAATGGGCAGTACCTCCCATTCTCCGAGTATTTCATCGTGTTCGGGAAAAAAGAAACTGAGTTTCGGAAACTGGAAAGTAAACGTCCGGTTGGCCAGGATTACTTTTGAAAGATCGTTTTGCGAATTATCTTCTCCCAATAACCCGCTGGGAATGTCGATGGCAATTACGTGGCAAACCGATTGGTTGATCCATGCCACAAGTTTTTCACTGATCCCGTCAAGCGGACGGGAAAGCCCGGAGCCAAACAAGCCGTCGAGCACCAGTTCGTCTCCGTTCAGAACCGGGAAGTCATTTTCATTAGAAATAGTGAATAATCCGGCTTTGCCTTGCTCGACTAATCGTTGCCAATTAATGGCGGGCGATCCTTGTAATACCTTACCTAAATTTAGCAGATAAACGTTTACCGTGTAATCGTGGTCAGCCATCATGCGGGCAATGGCCATGGCATCGCCGCCGTTGTTCCCTGGTCCGGCAAAGATTGACAAAGGCTTTTCGTTTGAAATAGTATATATCAACCAGTTGACAATCTGCAACGAAGCCCGTTCCATCAAATCAATATCGGCAATGGGTTCGTTTTCGATGGTATATTTATCGATTTCTGCTATTTGTTTGGTGGTGAATATTTTCATAGGTTAGGGATTAATTTGAACCTACTATTCTCCATGTTTTCATAAAAAAATCTTCCCAATGGTGTTAAGTTATAGCCTGTATCCAATAATGCTTTTGAAATTAATTCGTTTAATATATCATTTCCAAAAAGGATTTTTTTATCCCATAACTGGCTTGTAAATGCTAATTTAAAAAGTTCATAAATTTTCCTTTTTTCAACCTCATCTCTATTCTGCCAATATAGAATATTGTTCAGGAAAATTTCGAAAATGTTAATATCAATATGTTTTGAATCCACATATTCAATTTTCTTTGTTTTCTTCAATTCTGCATCTAATTCCTTTTCTTTTTTCCCCAATTCAATTCTTATTTCTGCCATACGAGAATTCAAATTATTGAAATCAACAACTTTGGAATCATAATTGCGTCTAACATCCTCTATCTCCTTTTCTAACTCAATTTTTGATAGTTTAAGCTTTTCATGCCATTCTATAAATTGATCCCTATCCTTTACAACATTTTCGTAATATTCCTTTGGAACATTTTCATTAAAACTAGAAATTGAATTTATATATGGGATTAAACGATTTCTATATAAATTATGAAGATATCTTGACAGAGCCAAAAGAAAATAACTTAGAACTAATGCAAGCATTGTCCAAAGAATCGATGTTCCAAGTTTATAAAGTAAACTCCATCCATCTAAAAAAGCACTGATATATTTTATTTTTTCTTCCAAGGAATAATTATCAGGAAAATGAAATGGAGCATAAAGTAATCTCCAATTATGAATAAGAAAAACAATAATTAAAGTTCCAAAAAATGGACTTTTTATTTTATCACCAATGCTCTTTTTTGTTGATAACAAAACTTCATAAACCATAACTCTTTGTTTTTGTACATGTAAATTTATTCAATTTATTTTCACAAAACTTCAAAAATGAATTAGAATCTGGATATTAAAACATCTATCATTAAATACTAAATCATATTCCCAATAGACATCCTGACAAAAATCAAATTTAAGTCCTCAAAAAGTTGATTATATTTGTCACTATTGCAAAACTTTACACACACAGAACAGTACTAACTTAAAAAAATTGACACATGTTTAAAGGACATCCGAGGGGGTTATTAGCAGCGGCGCTGGCTAATATGGGCGAACGATTTGGATTTTATACCATGATGGCCATCCTGGTATTATTTTTACAGGCAAAATTCGGACTTTCAGGAACAAACGCGGGAATAATTTATTCCATCTTTTATTTTTCAATTTATATCCTTGCTTTTGTTGGAGGTACCATTGCCGACCGTACACGGAACTACAAAGGTACCATTCTTGTCGGCCTGGTAGTTATGGCCATTGGTTATCTGATGATTGCCTTTCCGTCGCCAACGCCGGTGCCAAATAAAATTTTATTCTTGGTTATTTCCTGTATTGGCCTGTTTACGATTGCTTTCGGAAATGGCCTTTTTAAAGGAAACTTACAGGCGCTGGTAGGACAAATGTACGATCATCCGCAGTACAGTAAAATGCGGGATTCGGGCTTTTCGTTATTTTATATGTTTATCAATGTAGGTGCCCTTTTTGCCCCGTTGGTTGCTGTAGGGGTACGTAACGGCTGGCTGGCCGGGAAAGGGTTTGATTACAATCCCAGTCTTCCCGAGCTTTGCCATGCATATCTCGGAAAAACAATTACCCCCGAAGCACAGGAAAAACTGACGATACTTGCATCACAGGTAAGCCGGGGCACTGAAGTAACAGATATGAATGCTTTTGTAAACAGTTATCTGAATGTATTTACCACAGGATTTCATTACGCATTCGGTATTTCTATTTTTGCCATGCTGATTTCATTAGTTATTTATATCATAAATAAAAAGATATTCCCGAACCCGACCCCAAAAGTCAAAGCATCTTCTGAAACAGGAGGTAGTGTCGGGATGGGCGTAAAAGAGATCAGGCAACGCTTGTATGCTTTGTTTGCTGTTTTTGGCGTGGTTATTTTCTTCTGGTTCTCGTTTCACCAGAATGGCCTGACGCTTACTTATTTTGCAAAAGATTATACCGATTTGAGCGGGATGAAGATAGACCTGGGGTTGGTGATGATACAGGGAGCAGAGATATTCCAGTCCATCAATCCTCTTTTTATTGTATTGTTGACCCCAATCATTATGGCCATTTTCGGATGGTTGCGTGCCCGGGGTATGGAGCCTTCCACTCCGAAGAAAATTGCATTGGGTATGTTCATCGCAGCAGTTGCCTATCTGGTGATGTCTTTAGGGTCGGTTGGGTTACCGTTGAAATCGGAAGTTGATGCAATGGGCGGTTTGTCGGATGTACAACGGGTTATGCCCATGCTCCTGATAGGCACTTATTTTATTCTCACCGTGGCGGAGCTGTTTATTAGTCCGTTGGGAATATCTTTTGTTTCCAAAGTGGCGCCCCCTCAATACCAGGGCATTATGCAGGGGGGGTGGCTCGGGGCGACGGCTATCGGGAACCAGTTGCTTTTCATCGGGGCAATTTTCTACGAAAGCGTGCCGATCTGGCTTACCTGGACTGTGTTTGTCGCGGCCTGTTTGTTGTCGATGTTCACCATGCTTTTTATGCTGAAATGGCTTGAACGGATTGCCCGATAATTCGTGTAAATCATTTTTTGAAAGCTGTCCGGGGGAACCCGGATATTACAATATAACCGGATATTCCGGACAGCTTTTGTATTTATCGTTTTACTTCGACCAACGCCCCGTTGATTATTTTTTCTACTATATCCTCGTCAAGCAGGGTAGTAATATCGCCCAGGTTAGAGGCATCGCCTTCTGCAACTTTGCGCAAAATCCTCCGCATAATTTTTCCCGAACGGGTTTTCGGCAAACCCGGAACTAACTGGATTATATCAGGCCGGGCAAATGGTCCGATGATTTTCTCTACTGCGATACGGATACTTTTCTGAATACCTTCCTCTCCTCCGGTTGATAATTCACCGCAAACCACAAAAGCGTAAATTCCCTGTCCTTTTATTTCGTGTGGGTAACCAACTACCGCCGATTCGTTGACCAGCGGATGCGCATTGATGGCATTTTCAATTTCGGCAGTACCAAGCCGGTGCCCTGATACATTGATCACATCATCAACCCGGCCAAGAATGCGGTAATAGCCGTCTTCGTCGCGTTTGGCCCCGTCGCCGGTAAAATACAGGTTCTTAAAACTGCCAAAATACGTTTCCCTGAACCGTTCGTGGTCGCCCCATATCGTACGTGCCATTCCCGGCCATGGATATTTGATGCAAAGGTTTCCTTCTACACTGTTCCCGCTTAGTTCTTTGCCCTCGTTGTCAACGATCACCGGTTGGATACCCGGCAACGGCATTGTGGCAAACGATGGTTTGGTCGGAGTAATACCGGCCATCGGGCTGATCATGATTCCACCTGTCTCGGTTTGCCACCAGGTGTCGACAATCGGGCACCGGTTTTTCCCGATGTGGTCATGGTACCAATGCCAGGCTTCCTCATTGATGGGTTCGCCAACTGTCCCCAGTACTTTTAATGAAGCCAGTTTTTTCCCGTTTACAAATTCCATCCCCTGTGCCAGTAATGAACGGATAGCTGTTGGCGCCGTGTAAAACTGGTTGACATTGAATTTATCAACAATGTCCCAAAAACGTCCGGCATCGGGCCATGTTGGAATGCCTTCAAATATCAGGGTCCGGGCCTTGTTCAGCAATGGCCCGTAAACAATATACGAGTGACCGGTAACCCAACCTATATCGGCGGTACAGAAATATACATCGCCGGCATTATATTGAAAAACATTTTTGAAAGTATAAGCCGAAAATACCATATAGCCGGCAACCGTATGTACAATACCTTTTGGTTTGCCGGTTGAGCCGGAAGTATATAGGATGAACAGTTCATCTTCGGCATCCATTACTTCTGCCGGGCACTCTTCTGGTTGGCCATTGATGGCGGTATGCCACCAAATGTCGCGGCCTACTTCCATGTTCACTTCCATTTTCGTGCGTTTCAGTACCACTACTGTTTCTACACAAGGACTGTTTTCCAGTGCTTCATCGGCAATTTGTTTCAGGGGGGTAATTTTGCTGCCGCGAAAGCCTCCATCTGCTGTCAACAGGATTTTTGCCTGCGCATCATTGATCCGTTCGGAAAGCGACTGGGCCGAAAAACCGGCAAACACGACCGAATGTACAGCCCCGATCCGGGCGCAGGCCAGCATCGCGATTGTTAGTTCAGGTACCATCGGCATATATATTGCCACCCGGTCGCCTTTTTTTACATTCAATCGTTTTAAGGTATTGGCGAATTTGTTCACCTCTTTATACAACTGTCCGTACGTTAATTCCAGGTGCTCTTCATTCGGATCATTTGGCTCCCAGATAATGGCCGGTTGATCGGCATGTGTGTAAAGGTTTTTTTCGAAGATGTTTTCCGTGATATTCAATTTCCCGTCAATGAACCATTTGACATCCGGAGTTGAGAAATCCCATTCAAGGACTTTGTTAAACCGTTTGTGCCAGTAGAAATTTTCTGCGATTTGAGACCAGAATGCTTCGGGGTTGGCAACACTTTTTTGATACTCGTAAATATAGCCTCCTAAGCTATGAATTCTTGCTACCATAGTTTCTTGTTTTATTGATTCAATTTTAAAATCAGGTTATACTGAATATCAATAACAAGAATTTACCGGTTTATGTTTGCAGGGACCAAATCCGGAGAATCCCTTTTTTATTTCCCCAAAAGCGTTGCAGTAGGCAGTGACTATTCTAACAGGTTGTCTTTTTCGTTACTGTGTTACTGTCCATTATTGTACAGAGGGTGACCCATCCGGTAGAGAAACATGAAATGTTCTTTTCCAATTTTCAAGATCAATAAATTTCATTCTCGCGTTATATACACGTTTTTCCATTATTCCTATGCGTGTTCTGAAATTTTCCGGATAATGGTTATCCCGTCTCGGACAGGGAGGATTACTTTTTCCACCCGGTGGTCGTTTTTTATCATTTCATTGAAGATGAGTATTCCTTTTGTCTGGTCATCGTTGGGTTGCAGTTCTTCAAGTACCTTCCCGTTCCATAGGGTATTATCGGCAATAATATAACCGCCGACCGGTACTTTTTCAAAAATCATTTTGTAATAAGCCGGGTATTCGCATTTGTCGCCGTCGATGAATACAAGGTCAAACGTCATATCTAAGGCGGGGACTAATTGTAATGCGTCGCCGATGTGATGGATAATTACGTTGTCAAGCCCTGCCTTCTTAAAATATTTGTTTGCAATTGGTTCCAGTTCGTCATTCACCTCAAAAGTATGCAGACAGCCGCCCGGCTTTAGCCCCCGTGTAAGGCAAATAGCCGAATAACCGGTAAATGTTCCTATTTCCAGAATGTTTTTGGGTGAGATCATTAAACTTAGCATGCTCAGTATTTTTCCCTGAAGATGGCCGGAAAGCATCCTCGCCCGTAAAATATTCAGGCTGGTTTCACGATCGAGTTCTGTCAGGAAATCTTCTTCCTCCGAAATATGGTCGAGAATATACTTTTCTAATCGAGGTGTTCCGGTCATCCTATTTATATATTAAAATGCTGGTCAGCGACGGGTCAAATATTTCGTTTGAGATATCCAGTATTTCGCGGCTGGTAAGCCGGTCTATTTTTCGGTAAACCTGTTCCATACTGTCTACTTTATCGTACAGTAAATAACTTTTTCCGATGGAGAGCATCAGGTCTTCCCTGTTTTCACTTGAAATAGCCAGTTGGCCGATGAGTTGTTTTTTTGCCTTACTTATTTGCTGAAAACCCAATTCCTTCGATTTTAGTTGCCGGAGTTCTTTCTCGATCAATCCGATAGCCCGGTCGAGGTTTTCCTTATCGGTACCGAAATAAATACTGAATTCTCCCGTATCAGAATATGCCGTATAGTTCGATTCGATATTGTATGCCAGGCCGTTTCGCTCTCGTAGTGCCAGGTTGAGCCGTGAATTCATTGACTGGCCTCCCAGGATGTTGTTGAGCAGCACCATCCCGATGCGGTGCGGGTGCTGATGATCGTATGCAATGTTCCCCACGATACAGTGCGCCTGAAAAGTGTCTTTTTGCACAATCCGGCGGGAAGCCTGATAATTGTAAAAACTTTCTCTTTTCGTAGTCCTTCGTTTTTCCGGAATGCCGCCAAAATATTTTTCTGCAAACCGGATCATTTTTTCAAAAGGCAAATTCCCGACCGAACTAAGCACCATCTGGTCGGTATGATAATTTCGGGCAATGAAATCAAAAATATTCTTTCGGCTGAACTGTTTTACATTTTCGGGGGTGCCTAAAATATTGCGTGCAATGGGATGCCCGTCGAAAAGTACTTCCTCAAACTCATCAAAAATCAGTTCCGAAGGGCTGTCTTTGTATGAATTTATTTCTTCAATTACCACTTCTTTTTCCTTTTCTATTTCTTTTTCCGGGAAAGTACTATTGGTCAGGATGTCGCTGATCAGCTCCATCGAACGCTCGTAATCTTCATTCAGAAAAGTAGCATATACTGCTGTTTCTTCTTTGGTCGTATAAGCATTCAGTTCCCCTCCCACATCCTCAATCCGGCTGATGATGTGGTAGGCTTTTCGCCTCTTTGTGCCTTTAAAAATCACATGTTCAATGAAGTGTGCAATTCCCTGTTCATCTTTTTCTTCGTCGCGCGACCCGGTATTCAGGATAGCCCCGAAATGTGCCACCGGAGAAACCACCTGTTGATGGATCAGTCGAATGCCATTCCTCAATATATGAAAATTTAACTGCATGCAAAAAGCTAAAAATTTGGATTGCAAAAGTAGAAAACCTTAACGAGAAATTGCGGGAAATTTGAAAAAGAACAAAAATAAATCCGGGATAAGTTCCGTTTATACAACTGGTTAAATAAAAAAGAACAGGGCCGGCTATTTTTTTTTTGTAATTCGGATTTTTGATATATATTTGCCACCGCAAAATCAACGGTGCCATAGCTCAGTTGGTAGAGCAATGGACTGAAAATCCATGTGTCCTTGGTTCGATCCCGAGTGGCACCACCGAAAGAGGGAAGATGAGAATTTTCCCTCTTTTTTATCTGTCCAAAGCAAATAAAAACGATATATTTTCGCTGAACGGAAGCAAATGTTAAAATTTGTAAAAATCATTTATTACATTTGCAATATCAGGTGGAATCTGACGTTAAACCAAAAACCATTTGTGAATAAACTTTGCTACATATTTTTTGTGGTACTTGCTGTTATCTGGCTCAGTTCCTGCGAAGATGAAAAATATCTTTCATCGCCTGATGCCCGGTTGAAATTTTCCGCCGATACGGTCATGTTCGATACAGTTTTCACAAGCATTGGTTCCACTACCGAACACCTGAAAATTTATAACCCTTACGACCAGAAAATCTTAATTTCGAGCGTACGCCTTGCCGGTGGCGACAATTCCAATTTCAGGCTCAACATTAATGGGATGATGGGTAATGAAGTCCTTGGTCTTGAAATTGATCCTCATGACAGCATTTATATTTTTGTGGAGGTAACTGTTGATCCGAACGGACAAAGCCTGCCGATGGTGGTAAAAGATTCCATCGAATTTATTACCAACATGAATTTACAGGATGTAGACCTGCTTGCATGGGGACAGGATTTTAACCTGGTAAAAGATGACATTATAAGGAAATCGAAAACCTGGACCAACGAGAAGCCATATCTGATTTATAATTACGCGATTGTCGACAGTACTGCGACCCTGACGATCGAACCCGGGGCCAAAATTTATTTTCATAAGGATGCAGGCCTTTATGTCAGGGGAAAATTGATTGCCAACGGGACATTTGACAAGCCGATTGTCATGCAGGGGGACCGGCTCGAAGATGTTTATTCGGATGTGCCCGACCAATGGAACGGAGTTTTGCTCTATTCCGGAAGTTACAAAAACGAAATGAATTTCGTGGAAATCAAAAATGCAAATATTGGTCTTCAGGTTGGCACTATTGAACATGAAGGATATGCTTCATTGAAACTGTCTAATTCAAAAATCCGGAATATGGCCTATGCCGGGATTTTTGCCATGAAATCGGAAATTAAAGCGGATAACTGTTTGGTTACCAATTGTGGCTTTTACCTGGCCGCGCTCATTGGCGGCAGCTATGAGTTTTATCATTCGACCCTGGCCAATTATTGGGGAAAATATACCAATAAGATCAGGAATACTCCGTCGCTTGTTGTGTCCAACGTATTGATTGTTAGTGAAGGAAATACGTTTATCAAAGACCTGAACAAGGCTACTTTTGGGAATTGCATCATTACCGGCAATGTGGGGCATGGGAACGAACTGGAACTCGGGCAATCGGGCAAGGCAAATTTTGCATGCAAATTTGATCATTGTATCCTGCAGGTAGCCGATACTTTCAAAACCTCGAACACCTCCCGTTTTATCAATATACTGAAAGGAAAGAATCCTAAATTTGTTGATCCTTACGAAACGTACAATTTTGAGTTAGATACGCTGAGCCCGGCCAAAGATGCAGGAAAAACCGATTATGCACGCTTATTTCCGTTTGACCTGAAATCGAATAACCGGCTCGATGATAACGCTCCCGACCTTGGCGCTTACGAGCGGATTGAAAAGAAAAAATAACTTTTCCCTGATGCGATCTATTTTCGCCCTCATCCTGTTATTTTTACTGCCATCTTATATTTTTCCGCAAAACCAGGCAGAAGAAACCAGATACAGGATACTGTTTTATAACGTAGAAAACCTGTTCGATACAGAAGATCATCCTTTTACCAACGACGATGAATTTACCCCGAATGGCGATCGCCACTGGACGAACAAAAAACTGGAGCAGAAGATCGATCGTCTGGCCAAAGTAGTTGTAGCAGCTTCCGGAGCATGGGAATCACCCGGGATCATAGGCTTGTGTGAAATTGAAAATCTTTTTGTACTCGAAAAATTAGTGGGGCACCCGTTACTAAAAAAAGCACAATACCGGATTATCCACAAAGATTCACCTGATCATCGCGGTATTGATGTAGCCTTTCTTTACCGAAAAAACGTGTTTTTCCCTGAAAACTACTCGGCAATTCCAATTACCAGTGAAAGGGGAGATACTATTGCCACCCGCGAAATACTTCATGTTTCCGGAAAGTTTCAGAATGAAAAAGTATTTCATTTTCTTGTCAATCACTGGCCGTCACGTTATGGAGGGTTGATGGAAACCGATGCGGACCGAAAACGGGCAGCCGGGCACCTGAAAAATGCCATTCGTAACATTATGAAAAATGATCCGGATGCAAACATTATTTGCATGGGCGATTTCAATGACCAGCCCCAGGATGAAAGCCTGTCAAAAGTTCTGAATGCCTTTTCTCCGAAAGATTCGGAAAATGCGGAATTAATAAACCTGTCTGCAGAATGGGATAATTTGCCAACCGGCACATTAAAGCATCAACACGAATGGGCTGTTTTTGATCAGTTCATTGTCAGCAAAAACCTGTTGAAGGATTGCGCCGCAGGTATTTTTTCTCCTGATTTTCTGCTTGAAAAAGACCCCAAATATGCTGGGTACAGGCCTTTCCGTACATTTAACGGATTTCGGTATAACGGAGGTTTTTCCGATCACCTGCCCATCATCATAGAAATAAAGGTTCAGTAAATTACTTTACGAACGACTTTGCTTTCTCAATAGCTGCAGATAACCCGGCCACATTTTTGCCGCCTGCCGTTGCATAAAAGGCTTGTCCGCCACCGCCTCCCTGCATTTCTTTTGCTGCTTCTCGTACAATCTGGCCGGCATTTAGGCCTTTTTCAGAAATCAGGTTGTCGGAAACCATTATCGAAAGGCTGGGTTTTCCTTCGATTTCAGCGCCCAATACAAGGAACAAATTTTCCAGTTCGCCTTTTAGCTGGAAAGCCAGGTCTTTGACAGCCTGGGCCGAATCGAGGTTGATCTTTTCTGCAATTACGTTTATTCCGTTTACCACGGTAATTTTATTTTTCAGTTCGTCTTTTATCCCTGCAGCAGCTTTTCTTTCAAAATGTTCGATTTGTTTCTGAAGCCTTGAGTTCTCAGTAAGCAAATCTTCTACCGATTTTTTCAGGTTTTGGGTATTGTTCAGAAGGGCCCGCAGTTCGGCAAGTTCCTCCGTATGCTTTTTTACAAAAGCTTCTGCTTTTTCTCCGGAAATGGCCTCGATGCGGCGGACCCCTGCTGAAATAGCGCTTTCAGAGATGATGATAAACAGGCCGATTTGTCCGGTTGCCGGAACGTGCGTGCCACCGCAAAGTTCCACCGAACCGCCAAATTTGATCACCCGTACCGTGTCGCCGTACTTTTCACCAAATAAAGCGATAGCGCCCATTTTTTTTGCTTCATCAAAGGGGATATCGCGTTTTTCGTCTCTCGGAATGTTTTCACGGATCATTTCGTTCACTTTTTGCTGGATGCGGTCGAGTTCTTCTTTGGTGACTTTCTGGAAATGGGAAAAGTCAAAACGAAGGTAATCGGCCTGTACCAGCGAACCTTTCTGTTCAACATGCGTTCCCAGCACTTCGCGCAGGGCGTGGTCGAGCAGGTGGGTGGCTGTGTGGTTATTGGCAATTTGTTTCCGTTTCGGGCTGTTCACCACCGCCAGAAATTCAGCTTCCGGATTGGCCGGAAGTTCGTTGACAACATGGATGATGAGATTGTTCTCGCGTTGGGTATCTACAATGATGGTTTTTTTACCATTGGCTTCAATATATCCAGTGTCGCCTACCTGTCCGCCCGATTCGCCATAAAATGGAGTTTTGTCGAACACTAAATGATAAAATTCTTTCTTTTTCTGAACTACTTTGCGATACCGGGCAATCCGCACTTTTGCTTCTATGTACTCGTAGCCCAGAAATTCGACCGATCCGATTGGATGTAGTTCCACCCAGTCGTCGGTTTCCTGCGCGGCAGCGTGGCGCGACCGATTCTTCTGTTCTTCCATTTCAATAGAAAAGCCAGCCTGATCGACAGTCATGCCTTTTTCACGGCAAATCAGTTCGGTCAGGTCGAGTGGAAACCCAAAGGTATCGTAAAGGGTAAAAGCGTCTTCCCCGTTAATTTCGTTCCTGTTTTCGTTTTTCACTTTTGCAATTATCTCATCGAGCAGGCGGATGCCGGTTTCTAATGTCCGAAGGAACGATTCTTCTTCCTCCTTTATTACTTTTTCAATTAGTACCTGCTGGGCGACTAATTCAGGAAATGCTTCACCCATCTGGGTTTTCAGCACTTCAACTAATTTATAAATAAAAGCTTCGCGAAATCCGAGGAAGGTATATCCGTAACGGACAGCCCGTCGCAAAATGCGGCGGATCACGTAACCGGCCTTGTTGTTCGACGGCAGTTGCCCGTCGGCAATGGCAAACGAAATGGCGCGGAGGTGGTCGGCAATGACGCGCATGGCAATCGATTCTTTTTCGTTCACGCCATATTTTTTATTGCTCAGTTCCGCAATTTTGGCAATGGTGGTCTGAAAAATATCGGTGTCGTAATTCGATTTTTTGCCTTGCAGTACCATGCACAAACGCTCGAAGCCCATTCCCGTGTCGACATGCCTGGCCGGCAATTCCTGCAAACTTCCGTCGGCTTTCCGGTTGAACTGGATGAATACTAAGTTCCATATCTCAATTACCTGCGGGTGGTCTTTATTTATTAGTTGTATGCCGGGAATCCTGGCTCGTTCGTTGTCATCACGAATATCCACATGGATTTCGGAGCAGGGGCCGCAGGGACCGGTGTCGCCCATTTCCCAGAAGTTGTCTTTTTTGCTGCCGTCGATAATGCGTTCTTCCGGCAAATGGCGTTTCCAGAAATTGAAGGCTTCCACATCTTTCTCCAGTTTGTCGCCGGCGCTTCCTTCAAATACGGTGGCATACATACGGTCGGCAGGAATGCCCATGCGTTCGTGCAGGAATTCCCAGGCCCAGTCGATCGCTTCTTTCTTGAAATAATTCCCGAACGACCAGTTCCCAAGCATTTCAAACATGGTATGATGATATGTATCGTGTCCGACTTCTTCTAAGTCGTTGTGTTTGCCCGAAACCCGGAGGCATTTTTGTGTGTCGGCGACCCGGTTCCATTTGGCAGGTTCGTTTCCCAGAAACCAGTCTTTAAACTGGTTCATCCCTGCGTTGGTAAACATCAGGGTCGGGTCATTTTTTACGACCATCGGGGCCGAATTAACAATAGTATGTTCTTTTTCAATAAAAAAATCTAAAAATGCTTTCCTGATCTCTTTCGAATTCATCGCCTTCATTTTATAAAAATTGTTAAAATACCGATGTCAGCCAACAAACCGTTTCCCGCTACCGATAAAATTATTAGATTTGTTTCGCGCTGGCAAAGCTCGTTTTTTCAGAGTGTTGCAAAGTTAGATTATTTACTTAAATTTGATACAAATCGAAAAATAAATTCTCAAGGAGTTTGCTTCATGGCAAAAGTTAAGTATAAATTTAATCCGGAAACCCTTAGCTACGATAAAGTTACCGTCAGTATCATAATGAAGCTGAAGCGGTTGTTTACTTATTTGTTTTCAACTGTCGGCTTGGCCATATTAATGGCTGCAATGTTTCTGCAATATTACGAATCGCCCCGGATGAGAGTCCTTAAAAAGGAAAATCAGAGGTTACAGACGCAATATGAATTACTTTATAAAGATTTGGGGACGTTGGAAAAAGTATTAGACGAAATACAGCAGCGCGACGATAATTTGTACCGGGTAATCTTTGAAGCCGACCCTATTCCGTCATCTATCCGGAAAGCAGGTTTTGGCGGAACCAATAAATATTCGCAACTGGAGAACCTGTCTAATTCAGAGTTAGTTATCCGGACAGCAAAAAGGCTCGATATTCTTTCCAAACAGGCATACATCCAGTCAAAGTCGTATGATGAGGTATTGAAAATGGCCCTTGACAAAGAAAAAATGTTGGCCAGTATGCCTGCGATTATGCCGGTTGCAAATAAAGATCTGACCCGTACTGCTTCCGGTTTTGCGTTCCGTATGCACCCTATTTACAAAATATGGAAATTTCACGAAGGACAGGATTTCACGGCGCCAACCGGGACAGAGATCTATGCAACGGGGGACGGGGTTGTGGAAGAAGCCAGCGGCAATAAACGCAGCCGGGCAGGGTACGGACAGTGCTTAGTTATCAATCATGGGTTCGGGTATAAAACGTTGTACGCCCATTTGGATGGATTCAAGGTAAAAGAAGGACAAAAGGTGAAACGCGGCGATGTGATTGGGTATGTTGGCAATACTGGCGGCTCAGTTGGCCCACACCTGCATTACGAAGTTCATAAAGACGGAAAACCGGTTGATCCGACTTTCTATTTCTATAAGGATTTGAGCCCGGAAGAGTACGAAAAAATGATTGCTATTTCATCGAACGTTGGACAAGCATTCGACTAAAATCGTGTACCGTGCCTTACAAAAAACCGGTCATAGAAAAAGTATACTATTCGATCGGGGAGGTTGCAAGCATGTTCAATGTAAACACCTCACTGATACGGTTCTGGGAAAAGGAATTTCCCAGCGTAAAACCGCATAAAAACAAAAAAGGAAACCGTTTGTTTACAAGAGAGGACCTGGAGCAACTAAAACTGATTCATCACCTGGTAAAAGAGCGCGGGATGACGTTGGAAGGCGCCCGGAAGAAACTTCGGGAAAACCAGGCGGAAACGATTGATAACTTTGCTATTGTCGACCGGTTGAAACACATCCGGCAGATGCTGGTCGAAATTAAAGATGAGCTTTAATGCGGATAAAAGAAATCACCTCATTTATTGAAACCCTGGCTCCGGCCGCGTATCAGGAATCATATGACAATGCAGGACTGTGCATTGGAAATCCCGATGAAGAAGCGGAGGGAATTTTAATTACGCTGGACGTTACAGAAGCCGTAATTGATGAGGCCATCCGGTTGGGGTTCAATATGATTGTTTCGCACCACCCGCTGATTTTCTCCGGGATAAAAAAAATCACCGGGAAAAGTGAAACGGAACGATGCATCCGTAAAGCCATTAAAAATGATATTGCCATTTATGCGGCCCATACCAATTTCGACAGCGTGCATGGAGGCGTCAATACAAAAATATGTGAAAAACTGGGGTTGAAAACCTGTCGGGTTTTGAGCCCGGTTGAAGGCCAGTTGAAAAAGCTGGTTACCTTCGTTCCCACGACCGGCCTCGACAATGTACGCAGTGCGCTGTTTAAAGCAGGGGCGGGGCATATTGGGAATTACGACTCGTGCGGATATACTGTAACCGGGACCGGTAGTTTTTGTGGGGATGAAACTACTAACCCGTATGTCGGCGAAAGAGGAAAATTACATTTTGAAAATGAAACCCGTTTCGAAACTATTTTCCCGAAACATCTTCAAAACCGGATTATTTCTGCTTTGCTGGAAGCGCACCCATACGAGGAAGTGGCCTACGATATTTATCCGCTCGACAATCCCAATCCCTGGGTAGGATTTGGCATGATTGGGGAACTGGACGAGGCGGTGAACGAAGAAGAATTTCTTCATTCAGTAAAAAATATTTTTGGCTGCAAAGTGATAAGACATACGGCTTTTCTTCATGAAAAAGTTAAAAAAGTGGCTGTAGCAGGCGGTTCGGGGAGCTCTTTCCTGCGTGCAGCCATCGTTGCCAATGCCGATGCCTTTATTTCCGGAGATTTTAAATACCATCAGTTTTTTGAAGCGGAAAATAAAATACTCATTGCCGACATCGGACATTTTGAAAGCGAACAATTTACGAATGAACTTTTTTATGAATTACTTACAAAAAAATTCCCTACATTTGCAGTCCGTTTATCGGAGATAAAAACCAACCCGGTTAATTATCTGATTTAAAACAGGAAATAATTACAGATTATATGAACACACAGTACGTAAAAGACGAAAGCAAAAGCATATCCATCAGCGAAAAGCTAAAAGCTTTATTCGAGCTGCAGAATGTCAATTCGGAAATCGACAAAATTAAGATGCTCCGCGGCGAATTACCTTTGGAAGTGCAGGATTTGGAAGATGAAATTGCTGGCCTGAAAACCCGGCTTAGCAATTATGAAGACGATGTAAAAACATTGGAAACATCAATCGTCAACCGGAAAAATGCGATCAAGGAATCGGAATCGCTGATCGTCAAATATACCGAACAACAAAACCATGTGCGGAACAACCGTGAATATGATTCGCTGAGCAAGGAAATCGAATTCCAGCGATTGGAAATTGAACTTTCAGAAAAACGCATCCGTGAATTTACATCAGAACTTTTCAATAAAAAAGAAGCAATCAGCACTTCTTCTGCATACCTGAAAGAACGTGAAGAAGACTTGGACCGCAAGAAAAAAGAACTGGAAGAGATTACTGCCGAAACAAAAATTGAAGAAGAAAGGCTGAAAGCAAAATCAGAAAAAATTGAAGGGCTTATTGAAGGGCGCCTGCTTACCGCTTTTAAACGTATCCGCAAAAATGCCCGCAATGGCCTGGCGGTTGCCACAGTGCAGCGTGATGCCTGCGGAGGATGTTTTAACAAAATTCCACCACAGCGGCAAATGGACATCGCTTCCCGCAAGAAGATCATCGTGTGCGAATACTGTGGACGCATCCTGGTTGATAAAGATATCCTGGAAACAGCAGATCCTGAATAAACATGAGAAACAGATATGAAAAACCTTCAGCCAAAAACTGAAGGTTTTTTTGTGTATCGGCAGGATACCTTATCAATTTTGATAAAGCAGGAAAATGGGCGCCTCGTGTAAAGGGCGGCACTTTGTTTTCTACTTTTGGGACAAGGTTGAAAAGACAGAAGTTTAAGGGTAAACTCAACCAAATGGATTCCGGAATGTTCTATACAGTAATAAAAACATTCCTGAATCATGTACATCGGATTATTACATCTTCACAGTACCTTGCGCTGGCTGATCCTTGCGCTGGCCGTTATCGTTCTTGTAAAATATTATATGGGCTGGGCTGGCAACAAAAAATGGAAAAAACCAGACCATATACTGGCCGTGGTTTTCACCTCGCTTTTCGACCTGCAATTACTGACCGGGCTGGTTCTTTACTTTTTTGTAAGTCCGGTTACCCAGGCTGCATTTGCCGATTTTGGGGCAGCCATGAAAAATCCCGACCTGCGTTTTTATGCTGTCGAACATTTCAGTATCATGCTTGCAGCTCTGGTGTTGATCCATATCGGGAGGGCCCGGTCGAAAAGAGCAGCCTCCGATCAGGTGAAGTTCAAAATAGCGGCGATCTTTTTTTCTATTGCCATGATTTTGGTGCTGGCCGGTATTCCATGGAGTAAATTGTAAAAGGGGCAAAATGGACCTTCAGGTAAAGGACAAGGTTTTTATGGTCGCCGCAGCCAGCAAAGGACTGGGGTTCGGCGTAGCGCGTGAACTGGCAAAAAACGGGGCAATTGTTTGTATTTCCAGTCGTACAAAAGAAGAAATTGAACAGGCAGCACAAGAACTTGCGAAAGAAACAGGGGCAATTGTTTTCCCTTTTGCAATGGATGCTTCCTCCGGGAAGTCTATTCTTTTGTGGAGGGATGCCGTGGCAGACAAATTCGGGTGGATCGACGGTTTGCTGGTCAACGCAGGCGGCCCACCAGCCGGAAGTTTCGGTGATTTTTCGGACGACGACTGGCAGCAGGCTTTCAACCTGACGTTGATGGGCGCTGTACGCATGATCCGGGCTGTATTGCCCGCCATGAAAAAACAGCAAAAAGGAAGCATCGCAACCGTTACATCGTTGTCGGTAAAAGAGCCTATCGACCGGTTATTGCTGTCGAATGTGTTTCGATCGGGGGTTGCCAGCCTGGTGAAATCGCTGGCTACGGAACTGGCCCCGTACCATATCCGGGTAAACAACCTGATGCCGGGACGAATTGACACCGACCGGCTGAGGGCGCTTGACGAATCGATCGCGAAACAAAGTGGGCAACAACTTTCAGAGGTTCAGAAACAAATTACAGGAAAAATTCCGCTTGGCCGTTACGGGACAACCGAAGAATTCGGCAAAGCCGGAGCTTTCCTTCTTTCGGATGCCGCCTCGTACATTACAGGCGCCAGCCTGCAGGTTGACGGCGGACTGGTAAGAACAGTGTGGTAACAGGAAAAATCAGAATTTCAGCCTCTTGATAAAACCACTGATGTCGAACCGCAGGTTCAGGTTCACCCTGGGAAGTCGTAAATGGAGGCCATTCCCACTCGTTTTATTGTTTTTCTGGACCATGTAAATTTCATCAATAATCTCCTTGTATTTGTCGGCTACATAGTTTCGTTTCAACTTCAAGGTGGGTGAAAGTTCGCCCGTTTGTGGCGTCCATTCTTCGCATACCAGCCTGAACCGTTTTATTTCTTCATGTTCTCCCAGTGTTTTATTGATGGCGGCCACTTCTTTTTGTATTTGTACCACGACCTCTTCTTTTTCGATGAGCTCTTCGTTGTCGCGATAATGGACTTTCCGCTCGCTGCACCAGTCGTGCAAAAATTCAAAATTGGGGGAAATCAGCGCGCTGGCAAATTTCTCACCGGCCCCGATCACCATCGCCTGCTCAATAAAAAAGGAAGCTTTCAGCTTGTTCTCGATCATCTGGGGGGCAATGTATTTGCCGCCCGAAAGTTTAAACATCTCTTTTTTACGGTCGGTAATTTTCAGGTATTTGCCTTCTTCCAGAATGCCAATATCTCCGGTGTGGAACCAGCCTTCTTCATCAATCACCTCGGCTGTTAATTCCGGGGCTTTGTAGTAGCCCTTCATCACGCTGGGCCCTTTGCAGAGAATCTCCCCGTCTTCAGCAATTTTTACCTGGACATTATTGAGTACCGGACCTACCGTGCCGATTTTCAATTCTCCTTTTGCCGGGTTGTTTACGGCAATCACCGGCGATGTTTCGGTCAGCCCGTAGCCTTCCAGGTTCATCATGCCGGCCATTCCCAATACCCGCGCAATGTTTGGCTGCAAGGCTGCGCCTCCCGAAACAATATAGGTAATATTGCCTCCCAATGCTTCTCTCCATTTCGAATAAATCAGCTTGTCGGCCAGTTTGATCCTGAATTTCAGGAAAAAGTTGTATTTTTTGTTGTACTCAAAATGGCGGGTCAGCCTCATTGCCCAGAAATAAATAACCCGTTTCAGCCCGCTCAGTTCTTTCCCTTTCGACACGAATCCGTCGTGGACACGCTCGAGCAGGCGCGGTACCGAGTTGAACATGTGCGGCTTTATTTCTTTTATGGCCGACACAATCTGACCGAGGTTGCCCACATAGTAAACGCCCATTCCTTTGTACTGAAAATGATAATTCACACTGCGTTCGTAAACATGACAAAGCGGGAGAAAGCTGATCACCCGGTGGTCTTTCCCCAGATTGTGCATGTGTGAATGGGCAACGAAATTCGACACCAGGTTTTCATGGGTCAGCATCACGCCTTTGGGAACCCCGGTCGTGCCGGATGTATAAATGATGGTCGCCAGATCGTCGGGCACAATCGAATCTTTTATCTGCTGAAGTTTTCCGGAAAATTCATCTTTTTTCGATTCCCCCAGTTTTAATATTTCTTCATAACTTTTGGCGCCTTCAACTTCTTCAAACGTATATATTTCCCGGATGCTCTTAATTTCGTCGGCAATAGGTTTCAGTTTTTCGTACAATTTCTTGTCGCCGACAATCAGCACCTTCGTTTCTGCATGTTTCAGAATGTAGCGGTATTCGTCTTCTCCAATGGTCGGATAAATTGGTACATGTATTACTCCGGTCATGGCCAGCCCCATATCGGCAAAATTCCATTCCGGACGGTTGGTGGTAACAGTGGCCACCTTATCGTTCTTTTCCAGACCCAGGGTCAACAGGCCCATTGCAAACTGATGTGATTTTTCGCGGTATTCAGAGGTACTGTAAGTGTACCATTCGTTGCCTTTCTTGCCTCCCAAAGCATCTTCCCTGGAGAAAAGTTCCATGTAGCGGTCAAGAATATCAAACGTTCTTTTTACTTCAATTGGCATAATAGAAATGAGTTAGTTATAACTAAAACTGGTTAAGGCTATATGCTGTAAATGATTACTGACGATTCCCTGTCAAACCAATAAACTGCCAGAGAGAAAAGATACACACCGAAAACCATTCCATCAACTTTGCGGATGCTGATGAATGCGTTCGCACTATTTTTCCTAAATTTCAAGGCTTAATTTAAGGTGTCCGCCAAGACCCTCCCTAATTATTCTCATGAGTGTCGAAAGTCGAATGTCGCTGGCATTGTTCTCTATTCTCGAAATGTAGTTTTTTGTTGTGCCACATTTTAAGGCCAACTCTTCCTGTGTCAGGTTCTGTTGTTTTCTGGCCTCTTGAATAAGTACTCCAATTTTAAAATTTTCAAATTCTTCTTCGTACTTATCTCTGGTTGGAGTACCTAATTTTCCGTATTTCTTGTCCAGGTGATCGTCCCAGGAAACCAGATTATTTTCTTGATTTGTCTTCATAATATCTCTTTCTTAAATGTTCTGCTTTCTCTATTTCATTTTTCGGTGTTTTGTAGGTCTTTTTCTGAAACCCATTGAGCAGGATGACCAAATTTCCTTCGTCGAAGAAGCAGAAAATTCGAAAAATGTCGCTGCCTACTTTTACCCTGATCTCAAAAAGTCCATCAGTCCCGTCAAGGTGCTTGAAAAATTTCTCCGGAATCATTCTCAACGACCTGACCAAACCAATTGTCCAATCTATTTTGTTTTGGGTATCCGTACTTTGAGAATAATAAAAGTCCCAAAATTCGTTTCCATAAACATACGTTGTCCGCATAAAACTCTCAGTTACGAAACAAAGTTATCTGTTTAGGCAACAAGAACCAAATTTTAAACCAAATTTTCCATGAAGCGCTTTTCTGTTAGCATGAGGCAGAACGTAAAAGACACCAACAGAGGCGGACTGCGGACGATTTCCTGTCAAGCCGAGAAACTGCCTGCGCGGAAAGATGCACAACGGAAACCACCGCTGCCGCACTTGACGGGTAGCTGATGTTGTAGCCTAGTTGTTCTTTTTTCCTTATTTTTTTCATTGTCTTTATTCAGTTTCGGAGACGCTTCGCTACTTCAGTCCCAGTCGAACGGTAAAGTCAGATTTGTCAAGACACAAAAATGTCGATTCGAATATTTTTCTCCCAGCTTTCCATCTCCGACTATATTTTTGTTGCTAACTCCGTGTCAAATGGTGAAAATGTGTCACCACCCAAAATCTTTGTATTAGCTTCACCAATAATTAGTCAAACCGCTCTGAACGTTCAACTGTGATTATATATCCTTAGAAATATTCATTAATTGTTTTAATTTTTTACTAACTCCAATTTGGGGGTCAAATTCTAATGCTTGCTTATAATAATTTATCGCTTCATTTATTTTTAATTGATTTTCATATGCTTCACCAATTTGTCGATAAAGTTTTGCTTTATAGTTATTTGGAGAATTTTCATGTATTCTTTCTTTGCACCATTTTATTTCCATATCATAGAAATAATCTTTATCAACAAGTTCACCATTTTTGATAAAAAATTCAAATCTTCCATATCTATATTTAAGTGAGAATCTATCAGGTAAAAGGAAGATTAAATTGTCTGGGAATCCATGAAGGTCAACTTTTAATAATTCTTTATTCAAAACTATTTTATTGTACCTTAAATCAATTAAATAGAATTTAAATTTATCTTCTGTATGCGAATTGCAAGCTTGTATTGCACAATAATTTCCATCATCCGACAACCATTGATTTAATACATTTGCCTTTATCTCTAATTTATATATAACTTTCTTTTCAAATGGATTAATAACGAAAACAGTATTATTTTGATGAGTAAATGAAATGTCTACGATTGAAAAAATTCCAGTATTAGCTATTCTCCCATAATTAGGTCTTTCAAATGATGCGAAAGATATTTTTTCCATTTCATCAGATAAGAATATCACTGACCCATTTCCGTTTTTTCTATCTCCTAAATGAAAACCATCTTCCCGAACAACACCATCAAGCCAAGATATTATGTATTTTCCATTTTGTGATTTTTCTGCCTCACCCGCTTCTCCTGTCTCTGGAATATAAATCATTTCTTTTTCGTAATATTCATAACTTTTAATAAAACTATTAGTTTCATTCATTTCATCACTGTTCAGCAATTTTCTAATAAAATTAATCATACTTTGGTTTTATCATGTAATCAATTTCATCCAAAATTTTATTTACATATTGATAAAAGTAATTTGCAAACATTATTTTCTCATCTTCTCTTAATTCATATTCAGTAAATACACTATATGAGCTAAAGTGGATTAATGAGCTTGTGAAAGCATATAAAAGTTCATATTCTTTTGCTAAACCCACTGTTGTTGCCTTATTCGACCAACTCCTTTTATCAATTAATAAATTAAAAACTTGACTAATTTGATGAGTGTTGAATTTACTTTTAAACCATTCCTGCTTAATTAGCGTTTCTGCTATTTTTTTCTTCCTATTCTTTATTTTATCTAATTCATTCTGGTAATAAGGGAGTTTTTGAGTCTCTAATAAGTGACTAAGAAATCCATAACCCAATTTCTCAACATTATCAAAATGAAGATTAATCGTATTACTTGCTTCTTTATCAATTAAATCCATAATTGTATTAATAGAGTCCTTCGAAATCTCACTTTTACTTAAATTTTGATGGAGTTCTTTTTCTTTTTCTTCAAGTTCCTTTAAAAGTTTTATTTCATTTTTTAACCTATTTAAATGATTTGTAATTTGTTCTTCACCTGATATGCTCCAACCAAAGAAAAATTTCAAAGTAAGCATTCGGTAAACCCCGTCTTGTTTTCATAGAAAACATCAACCCACTTTCAGAGTTTCTCTAAAATGTTCGGAGAACTTTGATAGGCTTAGGAGGTGGAACTGTTACAATGTTGGTTTTG
>JAVEYG010000085.1:0-4659 GCA_034003625.1 Prolixibacteraceae bacterium | reverse complement strand
ATTGAACCAGACTTGGTTTTTACTTTTCGCACCGATAACATACCCCAAAAATATGCGTTAGTGCGGTAAAATCACATTTTTATACAATCTAAATATCTAATATGCTGAAGTTTAAAAATTATAATTAAGCGCAAAACAAAAGAGCGTCAGAAGTCAGGACGAAGCGCTGAACGTACAGGTCGACATGGAAGAACTGCTGCTGGAAGCCGAACTGCTGTGAAACTCGGTTCTTTTATCTGCGAAGGCCAAAGTGTTTGTCGGAATACATAAAATAATCGTATTGTACATTTTTAGTATTTTTCGACCGAGATGAAACGCGACAGGTTTCGTGACATTTCAATCCGTTTGTACAACGACCGCATTACTTCGAGATATAAATCTTCTTTCATTACCACGTCTTCAATCCCGGCATCAATATTTGGATTGTCGTTTACTTCTATCAGATATACTTTATCGCCGATCATTTTCAGATCAACCCCGTACAGGCCATCACCCATCAGCGAAGCAGCCTTGACGGCAGTTTTTACGACTTTTTCGGGAACTTCTTTGACCGGCACTGTTTCAAAATCGCCCGAATGGTCTTCTTCGCGTTTGCCGTCCCAGTTGTAAATTTGCCAGTGATTATCGGCCATGTAATATTTGCAGGCAAAAAGTGGTTTTTCGTCAAGCACGCCAATCCGCCAGTCGTATTCTGAAGGAAGAAATTCCTGAACAATGATCAGGTCTGACTTTTTCAGCAGGCGGTTTACCGACAATTCCATTTCTTCGGCATTGTTTACCTTGGTCACTCCCAGCGAGAAAGCGCTGTCTGGTTGTTTCAATACCAACGGATATTTGTAATGTTTGAATTCCGAAGGTTTGTACATGCCTTTCCCGATGACCCAGCTTACCGGGGTAATAATCCGGTTTTGCTTCATGCGTTCGTTCAGAAAAATTTTGTTCGAGCAGCGTAGTATCGACCAGGGATCGTCAATCACGACCAATCCTTCGGCATACGCCATGCGTGAAAAATGATAGGTATGGTCGTTCACATTGGTCGTTTCACGGATGAACAGGGCGTCGAATTCGCTCAACCGATCGTAATCATCTTTACCGATAAATTCCGTGTAAAAGCCCACTTTTCGTGCAGCCTCCCGAAAATACTCCAGCGCCTGTTTGTTCGACGGCGGGTTCTTTTCTTCGGAATTGACCAAAATGGCCAGATCGTATTTATAATTATGAAAACGTGGCTTATGAAAACGTTTTTTGGAAAAATAATGTCTCGCAAAATCCTGCATTTTCTCAAAATCGTTTTTAGCGATTTTATCCAGGCTAAGAGGCGTCATTCGTTGAAGGACCCAACGATCGGTCCGGTTAAAGATTACCTGAAGAAGTGGAGTTTCAAACAGGCTGTATAATTTTTGTCCCAGATGGCGGAACGCAGGGTCGATGGTATGTCCGAAATAAATATTAAAACTGAACTGGGGCTGGTTAATTTTGCTCAGGGTACTTTGCATCAGTTCGTCAATATCGCTGGCAATGGTGCGGATGATGGATACATTTCGGAAATCACGGATCGTGGTGACGTTTGGTATGGCCCGGTGTTCACGTGCCGAAGCCATCAGCGACACATAATAACCAATACTCTGGTAACGGTAGGTATTCGACAGGTTAAAAATACGGACATTGCGTATTTCCTGAAATTCGGGGTCCGACAGGTACTTTTTCGATGAAATGACACGCAGGCCTTCGACTTCGAGCGCCCATTGCTTCGGGTTATCCACCACAATGATATTGGAAATGGCTTTCTTCTCTTTTATCTGAGGAATGGACATGTACATCCGCACAGCATGTTCCCCATCTTTGTAATAGTCGGGCAGTTCCTCCGCTGAAATAAAACCTTGTTGCCCGTACCAGTCCACCAATTTGCAATCGGCCATGCGCGCTTCCAGCGAGATTTTTCCGAAACCTTTTGTCTGGGCTTGTTCTATACAGTGGGCAACCAATTGCCCCCCGATCCCCTGTCCCTGAAATTCAGGCAGTACAGCCAGCGAAAACAAACGAAGTGTATGTTGATAAAGGATCAGTACCATGGTTCCGGCAGGAATGCTTTTCCCTTCTGTCTGTATTTCGGCGATCCAAACCTGCTGAGCAGGGCTGGTCAAACTAAGTCGCAGTGAACGCCGCGAACTGCGCTGGAAGTCAGGAAAACAAACCTGCTCCGTTTTTTCAAGGAAAGACAGGTCGCTAATCCTTGAATTTCTGATATTTACAGACATGGTCCATGAGTGATAAAGAAGGAACAAATATAATCGAATATCTATCCGGCAATCATGGCGGTACCTGTTTTTTGAAATTATTTTTTAACGATTTGGAAGAGAAATGATTGTAATGCGGCAAAACCAATTAAAATACCGGGTTTCCTCAAAGAAACAGAAATATCCCCCAAGAATACCAAAGGGCCTACTTTGAATTTGCCAAAAGGAGATCGTTGAAAGGAAAGAATGACAAGCGAAAATATAATAAACTCTGAGCAGCCTTGAGTTTTATGGCTTTTTGTGTGACTTTACTACGTCAGCTTTAAACAACTTTATTATTTTTATCTTTCAATTCAACGAATTATGCGTATCCATTTCATAGCTATTGGCGGTAGCGCTATGCACAACCTGGCCATTGCCCTCCATAAAAAAGGGTACCAGGTAACCGGCAGCGACGACGAGATATTTGAACCCTCAAGGAGCCGGCTTGCCCAACATGGTTTACTTCCGGAAACAACCGGATGGCATCCCGGACATATTTCTGCAGAACTTGATGCCCTGATATTGGGGATGCACGCGCGGGATGATAACCCGGAACTGCTAAAAGCCCGGGAACTGGGATTGAAGATTTATTCGTACCCCGAATATTTGTACGAACAAACGAAGGATAAAAAACGAGTAGTGATCGGCGGGAGCCACGGGAAAACCACCATCACTTCGATGGTGATGCACGTGCTGCGCGAAAGCAAGGTGCAGTTCGACTACATGGTCGGCGCCCAGGTGGAAGGCTTCGACACGATGGTTTCACTGAGCCATGAAGCACAAATAGCTGTATTTGAAGGCGATGAATACCTGTCGTCGCCCATCGACCGGCGGCCTAAATTTCATTTGTACCATCCGCATATCGCGTTGTTGAGCGGGATTGCCTGGGACCATATCAACGTGTTTCCGACTTTTGAAAACTACGTCGAACAGTTCCGCATTTTTACTGAAATGATCGAAGCTGGCGGTTCGCTGGTGTATTACGAAGCCGATGAAAACATCCGTAAAATAGCAGAACAATTATCTCCGGAAATTAAAAAACTTCCTTACCGCGAACATCCTGCAAGTATTGAGAAGGGCGCTACCTGCCTGCTCACGGAGAACCGGAAAACCGAAATCCCGGTTTTTGGCGACCACAACCTGCAAAATATTTCGGGGGCAAAATTGGTTTGCAACGAGCTGGGCATTTCCGACGAACAATTTTACAGCGCCATCGGCAGTTTTAAAGGGGCCGCGCGGCGTTTACAGGTACTGGCAGAAAATGAAGGTTGCACCGTGTTTTATGATTTTGCCCACTCGCCATCGAAACTGAAAGCAACCACCGAAGCCGTAAAAAAACAATTTTCGGGACGGGAACTGGTGGCTTGCATGGAACTTCACACGTTCAGTTCGTTGCAAAAAGAATTTCTTCCGCAATACAAAGGCTGCATGAACGCAGCCGACCAGGCGTTTGTGTTTTTTAACCCCGAAACTATCGCACACAAAAAATTGGAACCGATTACCAAAGAGCAAGTTTTGAAAGCATTTGGGAACCCAGGCCTTCAGGTATTTACCGACGCGGCAGAATTGTTCTCATTGCTGAAAAATTGTTCGTGGCAAAACAAGAACCTGCTGATTATGACTTCCGGAAATTTCTCGGGAATGGATATAAAAGGTTTTGTTGAAGAAATTTTGCTAAAATAAAGAATGACGAACTTCACCTGAAACAAAAACAGATATGAGAGGAAACAAATAATTATTCTTATTTTTCTTGCGTATTAGTTTTTTGGAAATCACGATATGAGAATATCAAGAAATTTAAAAGATAAAAGGCTGCAATTTCCTGTGAGTCTTTCCGAGAAGTGAAAGAAATAGCGGACGCAGGAAGTTTACAGTTTGAAAAATTTATCTTAAATTGATCTGATTTTTTCATGATAGAGAAAACAGGTAATGCCAAATGATTTAACCATAGCCATTATATCAACATTTAACTTCTATTTTGTATTGTAAGAACTTCAAGAATGACAGAATAGACTATTAACAATGAGCACATTACATCCTGAAAAACCAATATAATTTTTAACCTATACCTCATGGCTACTAATATCAACAAGAGTCCTTTTGACGAAGCTACTAAGTTAAAGCTTGAAATATTCAGAGAATGCTTTCGAGAATGGTTGCCTGTTTTTGTTCACAATCCTTCGATTAAACGGATATACATTTATGATTTTTTTGCCGGAAGTGGTTCTGATAGTATTGGAAATCCAGGAAGTCCACTAATCTTACTTCAAGAGGCAAAAGGAGAAAATTGTAAAATCTGCGATGCTGTCGGGGGGAAACAAATCATATTTGCTTTTAATGAACTTCTTGAAGGGAAAAATCGTGAATTGAACAATGCAAT
>JAVEYG010000001.1:0-255807 GCA_034003625.1 Prolixibacteraceae bacterium | reverse complement strand
CCCGATGCCAGCCAGGCATGGAAAAATCAGGCAAAAGGACAGGCCTTATTTCTCAGGGGTTTGTGCTATTTCGAAATGTTCAAACGGTACGGCGGCGTTCCGCTGGTCGATTCCATCCCGGACCCGGCAAATGCCGAGGCCCAGAAAATACCCCGAAGCAGCGTGGAAGAGACCGTCAATTTCATCGTGAAGGACGCCGACGCCGCGGCCTCGCTTTTGCCGGATAAATGGCCTTCGCAACACACCGGGAGGGCAACCAAAGGCGCCGCCCTGATGTTGAAGTCAAGGACATTGCTCTATGCGGCCAGCCCATTATATAACACCAGCACGCCTCCTATTGATTTGCCGGGACACAATGAGCTGATCTGCTACGGAAATTACGACGTGAAGCGATGGGAAGCCGCAGCCGACGCTGCCAAAGCGGTCATCGACTGGGCGCCGTCGGCAGGATGCCACTTAATAACCGATCAGGGGGTAGATAAAAACTACAAGTATGTGTGGGAAACACCCGGTAATGCCGAAATCATTATGCCTAGCAACATCACCGGCAACCCAGAGTATCCAACTATGAGCGGCGTTTGGGACGTATGCTTTTTGGTAATTAATAACTTTTATGTAAATTCTGCGGGCACGATGGTAACCCAGAATTTCGTGGAAAAATACGAGAAGAAAGATGGTACCCCTCAGATATGGGACCCTGTCGGGGGCGACAACCTGAGCCAGATGTATGCCGAACTGGACCCCCGTTTCGGGCAAACCATCGGCTATAATAATTCTTACTGGAGCCCTGATTTTCCTGTATTAAAACTTTGGGAGGGAGAGGGGTCGGTACCTGCCAACCAGCCGCCCAGATTCGGCTGCAAAACCGGCTACTGGCAGCGTAAGTTGGTTCCGGAACGGATGAACTGGGCAACCTTGGGATGGATGATATGGAATCTGTACCGGCTTGCCGAAGCGCATCTGAATTATGCTGAAGCCTTGAATGAAATGGGCAGAACCGAGGAGGCCCGTGAGGCCGTAAGGCCTGTCCGGGAACGGTCCGGGATGCCCCCGTTTCCTTCCGGGATGGACCAAAAGGATTTCAGGAAAAAAATCAGGAACGAGCGTTCGATCGAGCTGGCCCTGGAGGAACACCGTTTATGGGACATCATGCGCTGGCGGATCGCCGAAGAGGAAGGGGTGATGCAGGGGAATATGCGGGGAATAAAAATTACCAGGCAGGGCCCGGACTTCAGTTACACCCAGTACGTGTTTGAGGTGCGCACCTGGAAACCCGCCATGTATCACATTCCCTTTTACCGCGGTGAAGTCAATAAGGGATATCTGATTCAAAATCCCGGGTGGTAACTAACTCCAAATTTATCTTTAACCTATACAGAAATGAAACACATAACATATAAAAGCAAATTACTGGCTGTCTTTTTCGCCGCTATATGCATTTGTACATTGTCAAACGCGCAGACAGGCGAAAATGATACCATCGTTGTCAAAAATCAGGAGCCAACCCGACATATTGCCTATCAGGCGCAGCCTGCGTGGATGGTCACCAGCGCTGTTTCGTCGGTAAACGGGGAAGAACTGCGCAAATCCTTCGCTTCCAATTTCGCGAACACGCTATATGGCCAGCTGCCGGGCCTTACCGTCCTACAGGGCGGCCAGGAAGCCGGCGTAGACTCGCCCTCGCTGTTCTCGCGCGGTGTGGGAACCTTCGGCAGGAGGGACCTGTTGATCATCGTTGACGGGTTTGAAAGTATGTTCGAACAGCTGGTACCCGAAGAGGTGGAATCGGTGACGCTTTTAAAAGATGCCGCCGCAACAGCCATGTACGGCCGGAGAGGCGCGAACGGCGTGTTGCTCATCACGACAAAACGGGGAAAGGAAGGCCCGTTGAAAGTCAATTTCAGTATCCAGCAAGGTTTCGAGGGCGCGTCGCGGTTACCCGATTTTGTGGGGTCGTATGACTACGCCAGGTTGTACAATGAGGCGTTGACGAACGACGGGTTGCCAACCCAGTATACCGACGAAGACCTGAACGCTTATCAGAACGGGAGCGATCCTTTCTTTCATCCCGATGTCGACTGGTACGATCAAATACTCAGGGATTACGCCCCGATTGGCAAGTATTCGCTGAGCTTCAGCGGAGGCCAGAGCAAAGTCCGTTATTTTGTTTTGTTAAACATATTGAATCGCGGCGGTTTATACAAGGAAACGGAGCATCTGAGCGAAACCACCACGAACTCGAAATATACCCAATACAACATCCGGACCAAAGTAGATATTGACGTTACAAAACGGTTTTCAGCAGCCTTCAATATGGGGCTGGCTATTGTCGACAAGTCAAATCCGGCAGGTTGGGACGCCGGCGGCATGTTTTGGCTGATGTCGATGATCCCGCCGAACACTTTCCCTGTTTATAATCCCAATAAAACCTACGGTGGCAACGCCTTGTACACCAATCCGTGGGGAAACATGGTCGAAGGCGGATTTTACGACCGGAATACCAAAAGCACGCAGACGTCACTGAAGTTTACCGAGCAACTGGATATGATCGCGAAGGGATTAAGCGCCTCAGCCGCTGTCTCCTTTAACTCCATTTCCCGGGGGTCTTCCGCCAAAACGCGGAGTTATAAACGGTTTTCCATATCCCGGGAAGAATCGGGCGACACCACTTACGTAGGATTTGGCGAGCCCACCTCCCTGGCGGCCACCGAGTGGCAGGAAGACCTGTGGCGCAATACCACGTTCCAGGCATCGCTGGATTATGACCGCGATTTTGGTGATGACCGGTTAAGCGCGACCTTGCTGTATAACCTTGACACGTATACCCTCCCGGGGAACACTTTGAATTTTAAACATGTTGGTCTGGGGGGCCGCCTCACTTACGCGAACCGGGAAAAATACATCGGGGAAGTTTCTTTTGCATATAACGGGGCCAACGGCTTCGCAAGAGGAAAAAGGTTCGACTTCTTTCCTGCCGTTTCGGTGGGTTGGATCGCATCGAACGAGGAATTCCTCAAAGGAAACAAGCTGCTGAGTTTTCTGAAACTGCGGGCTTCTTACGGTCTGGTGGGGAACGACCTCCTCGGGGCCGAGCGCTTCATGTACGACCAGTTTTACCAGGGCGACGCGGGCTATGCTTACGGAACGACCAACGTGGGAGTGGGCGGCTATGCCGAGGCGATGATCGCAAATCCGGACCTGACGTGCGAGAAAAAGAAGGAGATCAACGTCGGGATTGAAGCCGTTTTGCTGGAGCGACTGGAAATCGGACTGGACCTGTTCAACCAGGACCGTTACGATATTCTCGCCGCGCCGTACAAAACAGTACCCCAGTTTCTGGGGGTGATCTACCCGATGCAAAACGTGGGTAAGGTGAACAATAAAGGGTTCGAAGCGAAAATCGGCTACCACAGTGATCCGGCCAGGAACCTTCAATATTTCGCGGAAGCCAACGTCTGGTTTGCAAAAAATAAAATCGAATACACTCCCGAGACCGCTCATCGTTACGAATACCAATACGCGACAGGACGCCGTATTTGGCAGCCATGGTACCTCGAGGCGATCGGCTTCTTTAAAGACCCGGCAGACATTCAGAATTCCCCGCGACAGACATTCGCCCAAGTGCAGCCGGGGGACATCAAGTACAAGGATCAGAACGGCGACAATGTGATTGATCAGAATGACTATTACCCGATTGGGCATTCGGGTCTACCCGAGCTGACGTATGGTTTACACACCGGGTTAAAATACAAAAGCCTTTACCTCGATCTGTTTTTACAGGGAGTGGCCAGGCGGTCTGTTTACTTGTCCGGGCCTGATTTTCAGGCTCTACAGTCCAAAGCGAAAATTCCTTCTCTGGCGTTGGGACGATGGACGGCCGAAACGGCCGAATCAGCTACGTACCCGCGATTGTCGGCCCAGGACAACCTGAATAATTTTCAGGGTTCCACCTTCTGGTTGCGTGACGGGAGTTTTGTCAAACTGCGCAGCGCCGAATTAGGCATCGATCTCCCTAAGGCAATTGTTGAAAAGGTCAGGCTGTCCGCCGCTAAGGTATTTATAAACGGTACCAACCTGTTTTCGCTGGATCATGTGGATATTGCCGATCCCGAAACTTTATCGGGCTACCCGGCGGTAAGGACCGTTAGCCTGGGCGCTAAAATTCAGTTCTGATTCATTTATTTCATAAAAAAACACTAAACAGATGAAAAAGTATTATATATCTGCCGTTATCGCGGTCCTGACATTTTTCTTAACAGGGTGCGAGAGTTACCTTGACAGGGACATAACCACCTATTTAACCTTTGATCAGGTCACCAAGAGCTACGATTATACCAAGAACCGGGTTGCCGCCGTTTATGGGAACCTGCCGGTCGGGTTTACCCCGATCGACGGGGCCATGATGGCTTCCGCTTCCGATGAAGCCGAGCACACGCTGGAAACGTCGGCAATTCACCAGTTCAACATCGGCTCCTGGAACGCCTTTTCAAACCCTGACTGGAGTTGGGGAAGTTGCTATAGGGGAATCCGTAAGGCAAACCAATTTCTGGTATCGGCCGACAGCGTGAACCTGGATATTTATAAATACGATCCGACCAAGGAGGAAACCTACAAATTTTACAAGGCTGAAATCAAAAGGTGGAAATACGAGGTCCGTTTTTTAAGAGCGTTCTTCCATTATGAGTTGATGAAACGTTACGGCGGAATACCCATTCAGACCAGCGCCGGATCAATTGACGACGATCTTAGCGCAACCAGGCGAAATTCGCTGGCCGAATGCATCAAATTCATCACTGACGAATGCGACACGGTCGCCAGGGTTTTGCCTGAGAAACATCTCAATGAAGATTTGGGTAGGATCACCAAAGGAGCGGCGCTGGCCCTGAAAAGCAGGGTGCTGTTGTACGCGGCCAGCGATCTGTATAACACCCCCGCATGGGCCGGCGGTTACGCCAACCCGGAACTGATATCGCTGACCGGCGACCGGCAGGCGCGCTGGAAAGCCGCTGCCGACGCGGCGAAAGAGGTGATCGACCTGGCAGGCGCCGGATACGCGTTGAGTCCCGATTACCCTGGGCTTTTCGGCCCTTCAGGTTTTCTCGATCCTGAAGTTATCTTCTGTGTCCGCGGCTTTGCCAGCAATTATTTCGAACTGGCAAATGTGTCGGTCGGGTTTAACAACGGGCAAAGCGGGACTACGCCTTCCCAAAACCTGGTTGACGCTTATGAGATGAATAATGGCAAAGCCATCACCGACCCGGATTCGGGTTATGACCCTCAGAACCCGTACGCGAATCGTGATCCCCGCCTGCAAATGACAGTGGTCACGAACAACAGCCAGTTTAAGGGTCGCGCTATCCAGTGTTGGAGAGGAGGACTGGACGGGCCGCCAATCGCGCGGACGAGCCGGACAGGCTATTATCTGAAAAAGTATGTCAACGAAAATCTCAACCTGGTGACCGGCGAGACCAGCGTCCATAGCTGGATCGTATTCCGCCTGGCCGAGATTTACCTGAATTACGCGGAAGCCCTGAATGAATACGACCCGGGAAACGCGGACATTAAAAAATACGTGGAACTGGTGCGCCAGCGGCCCGGCGTGAACATGCCGGCATTGCCCGACGGGATGAACCAATCGCAGATGCGGGAACGGATTCGCAATGAACGCAAAGTTGAACTGGCCTTTGAAGATCACCGCCTCTGGGATGCCCGCAGGTGGATGCAGGCACCGGCTATCCTTGGGGCCCCGCTCCGTGGTGTGAAGGTGACTAAAAATGCCATTGGCACTTTTAACTATCAGGTGATTACCGTGGAGAACCGTGCATTTGCACCCGAGATGTATTTCTACCCGATACCTCAAAGCGAGATCTTTATAGCAGGTGGTTTGGTCCAAAACCCCCTGTGGAAATAACGATTACGGCTTATGAAAAATATACCCGTTGCTTTTTGTGAATCTAATTAAGTGTGAAAAAAAATGAAAAAGACAATAAGAAATTGCGCTGAATTACTCATCCTGACAGCAGTATTTTCGGTAATTTTTACCTCCTGCAATGACTTTGAGACCGACATCAGGAGTGCGGATTACCCGGAACAAAAGATCTATATGCCGACCGCTTATGACGACGGCATTTACATGATCGACAAGATAACCAAACGGGTCGGCGACACGCCGACGGAGGGACAGCCTTACCGCTACACGGTTGACCTGGAGACCAGGAAATTCAATGTTCCTTTAGCCGCTTTTCGTGGAGGTATTGATAAAAAGGGAGCGGTTAAGGTAGACATTGCGGTGAATACCGACACGGTTTCCAGGCTTATAGAGGCAGGCGATCTGGAAGATGCCGAAATTCTGCCCTCCGCCAAGTATACAGTCGACCAAACGGTCGAGATTGGGGACGGGAAAGATTACGCTGGTTTTGTTTTGGCTGTCGATATCGACTTTCTACGATCGAAGGCGCCCGATAAAAAACTGGCAGTTGGAATCGGTATTTCAAGCGAACAAAGGAAAGACACGCTCAGCACGACGGTGGTGGTGATCGATACAAAGATGTTTTTGCCCGTGCCCGACTTTTCCTATAAGGTAGGGGATACCTGGAAAGAACTCAGCTTCACTAACACTTCCTCCTATGCTGTTTCCTACACATGGGATTTCGGCGACGGCAGCAAATCGACCGAAGAGTCGCCGGTGCATACGTTCCCAGGCCGGGGAAAGTACATGGTTACCCTTAAGGCGAAAGGACTGGTGGGCGATGAAGCGGCAAAAACGGTTGAGATTCCCGTGCCCCAGATCAGCAAGATCAGCAAATCAAAGTGGAAGGTGGTCGCTTACGACAGCCAGGACGACGAATGGGGCTTCCCGGTCAAAAACGTCTTTGACGATGATGTCAACACGTTCTGGGTCACTCAGTGGATGTCCGCGCAGCCGCCTTACCCGCACTGGTTTATCATCGATATGGGCCAGCCGATCACAATCGACAGGTTTGAGTGCTTCCGCAGACAGGGTAATAGCTCCGGGCAGACTGAACATCAGTTCCTGACGAGCATGGACGGCAAAACATGGGAAGATCAGGGGACTTATCCGTTCGATTTAACCACTGACGCGGGTCAGGTCTTCCCCATGACTGCTTCTCCGCGTGCACGGTACTTCAAATATGTCGCCACACAGGGTAATGTCTTTTTCGCACAGTTGGGTGAAATCACGGTGTACGGCAGCCTGGATACGGACTAACGCCTTCGGAATTATTATTGATTATTGATGATTGATTATTGATGATTGATTGTTCAATAAGTGCATCTGATTAATTTACTACTGCCTGCCATCTGGCGGAACGTTCCCCGGATGGCAGGCATTTTAAGAAGCATCATATTTTAGTGTTATCTTCAAAAAACAGACATCGATGAAGTTATCAGGATGGATGACGGGGCTTTGCCTTGTCCTTTCAGTTTCGGCGAATTCAGCCCCGTTTGCCCGTTGGAGCGACACCCGAGTGATCCTTGACAACGGGATTGTTGAGCGGACTATCAGTTTACCCGCTTCCGGGGGGAGCTTTCTGACCACATCCTACAAACCGGTAAATGGCGGGTTCGGGTATTTTCAGCCTTCAAGCGCCGACTTTCAGTTCGAAGTCAGTGGGGTGACGTATTCCGGGACAGGATTCTGGAACCTGGTTGATGTAAAGGCCATCCGCGACCCGCTTCAGGGCGACGGAGCCGCGGTTACTTTAACGAGCGGTGACGGAAAGGTGGAGCTTACGCTTAAATTCCTGCTTTACCCCGATCTCCCGGTTATCCGCAAAAGCCTGGTGGTAAAAAACCTGGACAAGGCAGAAGTTGCCCTGGAATCGGTTGACGTGGAAAAACTGAATATCGTTCCCGAGGCAACCACGTTTAGCTGGATTTACCACGATTACGGACGCCGGAAAGCGATCGGTCCTTACGAAGGGAACATGCAGGACGCCCTGTTGATGATCCATAACATGGACTGGGATGCCGGGATCGTGATCGGCAATGAAGCGGCAGGAGTGATGAAGCGGACATCGGTATTCTGGGGAGCCCCTGAAATTACCAGCGGATTGACCCATAAAAACGCAGTTTTTCCTTTTCGGAAATGGATAAAGCCCGGCGAGGAGTTCGAAACCCCCCAAGTTTTCACCATCGTTTACAACAACTGTACAGACCCGGTAGAAATCCTGAATACGGCTGTGCCTGATTTTGTCCGTAAACACATGGGTATCCGTCTTTCGGAACTGAAAGAAAAGCCGACATTCGTTTACAATACCTGGCATCCTTTTGGCCACCAGATTAACGAACAATTGGTCATGGAACTGGCCAAAGCGGCGGCTGACGCCGGAGTAAAAGAATTCGTAATCGACGATGGCTGGCAGGACCGTTACGGCGACTGGGGCATTGACGAGACAAAATTCCCGCGCGGCCTCAGGCCTGTGATGGATTACATTAAATCGCTGGGCATGAAACCGGGACTATGGGTCAGCATAGGCACTGCCACTCCCGACAGCAAAATCTACGGGCAACATCCGGAATGGTTCGTGAAGGATAAGAGCGGGAAGCCTGTTTGCCTGCTGACGGAACACCCGGGCATGTATACCGCCTGTTTCGGCACCGGCTGGGAAAAATACATCAAAGACGTCCTGGTGAGACTCATTTCGGATTATGGACTGGAATACCTGAAGCTTGACTTTTCTGTGGTGACCAGTCCTTACCGTTTCGACCCTTCAATATCAGGATGCTACGCGACCGGTCACCCGGGTCATAAAGACCATCATGAATCGCTGTACACCAACTACGAACCCATGTGGAAACTTTTTGACGAACTTCACCGACAGTTTCCCGCCCTTTTTATCGATTGCACCTTCGAAACCATGGGCGGTCTGCAACTCATCGATTATGCCATGCTCAAACACGCGGAAGGAAACTGGCTGTCGAACTTTGTGGCGCCGGACGAAAAATATGACCTGCGCATCCGGAACATGGCCTGGTGGCGCTCCCCCGCCATCCCCTCGACCGCCCTGGTGATCGGTAACCCCCGGATGGACGACAAAGGCTGGGAAAACCACTTTAAGTCGCTGACAGGCGCTTTGCCTATCATGCTGGGCGATACGCGGCAACTACCGGAAGACGTCCTGAAGAAATACCGGCGGTATGCCAGTTGGCTTCAGGCGATGCAAAACAATTATGACATCATGAGCTATCGCCAGGATTTGCGGGGATACGACGAACCGGCGGAAGGCCTTTGGGACGGATTTCAGCGGATTAACACCGACACGAAGAATGGCGGGATCGTCGCGGTTTTCAGGCACGGGTCCCCGGAAACAACACGAAAAGTCACGATCAGCTACCTGGATCCGGGAAAGATGTATGAGGTGAGATCGATGGAGGGGGAAACAGTAACCCGCTTAAACGGGAAACAACTAAAGGAAAACGGGTTTGACCTGACCCTTGACGGCCCTTACTCAGGTGAGCTTTTTGAAATTAAAGTGAGCAAATAAGAAAAAACCATATAAAACGAACATGATGGGAAAATATGTATTGATCATCCTGCTGAACCTTGCATCGGTTTGTAATGCGGCAGCCGGGTACAAAAACGGGAATGGTGGCGGCACGCTGGCTGCATCACTCACAGGCGGTTTGTCCGTTGAAAAAGACGGGGCTGGGGTTACGGTTACCGAAAAAAACGGACTGGTTTCTATCGGGAATTCGATCGTAAAGGTGGAATATGACTTGAAAAAGGGCGTTTATGACGCTGTGGACAAAAGGCAAAACGTCACGGTGATTCAGGATGCTTACAGTCGGTTCGATCATCTCACGACAACCATGCCCGGGATTATCCACACCTGGGAGAGCGTCGCAATCGACGACGAGTTGGGTAAAGGGAAAATGCTACTGATAAAAAGCTCTGCTGGTGGCAGCCCGGTTCAGTTACTAGGATTTACCCTGTACGAAAACAAGGGATTCATCGTGTTGTCGGCGGGTGTTAAAAACACGACAGAGCAGCCTTTCCGGCTCAAAAAAATCCTTCCCCTGATGGGAGGAGCAGCTTTTAAAGGATTTAAAACCAATGAAAACTTCAGAATGCTCGATGGTAACAGTGGCGCATTTGATACGAAGGTCATCCACAAAGGCACGCTGGATTGTAAGAATAACGGTCTGGCCACATTCGGACAGCCTGGCCATACCCGCTCGCTGGTCATGGGAGGGCTTACGTATCATGATTTTGCAAAATATGTAAAAATCACGCCGAAAGATGGTTTTCTTCTTCCGGAATTATTCGCGGCTGACTCCGTTGGCAGGCGGATAGACCCGGGTGCGCAATATCTGCCCGACGACCGGTTTTATATCGATTTCATGACGGATAATCCTTTCGATGCACTTGAACAGTATGCTCTTTGCGTCCGCGACGCGCAGAAGGTACGTCTGAGCGCTTATAACTTCCCTACTGTATGCCTGTGGTGGGTGGGAGTGACCAGCGGCAAGCCCGTCAACACGACCCCCGGCGCGGTTGAGGTCATGACCAGGATTAAGAACAGCGGATTTTTAAAGTACTCGCCGGTTGGGATACGCCTGGTGCCCGATGATTGGGCTACGCAGCAGGGGTGGTGGGATGATGAACACTGGCAGAAATGGAACGAGTCTGCTGCCGGGACATACAAGGCTCCTTATGAAACCACGGCAAAATGGGCCGGGGCTGTAACAAGCCTTGGCGGCATACCCATCACGTATTTCCAGGCAAGCGTTGTAACAAAGAGTTATGCAGAAAAATTTCCGGAATATACACTTTTTAATGCAGGAAACTACAAGCCATTTGAGGGCGATTACAATGAATGGTCCTACAACCCTTTGGTGGGCTATGATTTCACTGACTCTGGTTTCATCCGCCACATGCAGGAAGTATATGCCAATCTGAACAAGGGGGGGGTGAGAGGCCTGATGTTCGATTATCCCGGCACGGGCTGGAAAACCCGCGGAGGCTTCGATGATCCATACGCCACAACGGCTTCCCATTACCGGAATATATTCAAACTGGCAAAGGAAGGTCTCGGGCCGCGCAGCTATGTCCATGAACGGGGTGTGGAAGTGGGTCTCGATGTGACGCTGGGGTACGTCGATTCCCAGAGGACCGAGTGGGACGCCTCGGGCTTTAATCCCGGGATAGTCAGCCGCGCCGCACTGCGCTGGTATAAGAACAGGGTAGTGATCAATTATGACACCGACAGCAAAGACTTGCTTATTCCAATGAGCCGCGATGAGCGGAGATCGATGCTGACCATATCGTACCTGGTCAGCGGGCGTCTGCTTCTGCCCAACGATTTCGGCGATCTGAGCCGGGACATCATCCATGACCTTTCACGCCTTTATCCCCAGCACGCCGTGCCCCGGAGCGCCCGTCCGGTTGATGCCTTCCTCAGGGAACACCCGCAGGTCTATGACTTTGTAGTGAGTCCGCAGTGGCATCAGGTAGCTTTTTACAATACCAGTGATACCAGCGAAACTAAAATCGGCGTCAGTCTGGCAGGCGACCCTGCTTTTGGGGCGCTGGGTCTGGATCCGGATAAGAGCTATTATGTGTATGATTTCTGGGATGACATGTACCTGGGAAGATTCAGGGGCGCCGAACGTCTGGAGCAAAATCTCCGCCCAGGTGAGACCCGTATGATGTCGGTCCGCGAGGACGTTGGCCATCCGCAACTGATTTCCACGAACAGGCATATCCTGCAGGGAGCCGTCGACACGGAAAACATTCAGTGGGATGACAACCGGAAGATACTTTCCGGAATATTCAAAGTAGTGGCGGAAGACCCGTACAAAGCGGTAATTAAGCTGCCGGAAGACCGCGAATGGATGATAAAAAGCGCCGGGATAATTGGCGCGGGCGGTGTAACCTATAAGGCTCAGAAAAATGAATTTGACAAAACGGTAGAATTTACGATCGAATCGCCCGAAAATGCGGATGTAAAGTGGGAGATCGCTTTCTCCGTCTCCGGGAAAGACCATGACCTCGTTGCGCCAATGCCGGTGAAAAACCTGACAGCCCATGTTGACGGCCTGAGCGATGTGATCCGTTTGTCGTGGGATGCCGCTTCCGATGACAGCGGGAAAGTAAGGTATCAGGTCTTCAGGGGCGAAGGGGCGGACGGTGAACCATCAGACTTCACCCTGACAGGCATTGTTTACGATACCGCATTCACGGATATCAATGCCGGATTCGGTAAAACATATGTTTACCGCGTCATCGCACAGGACCCTGCCGGCAATAAATCTGAGCCTTCCGTGACAAGCGTGAAAATTCCGGCCCCTGACGATGTTGTTTTGGTCCGGAAAGATGACCAAACCTCGGGCAGTTGGCGCGGCAAATACGGCTCATCCGGATACAGACTGATTAACTATAACGGAAAGGCCTATCAGCTTGACGATCTCGATAAGTTGCCCGGCTATATCGAATCGCTGACGCAAAACGGAGTGGCCGCTCATACCGGAGTATCGTCCGATAAAAGGTATCTGGAAGACCCGGAAGAGAAAGGCAGGAAGCTTGGCGCGGTATGGGCGTTTTCAGAGCTTAAGATAGATTTGAAGCCAACGGACAAAAACCGTCACCTGGTCTCCCTGTATTTTGTGGATGAGGAGGGGGGACGGGAGCAATTGATCCGGTTTCTCGACGGCGAAACCGGCAGACTGTTAAGTACCCCGTATCGTCTTAAGAATTTCGAAAAAGGTAAATACGTCCAATATCAATTTGCCGGGCCGGTCAGGATAAGTATCGTCAGAAAGAAAGGACATTACTCAACAGTCAACGCTATTTTCTTTGATGAACCTGATTGACCGAACGATAAAAGCGGTTAATCAGGTTTTAATAACAAAAAAAGGGAGATTTATGAAGGTCGCTAAAACAGTAAGTCAGATTGTCCTGGTGGTGTTTTCGTTTTTCGCTTTAGGCGGAGCGCAGCATCAGGCTCCGGACGGAACGGCGGAGAAGAGGAAGAATATAGGGCCGGCCGATGTAAAGACACAGCATGAGGCGTTACGCGGAATGAAGAACAGGAAGCGGCATCCCGGACTGTCGGTGATATTCGATAAGCGGGATGAATGGATCCTTGCCCAGAGCGACGGAATCAAAGCATCGGCCGTAATTCAGGACAAGCTGCCCCTTTTCCCGAACAAATACACGGAACTATCGGTGATAAGCGAAGACCAGTCTGGTAACGGATTTGTAAAAATGTTACTAAAAGAGCCTGTGACGATCGATAAGCCGTATAATTCCTTCGACTTATGGATCGGCGGCGATTATTTTGCATGGGCTGCTGCCTGGTGGCCTCCGAAGCCCCATGTGAACACATTTGTTATTTTTGAAGACCATACCGGCGAAACATTTGAAGTCGAGGCCGGAAAAATATTGTGGGAATTCTGGGGATTGCTTCATGTCAGGTTCGATGAAAAATCTTTCACCTGGACGGGGGGCGGCAATGACGATAAAAAAGCTGATTACCCGCTCCGGTTTAAGGGCTTCACGATTTCAGACATTCCAAAAAACCAGCGATACACGCTCACGTTCGATTCCATGAATTTTTATGATGATAACATGGAATTGCCTGAATTTAAGACTAATCTTGATAACCCTGGATTTCCGACAACCCCGTTAACGATTTTGCCTGCGATAAAAACAGAATGCGTGAACACGGTTCAAGAAAAAAACGGTGGAAAAAAATCTTCCGGGAAAATTTACCTCCTCAAATCTTCCGGCGGGAGCGACGCGATCGTCTACTCTTATATTCCCAGGTCAGGCGGTCTGGCCGATATTGAGGTGACTGCCAATGATCAAAGCTTCGGAATCGCCGACGGTTCGGATATGAGGTTCTTTTTCAACGGGAAAGAATATGATCAGAGCGCGATCGATATTCAGCTTTTATCTGCAGAGATCCACGACGACGCGGTTGATACAAGGTGGAAGGCATCAAAAGATGATGTATCGGTTGAATATGGGATAAAAGTGATGATAAAAGGCAAATCCCTGGTTGTGGATCTGGAGTCTGAAAACGCGGTGGTCACGAAAATGGACGTTGGAACGGTACAAGGCCTGAACCGAGGCAAAATGATCATCGTACCCTATATCTCCATGGGCGATAATGGCGGTTATGTCTATGTCGGGTATAACGACAGTATCTTCGTGAGCGAATTTTTCGACTGGTATGTCTCAAATGCGAGCGAGCTTTACGGTTCGCCGGTCGATCCTGAGAAGAACGACAACAGCGCCCTCAGGATAAACGGCGGAGCCATCTATAAGCCCTTGACCGATGGGTCATACAATCCTGTCCGGGAGCGGATTTTTATAACGGTTTCCTCCGACTTTGAAGAAATCTTGCCGAGTATACCCAACCCTAAGGCAAGGAACCTTGACGTGCTGAAGAAATACATGCATACGCACTGGGGCAGCAGAAGCACCGATCGTATGGACAAACACACCGCGACCATGAAAAGATTTAAGTTCCTCGGTATTGATCACGCGGCTATCACACTGCACGAAGATATCTGGTCAGGCGCTTCATTGTCCAAAACCGGACAGGGGCCTGAAGAATACACGATGACTGATCAGGCGCCGCCGGACATGCCCGGTGGCGAACAGGCCATCATGAACTGGGTGAAAACGGGTAAAGAGCTTGGCTATTATGTCGGTCCCTATAACAATTATACCGATTACAGCCCGGTGGGTGAAGCCTGGAAAAACAAATTCGCCACCAGGTTAAGCGACCGGAGATTTCAGAACGCCTGGGCCCCGTGTTACAACATAAAACCGCGCAAGGCGGTAGACATGCAGGCATATTACAGCCGCAAGCAGGTCGTAAAGTATGGATTCAACACCGATTATAACGATGTCCACACGGCCGTTCCCCCGTGGTTTTATGTAGATTATCAGGCCGGTATACCCGGATCGGGGATGTTTAAAACGACATTCTACTCCTACGGGAAGCTTTTACGCGATGACCAGGAAGTTTTTAACGGTCCGGTGATCAGCGAAGGGGGCGTGCACTGGATGTATGCCGGACTTCTCGACGGAAGCTACGGACAAATCCGCAATGGTACCGTAAAAATCGGGAAACAGCCCCTGCTGGTCAATTTCGACCTGAGAAAAATGCACCCGCTTCAGTCGGATGTGGCATTAGGCTACGGCGAAACCCTCGACGGCGACAGGTATAAAGGCCTGGCCTATACCATCGCGTACGGGCACTCCGGTTTCCTGCCCACAGACCCATCCGGAATATGGGCCAGCCAATACTACCATATACTTGAGCAACTGCAATCGAGGTACGTGGGGGTGGAGGCGGATCAGATACTGTATGGCACAATGGACGGAAGGCTCGTCGACATTAACGAGGCCATAACCGGAGATCATCTCAAAAACCTCAGATTGTACGTCTGTTACGTGAATGGTCTTGAAATATATGTCAACGGCGATACGTCCGTGGAGTGGGAAGTAACCTCAGGCGAACAGAAATTCAGGCTTGGGAAAAATTCGTGGGTTGCCCGCCAGGGAAGTGATTTTCTGACCTGGTCTACCTTCGAAAACGGAAGACGGAAAACGTATGTGAAATCGCCTGAATACCTCTATGTTGACCCGGGAGGCGAGCCGGAAGATTTTGGCTTTGCTAAGACGGCGTCAAATTTTGTCATTAAATATGATTCCCCGGAGAAGATCAGACTGATCATGCTGAATCAGGCTGAAGATTCAGTTCGACTCACCGACATCATTCCAGGGAATGCAAAAGTTAAAATATATTCCGACAAGATGACGCTCGTGTCCACATCAGAGTTAAAGGTAAAAAATGGGGTCGCAATTCTCGATCTTCCACGGAAAGGACGAGTTTACGAAATTTCCCGGACAACCGGAGATGCGCGATGAAAAACCTAAAAATCGTATTATAATGAAAATGAAGTTATTGCCGGCCTTGCTGCTTATGTTTTGCATGGCGGCCTGTTCAAATGAAAAGCACGAAAATGATGAGCCCGTTCCAGGCGCGGGGAGCAGGCTCGAAGGCGTTGGTTTCGCTTTTTACGGGCTCGATATCAGCGTTAATGAGGCACCTTTTAGAGAAATTGTAAAATCCGACTATTGCAACACATTCTTTGTGGTGGGAAGTCACCATACGATGGATGTTATTCTTGCCGGGCTCCGGGAAATTGATAAAAACAAAAAAACGGCATGGTTGAACGTTGCCGGAAGCTTTTACACCTTTTACGGGACCCACACTGTCCTCAACCCCGACTGGAAGAAGAACATCAGCACGATTATGGATAAAATTGAAGAAGAAGGTCTTATGGGAAGCGTAAGAGGAATATATTTTGACGAGCCGTTCCTCTGGAAGATTGACAAGGAAAGCTTCATGATGGTAACTAAATATTTTCGGGAGACTTACACGGGGAAAGGAATCTTCGTTTGCTTCTCGGTCGCTGAAATATCACCTCAGTTGTGGAAACCGGAATGGCCGGTTGTGGAGCTTGACCAGGAGATCGGCAAATATCTCACCGATGTTGCTTATGATTATTATGCCGATGCCCAAACGGAAAAGCAGGCCTTTAATACATTGACTGCTGACATGAAAAGGAGAATGGGACGTGACGATTTTAAGATCTGGTTTGTGCCGTGCACGATGAGTTATTTGGGGAAAACGGATGAGGCCTATTCCATCGAGCACGTGAATAGCCTCTACCGGCGGCTGAAAATCGAAAAGAACCCCGGCGGGCTCGCGTGCTACACCTATTATACAATTCCGAAAGAAATTGAACCTCTGGGAAACATAGGGCTGGATCAACTGCTGGCGCCCGATAACGTGAACAGGTGGAATAACCTGGATCGTCTCTTACAGGCGGTCGGAAAAGAAATCATGGCGGGTCAGGGCAACTGAGGGTTGCTTGACAATGCCCTTTAACGGACTATTTAACCAGTAAAAATACCAATGTTATGAGAATAGAATGCAAAAAGCCGGGCGCTGACGGCGCCAAAAAGTTTCATTCCGCTCTGGTTTTTGTGCGGGAAAATGAACCATGGATAAAAACCATGAGTAATGTCGTGTTTGTCATGTTCTTCGCGCTGATAGCTTTGCTTGGGTTCAGCGGATTTTCATTTGCCGGGGAAAACAAAACATCGCCTGATGATGCCACGTTGCCCGGTAACCGCAAGATATTGTTTGACGATGGTTGGAAATTTCATAAGGGGGATATTTCGCTGGGCGACCAGATCTACTGGGGCTGGCTGAAAACCGGCACCTGCAATCAAAGCGGCGCCCGTTCGAGGTTGGATGATAAGAACTGGAGGGATGTAGACCTCCCGCACGATTTTGCCATAGAGGGACATCTTGTGCCATCTCATGGTGTCGGGGTCGATCACGGAGTACCGGAAATGTGGTCTATCGGTGAGCTTCCCACCAACAGGGGCTTCCTTCCGGGCGACGTTGCCTGGTACCGGAAAAGGTTCAAAGTAGGCCAGGAGGACAAAGGGAAAAGAATTTACCTTCAGTTCGACGGAGTATTCCGCGATTGCCGCGTTTTCCTCAACGATTTTTTCGTGGGGGATAACCTTAGCGGGTATGCACCATTTTATTTTGATGTGACAGACTTCATCGAATACGGCGGAGAGAACGTTCTGGCGGTCAAAGTTGACGCGCGGGAACCGGAAGGATGGTTTTACGAAGGCGCCGGCATCTACCGCCATGTCTGGATGATCAAAACCGATGCCTTGCATATTCAGCCTTGGGGAATATTCGTTTCTTCCGACGTTAACCCTGAAAAGAAATCGGCAAAGGTTTCCGTGGCAACCGACCTGGTCAACCGTTATGGCGAAGCCAAATCGGTAAAGCTCATCACGAAAATTACGGACCCCGACGGAAACATCGTGGGGCGCTCGGAAAACACCGCGGATATCGGCAACTGGGATAAGAAGACACTCACCCGGGAGATAGCGATAAATCACGCCCGGCTGTGGTCGCTCCAAACCCCTGATCTTTACACGGCCAACGTGTCTGTATGGGTTGATGGTAAAGTCGTTGATACGGATGAAGTGACTTTCGGCATCCGGAAAATCGAATACACGGTCGATAACGGTTTCCTTCTTAACGGCAGGCCGGTAAAAATGAAGGGCGCGTGCGTCCATCAGGATTATGCCGGGGTTGGTGTGGCTGTTCCGAACAGCATTATGGAATACAAAATCAGAAAACTGAAGGAATTTGGCGTCAATGCCTACCGGACCTCGCATCACCCCCCTGCCCCTGAAATCCTGGAGATATGCGACAGGCTCGGCATGCTGGTCATGTGTGAGAACAGGATGGCCAGCAGCTCGAATGAAGACCTGTCGCAGCTTGAACGGATGATTAAGATGGGAAGAAATCACCCGAGCGTCGTGTTGTGGTCGCTCGGCAATGAGGAGGAACGTGTCGAGGAAACCAAACAGGGCGCCATGATTGTCCGCACCATGCGGGAAACGGTAAAGAAGCTGGACCCTACCAGGCCGGTCACCATGGGCATGAAGCTCTGGGGGTGGATGGTGCAAAAGGAGAGACCGGTCGATGTGATCATCAACACCTCGGACGAGATTGAAGTGATGGGCTTCAACTATGGCGACAGCGGGTGGCTGGAATACCATGAAAAAAGGCCTGCTAAGCCGGTAGTTGCCACCGAGGCCAGTTCCTGCCTGCGTACCCGCGCCTGCTATGAAGACAATCCCGACCGGTGCCAGGTATCCGAAGTATCGGGCCAGGAATGGATCAGGAACCTGTCAAAAGCTGCCGAAAAGGAGATGAAGCTGACATTTGAAAGCCCCTGGATGTGCGGCATCTTTATCTGGACGGGTTTTGACTATCACGGCGAGCCAAACCCGTTTTATTGGCCTGCCACGGTTTCTCAGTTTGGCATCCTTGACCTGACCGGGCAACCCAAGGATAACGCCTGGTATTATAAGTCCTGGTGGAGCGATGAACCGGTAGTGCATGCTTCCAGGAACTGGACGCTGAAACATAAGCCCGGCGAGAAGCTGAATATCTACGTTTATTCAAACTGCGATGAAGTGGAACTGTTCAGGGGCGACAAAAGTCTCGGGAAAAAGAGCATGCCCAGGTATGGTCATCTCGAATGGACCGGGGTGGACTATATGCCCGAAACGCTCCGGGCAGTTGGTTACACAGATGGAAAAATTGCGGAAAAGGACCTTGTAAAGCCCGCCGGCAACCCTGTCGCATTGAAACTGATCGCTGACCGCACAACCGCGAAAGCCGATGGGAGAGATGCCGTGGTGATCGATGTTGCCATCGTAGATGACAACAATAACCCGGTTTTATGGGCCTGTAACGATGTTTCCTTCAAAATCAGCGGCAACGCCAGGATATTAGGAGTGAGCAACGGCGACCCGATGAGACACGAGAGCGAAAAAAGCAACGTGATGCGGGCATTTAACGGGTATTGCCAGATCATCATCGAATCGGACGGAAAAAAAGGAAAAGCTGAAGTCACCGCCGTTTCGCCCGGTCTGAGAACCGGCGCCGCGGTTATTGGGTTTGAGTAGCAATCTTAAACAATTAATGATTATGAAAACCGACTTAATAAACAGACAGATACGTTGCCGGGCTTTTTTGGTCATCGCTTCATTGATGATGAGTTTTGCCTGCGCCCGGGCGCAAAACGTTCAGGTCAGAGAGCAGGATCACCAGGTGCAATTGCAGAATAACCTGGTATCGCTGGATTTTGATCTGTCAAGCGGACTGTTTTCGCTTAGAGACAACGAGGGCGAAAGAATCGTCAGCCAGGCTTATTTTCAGGCCGGCGGACTGCAGTCGAAAGACGAATGCCAAAAGCGAACCTGGACGGCTGAGGAGGTGAAGGATGAACTGGGAACAGGAAAGAGCCTGGTCGTCAGGGTTAGCTTTGACAATTACGCCGATATTTTGTGGCAGGCCACCCTGTACGACAACCAGGAATTCATCGTGTTTAACATGGGAATTGTGAACGACACGGACAGGCCTTACCGGCTGATGGGATTTCATCCGTTGGCAAGCAAACAGGTTTATCCCGGGAAAGATAACCGGGTGAATTACCAGGTGCTGGATGGCAACGGCGGGGGTAATCCGACCCGGGTGACCGGCAGCGCCGATTTGCGTTCGTTTAACAACCTGCTGGTTAAATTCGGCGATTTAAAACAGCCGGAAATACTGGTGGCCGGAGGAATTACCTATCATGAGTTTGAGAAGTTTGTCCAGGTGACCCGCACCGACCAGTCGCTTCATTTGAAGTTATTCAGTGAAGACCCGGTAGGCAAACTGATCGATGCAGGACAGACTTACCGGCTCAACGAGAAGTTTTACCTCTGCTTCATCAACAAGAACCCGTTTGAAGCCTTGGAAAAATATGCCTGGACGCTGAAAAAGGCCCAGCAGATCGACCTGAATGATTACGATTTCCCGACCGAATGCCTGTGGTGGGCGAGCTATCATGACCCTGACAAAGACAGGCGTAAATTCAACGATTCAAAAGGGGCGGTGGAAGAAATGGAGAATGCCATCAAGAGCGGCATCACCAAATATGGCAAAGTTGCCATCCGTTTGACGCCCGACGCTTACGGACCAAACAACCAGCAGGGATGGTGGGACGATGAACACTGGGCCATGTGGGGCGACCTGAATTCTGCCGACGGGCCCAACTACATTGCACCCTACCTGACCACCAAAAGCTGGAGCAAGGCGGTAATTGATCTGGGCGGTTACCCGATTACCTACATGCAGTCGGGCCGTCGCTCCGAGGATTTTGTCAAACTACACCCCGACTGGATGCTGTTCAACGACCCCTACCGGGTAGTCACAGGACACCAACGTTTTTACCAGGAACTGACTTACCCGGAAGGAAACACGGTATATGCCCCACAATTCGGGTGGAGCGACAAAGAGTTATGGAGTTATGATTTTACCGACCCGGGCTTCATTGAACACATGCGTAAGGTCTATGCCAACCTGAAAGAGGCGGGCATAAAAGGGATCTTTTTTGATTACCCGGAAGGGACAGCCTGGGCCTTTGAGGGTGGCTTTGAAGATAAATACGCGACGACAGCATGGGCATACCGGAACATGTTCAAACTGGCCGATGAGGGCCTGGACAAAGGCGCTGTGATCCAACGGAATATCTCGCGCGATTCGGACATCGCTCTCGGAGTGATCGAGTCGCAGCGCGTGTGGGGAGACGCTACCTACTTTGACCCGGAAATGACCAGTCGCTGCGGCCTGCGCTGGTACAAGAACCGCGTGGTCATCAATTACGACATGGATTCGAAAGACATCAAGAAGCCTGTTCCGGCCAATGCCGACGGCCGTCGTGCCATGCTCACGATGTGCTACGTGGCCAGCGGCAGATTCTTGCTTCCCCGCAGCTTTTACCGGTTGACCGGCGAAGAAATGCACGATCTGAGCAGGATCGTTCCTTTTCACACGGTTCCTAAAAGCGCGAGACCTCTGGACGCCTTTACCGGAAGCGCAAAGCATCCAAGGGTGTACGATTTTGAAGTTAACCCCGACTGGCATCAATTGACGTTTTATAACTTCGATACTTCGGCTCCGGAAACCATTGGCATAGAACTGAGTAAGAGCCTAAACGAGGGAGGCATGGGACTAAACCCCTCCGGAAGCTATTATGTATATGATTTCTGGAATGACCGGCTGGTCGGGACCTTTTCAGGCAGAGATAAACTGGAACAGCAGCTCCGTCCGGGAGAGGCCAGGATGATGTCGGTGCACGCGAAAGAGAATGACCCGCAGTTCCTGTCGACCAACCGGCATGTGATGCAGGGGATGATCGATCTGAAAACATGCGCCTGGGATGCATCGAAAAGAACACTGAGCGGGACTTCAGAGGTTGTTGAAAACGAAACATACAAGGTGGTCATCGCGACCAATGGCTATAAGGTGAACTCCTGCAAAGCGACAGGGGCAAAGTGCAGTATGAAAACCATTGACGAAAAAGCCGGACTGGTTGAACTCAACATCGATTCACCCAAAAACAGCTCCATACAGTGGACCGTCAAATTCTAAAACGAGAGAAAAAGCGCAATGACATGCCTGTTTTTAAAAGATTTAAGAATTAAACCAAATTTCAATAAAAAATGGAGCCTGCATTTACAATCATATGCGGTTCCTTCATTCAAATTAAAATCAAAATTAAATTATGATGAAATACCTGTTTATTTTACTGGCTGGTCTGGTATCCATGAGTTCTGTTAACTGCCTGAACAAGGGGTCACGCGCGGAAACCGGCAGGACTGAAGGCTGTAATGACAGCATCGTCAATCGTGAATATGAGATTTATACGCCGGCTCCGAAACCTCAGCCGCGGATCAACGGTCCGCTGGTCTACGGATGCCGTCCCGGGCATCCGTTCCTGTACCGGATTCCCTGCCAGGGAGAACGTCCCGTCCGCTTTTCGGTAAAAGGATTGCCGCCTGAACTGAATCTTGACCCTTCGACAGGCATTATCACAGGAACTGCTCCTGCAAAAGGAGAATATGATTTGCTGATCCGCGCCTCCAATTCGAAAGGCAGAGACGAAAGAAAACTCAAAATCGTGGCGGGCGATAAGCTCGCGCTGACGCCTCCAATGGGCTGGAACCACTGGTATGCCCACTATAACCGGGTGACCGATAAAACGATCCGGGAAGCTGCCGATGTGATGATCGACATGGGGATGGCCGACGTGGGCTACCAGTACGTGAATATTGACGATTGCTGGATGAATTCCTCTCAAAACAGCGACTCCACACGCGTAGGCCGGTTAAGGGATGAAGACGGGAATATTTTGCCAAACAGCAACTTCCCGGATATGAAAGCGCTTACCGGTTACATCCACGGGAAAGGATTGAAAGCCGGTCTTTACACCTCTCCCGGCCCGCTCACCTGTGGCGCGTACGCGGGGACCTACGGGCACGAGGAACAGGATGCCCGCCGGTTCGCGGAATGGGGTTTTGACTTTCTGAAGTACGACTGGTGCAGCTACGGGCATATCGCTTTAGGGGGAAAGCCCGACGATAAGGATTTGAAGTCCTGTTGCCTGGAAGCCAAGACACTGGAAGCACACCAGTATCCTTACCGGCTGATGGGCGAAATTTTAAAGCGGCAGAATCGGGATATTGTTCTGAACCTTTGCCAGTACGGCTGGGCAAACGTTTGGGAATGGGGTGAAGAAGTGGGAGGCCATTGCTGGCGTACCGGCGGCGACCTGGGATTTGAACTCGACCGGATTTTCGACGTGGCGCTTCGCAACAGCAAACACCGGGAATACTCAAAACCCGGCGCATGGAACGACCCCGATTACATCCAGATCGGCTGGATTGGCAGCGCGGCGTCGGCAGGTCTCCCCGAGCCAACGAAAATGCCTGCCAATATGCAGTACGCCTATATGTCGCTGTGGTGCCTGATGGCTTCACCCTTGATTTACAGCGGCGACATGTCGAAGCTGGACGAATTTACCCTGAATGTTTTGTGCAATCCCGAAGTAATCGACATCGACCAGGATCCGTTGGGCGAATGCGGCCTGGTGATGCAGCAAACCGACAGTCTGTTCTTAATGGTTAAGAACCTGTACGACGGTTCGAAAGCGGTCGGCTTATTCAACCGGGGGAAAAACCCTTCAGACATGACCGTCAGGTGGGATCAACTGCAAATAGAAGGGAAACATGTGGTTCGTAACCTGTGGCGGCAAAAGGATATTGGCGTTTTTAACGGGGAGTTCAGCGCTGAGGTTCCCCCGCAGGGTGTTGTTATGGTGAAGCTGAGCAAACGATAGATTTTGAGTACCGGTAAATTCTTTCCGCTTGTTTTTTGGCATAGACATGAACCAATAGGATGAAAAAATGAAACAGGAGATATCCCGAAGAGAATTTGTAAAAAACAGCATCGCCGCCTCCGTGGCGATGGGAATAACGCGCCCGTTGATGGCAAATGACAGGTCTTTTGGAGAACAGGCTGATCCTGTGAAAGTTGGCGTTATCGGAACAGGTGCGCGCGGCACCACATTGATGAGAGAACTCCTGAAAATCAATGATGTGGAAATCACAGCCGTGTGTGACCTTTTTAAAGAAAAGGCTGAAAACGCTGTATCTGTTTGCAAAGAAATCAAAGATCAGCAACCCAGGATCTACTGTAGAAACGAAACTACCTACAGGGAGATGCTCGAAGTCGAAAACCTGGACGCGGTGATCATTGCCACCTACTGGGATTCGCATGCTCCGATTGCCCTTTATGCCATGGAACGGGGCATTTATCCAGGCATCGAAGTTCCCGCGGCCCTGACAGCAGATCATTGCTGGCAATTGGTGGAAACGTCTGAAAAAACGGGTATCCCCTGTATGATGCTCGAGAACTGGAGCTTCCGTCGCGACAACCTGGCTGTGCTGAACATGATCAGGGCCGGCCTTTTTGGCGAAGTCGTTCATTCGCATTGTGCTCATTCGCACGATTGCATCGACCACTGGTTTTTCGACAGCAAGACAGGGGAACAGAAATGGCCCGCGCGATACCTTCTGGAATATAACCGCGATCAGTACCCCACGCACAGTGTGGGACCGGTGCTGAGCTGGCTGGATATTAATTGCGGGGACGTCATAACCGAAATCTATTCGACAGCTTCTGCATCCAAAGGGATCAATACGTACCTGGAGAGGAAATTTGGGAAGGATCATCCGAATGCAAGGCTAAATTACAAACAGGGTGACATCGTGACATCACTCCTCCGGACAAACAAGGGAAAAACTATTGTCGTCAACTACGACATGCAGCTTCCCCGTCCCTATTCCAACCGCTGGATGCTCCAGGGGACACTGGGCGTTTATGATGAAGAAAAGAGTTCCGTCTATCTGACCGGTAAATCTCCTGAATACCATCAATGGGAACCCTGGAAACCACATGAAGAAAAATACCTTCACAAATGGTGGCAGGAAGGTACGCAGGGGATGAGCCATGGCGGCGTGGATTTCGTCATGCTGAAACAGTTTGTAAACGCGGTGCGCATAAAAGGCCTCACTCCCATCGACGTGTATGACTCAGTGGTCATGAGCGCCATCGTTGAGCTTTCGGGAATCTCTATTGAGAAAAACAGGCCGGTTCCGTTCCCCGATTTCACGAAAGGCGCCTGGGATAAACGCAAACCCAGCTTTGCCATTTAGTGAACTGACAAGAAATGATAAAAGTTCAGGCCATCGTATCGAAAGGATGGCTGCATAAACAGGGCGGATTCGCCTTTAACCGGAAATATTACCCGGATCCGTATTACCGGATGAAACAGGATGAGGAATGTCACCGGTTTATTAAAAAGACCTTTCCTGATTATCCGCTCTGTTGCATGGAGGATAACCTGGTGTAGGCTGAGTTCTGGCATTAAGCAACCTGCTGTAGCAGCTTCCGGGAAAAAACACATGGCAATGAAACGATTAATAAGACTTTCACAATTCGTGTTGTTCCTGTGCATCGGGCAACTGAGGATTTATGCGCAAATCGGTGATCTGGCTTTCGAACAGGGACCGGAACCCTCCGGCTTTGAGGTAACTCCCCAGGAACTTCATACAAAATACAGCATCGAGGCACCCGGAATAACGATCCGGCTGGATGAGTCCGGCCACATTGCCGAATGCCTGGTCGATAAGCATAGAACGGTTTTTCCGCTGTCCTATGCGGGAATACAACTGGATGGGTTCAGTCGCGAAGGGGGAGTTATAGTCAAGCGTCTGGCAGGGAAAGGGTATTCCTTCATCAGCAAAGTTTCGGGCCCCCGGCAAAAAGAATGTACCGTTACAGAAAATTTCATTCCCACGAAAAACAGCATTCGCTGGGAGATTATGATCGAACCTGAGCCCGGGGTCGAAGAATTGTGGACAGCGCCCGTCAGTTTATCGATCAGGATTGACCATCAGGATGCTTACCGGTATTGGATCCCTTCGACAGGAAAGGTCGTCCCTGGCGGGAAATGGGGACATCCCTTCAGTTTTAAGCATTTTGCAAACAAACAATATACTTATGGAAGTACCGGAATTGAAAATCCGGACGAGTTTGTTTCGCTCCCGATGGCTTCCGTAATGGATTCAGTCAATGATCTGGGATTGAGTCTTGTGCTCTCGCCCGAAGATCCGTTATTGGATGTGCTTTTGGAAACGTATGTGTCGGGTACGTCGGCCGGGGTGAAAATGATCCGCAGTTCCCATCGTTTTGAAGGGGGTAAAACAATCCGGTTTTCACAGGATATTGTCCCTCATCAGGCAGACTGGAGAGGAGGATTAAAATGGATAACAGAACGATATCCTGAATTTTTTGATCCTCTCAATGCCAGGGCTGATTCTATTGCCGGGTGCGGAGCCTATTCCGCTTCAGAGGAAGTTCCGGATGTTGAAAAGATGAAGCAGATGGCGTTTAGTTTCAACTGGCGTGCACGTTTTGACTGGCCTTACCTGGGCATGAGCCTTCCACCTGTTAAAAATGATGAAGATCCTTGGCGCTGCTCGGATGTCGATGCCGGAGGGAACCCGATACCCGGTCAGGAAACCTATATGACCTTTCGCAGAATGAACGATTACGCACATCGTATGAAGCAGGCAGGTTTTCATGTTCTGAACTATTTTACCACCACGGAATTTGGGCTGGCCATGAAAGGTATTGAACACGTTGATAACAGCCTGACTGAAGACGAGTTATGGAAGGACTGCACCAGCTTTGCCTATCGAATGATCAGGGATGGCATCTTGCCGGATCAGGAAGGAAAACATATCTACTCCAACTGGGGAGGGGCTATTGTGACGGATTGCGGGGGGGCGAATTACAAGGAGCATCTTCTTGACCAGGCAAAAAAACAGGTTGAGCGCCTGCCTGATTATTCCGGGATATGCATCGACCGGCTTGACTGGCTAACCCAAGTAAACTATAAGGAAGATGATCAGGCGGGATTGTACCATGGAAGTATCGGGCGTTTGGTCCGCTTGTCGTGGCTCAGTTTAATGGATACATTACATCAGATTATTCATGAGCGCGGACAGGTGATTTTTGCAAACCCGGTCACCGCCTATCGCCTGGAAGTAACCAGGTACCTGGATGGCATTTATGATGAGTTTGGGACGAATGGAGCCAATCTGAATGCTTCTGCTTTTCTTTCGCTTCGCAAGCCGTTGATTGCATGGACGCCTGGAGATGGATTCAGGGTACAGAATACGCCTGACATTGATCCGGATGCTTTCTTTCAAAGACATTTGATCATGGGGGCATATCCTACAGCGCCACTGCCCGGCAATGACCATACCATACTTCCCGACCCTGAAACCGATCAGAGCTACCTGGATTACGGGCCTCTGTTAAAAGCAATCCGTGGTAAAAAGTGGGTACTGGAATCCCATTGCGTGGAATCGGAAAACCCCAGCATTCTCGTTAACCTGTTTCAGGTTTTTGACGGGTACGCGCTGCCGGTGACTTTTGGCGGAAAAGCATCAGGGACCAGAGTCAGGGTTAAGAACATTCCGGGGCTTGATCACATGACGTGTAGCGCGGATTATCCCGGTGAGAAAAGATCACATACATTGGAATCCAGGTTCAAAGATGGTGTTCTCCTGATCGATGTACCCTTGAAGAACGGGTGTGCCATGATCAGGCTTACCACAAAAGAATAAGAATCATGGATTTAAAAACAAAGCCTGATTCTGAATCAGCCATGAGAAGGATTGATGCCTGGTTTAAAGGCGATATCATCGACCGGGCACCCATCCGGTTTAGCAGGCATAATGCCCAATATGATTCAGCGAAGGAGCACTTCATTGAAACTTCTCAATGGAGGACATTGAAAGACAAATGGATGGATGCAGAATACCAGGTGGATGCCTTCTTAAAAGAAACCGAGAGCGGAATTTATCTGGCAGAAACATTTCCGGTATATTGGCCGAACCTTGGCCCTGATATTTATGCGGCATTTTTTGGCTGCGAACTCGATTATGACGAAACGACGTCCTGGAGTCATCCGATCGTCAGGGATATATCAGAAGTTTCGGATTCAAATTTACCAGAATTTGACTCGGGGAACATTTACCTTCAAAAGATAAGGGAAATGACAGATTTGGCTCTGGAAAAATGTTCAGGAGTCGCCATAACCGGCGTTACCTGCTGGTGCCCCGGCATTGATACCGTTGCAGCCTGGCGGTCACCGGCCAATCTCTGCCTGGACTTGATCCTTGAACCGGATCAGGTCAAAAAACTGTTATCAGCTTCCATGAAACCGTTTAATAAACTCTTTGACAGTTATTACAGGCAGATTGAAGCAAACAATTTGCCCATGGTTTCCTGGATGGGTATCCCGTCGTGGGGGAAATGCCACATTGCCCAGACCGATTTTGCAAACATGATCTCCCCTCAGCAGTTTGAAGAATTCTGCCTTCCTTCACTTAGGGAAGAAATCGCCGGAATGGACCGCGTTATCTTTCATATGGATGGGAAAGGGGTTGCCAACCATTTGGATTTTCTGCTTTCAGAACCCGGGATAACAGCGATTCAGTGGGTTCAGGGAGTCGGGGACGATGAACCGATCGTGCAATGGGTACCTTTGATCAGGAAGATACAATCGGCAGGAAAATCACTGGTCATAGACTTAAAGGTTTCCGAACTGGATGCTTTTATGGAAGCAGTTGATCCGCGCGGTCTGCTTTTATGTATTGATGCTGAACCTGATGCCCAATATGAAATTATCAGAAAAGTTCAAAAGTGGAAGTAACCGGGTAAACAATCATCTATGACACCCGGAGAAGGTCTCATTCTGCTGTATCGCAGAAAAAGTTGTCAGGGAAACACCTGTAGGTTTTGAATTACGAGAAATTAGCTGAATAATTCATTAAAATAGTGTTGAAATCAATTCCTTGATCTGTCTAACTTTGAAACAAACTAAAACCAAATGAATCATTCACTTAAATAGCTAATTATAATGAATTTCCTGAAAACCCATTTGAAAAGCAAACGGATACGTTACAGGGCTTTTTTGGACATTTTTTTATTGATGGCAGGCTTTGCCTGCGCCCGTGCGCAAAACGTTCAGGTAAGAGAGCAGGATCACAAGGTGCAATTGCAGAATAACCTGGTGTCGCTCGGTTTTAATCTGACAAGCGGACTGTTTAACCTGAAAAATAACGAGGGAGAAACAATCGTCAGCCAGGCTTATTTCCAGGCCGGCGGATTGCAGTCGAAAGATGAATGCCAACAGCGAACTTGGACGGCTGAAGATGTTCAAGATGAGCTGGGAACAGGAAAGACCCTCGTCGTCAGGGTTAGCTTTGACAATTACGCCGATATTTTGTGGGAGGCCACCGTGTACGAAAACCAGGAATTCATCGTGTTTAACATGGGAATTGTGAACGACACGGACAGGCCTTACCGGCTGATGGGCTTTCATCCTTTGGCAAGCAAACAGGTTTACCCGGGTAAAGATAACCGGGTAAATTACCAGGTGCTGGACGGCAACAGCGGGGGCAGCGCCACCCGGGTAACCGGCAGCGTCGATTTGCGTTCGTTTAACAACCTGCTGGTTAAATTCGGCGATTTAAAACAACCGGAAATACTGGTGGCCGGGGGGATTACCTATAATGAGTTCGAGAAGTTTGTCCAGGTGACCCGCACCGACCAGTCGCTTCATTTGAAGTTATTCAGTGAAGACCCCGTAGGTAAATTGATCGACGCGGGACAAACTTATCAGCTCAACGAGAAATTTTATCTATGCTTCATCAATAAGAACCCCTTTGAGGCTTTGGAGAAGTACGCGGGCGCTTTGAAAAAGGCCCAGCAAATCGACCTGAATGATTACGACTTTCCCACCGAATGTTTATGGTACGCAAATGTTTACAGCATGGACAAAAACAGGCGGAAGTTCAACGATTCAAAAGGGGCAGTGGAAGAAATGGAAAACGCGGTAAAGAGCGGCATTACCAAATACACGAAGGTTGGTATCCGTCTGGTTCCCGACGCCTACGGGCCCAACAACCAACAGGGCTGGTGGGACGATGAGCATTGGGGCAAGTGGGGCGACCCCCTGTCGGCAGAGGGAGGAAATTACGTCGCGCCCTACCTGACTACCAAAAGTTGGGCCGGGGCGGTGACCGATCTGGGCGGTTATCCATTTACGTACATGCAATCGGGCCGCCGTTCCGAGGATTTTGTCAAACTACACCCAGACTGGATGCTGTTCAATGACCCCTACCGGGTAGTTACGGGACACCAGCGTTTTACCCAGGAGTTTACTTATCCAAATGGTTACTCCCTGGCATATGCTGGACACTGGTGGACCGACAAACAGTTGTGGGGATATGATTTTACCGACCCGGGCTTCATTGAACACATGCGTAAGGTATATGCCAACCTGAAAGACGCGGGCATAAAAGGGATCTTTTTTGATTACCCTGAAGGGACGGCCTGGGCGTTTGTGGGCGGCTTTGAAGACAAGTACGCCACAACTGCCAGGGCCTACCGGGACATGTTCAGGCTGGCTGATGAAGGATTGGGCAGGGACGCCATGATCCAGGAAAGGAATATCTCGCGAGGGTCCGACATCACTCTTGGCCTGGTAGAATCGCAGCGTGTATGGGGAGACGCCAACACCTTTGATCCTGAAATGACCAGCCGTTGCGGTCTGCGCTGGTACAAGAACCGGGTTGTCATCAATTATGACACGGATTCGAAAGACCCGCAGAACTGCATTCCCAAAAACGGGGACGGACGCCGGGCCATGCTTACCATGTGCTACGTGACCAGTGGGAGGTTTCTGCTTGCTCCCAGCTTCTATCAGTTAACCGGTGAAGAAATGCACGACCTGAGCAGGATATTCCCCTTCCATACGGTTGCCAAAAGCGCGAGGCCGTTGGATGCGTTTACCAGCGCCGAAAAGCATCCCCGGATATATGATTTTGAAGTTGACCCAACCTGGCATCAGCTTACGTTTTACAATGACAACACGACCGACCCGGCCGTTATTCATGTTGAACTGGACAAAAGTTTAAACGAGGGAGGCATGGAACTGAACCCTTCCAGGAGCTATTACGTGTACGATTTCTGGCGTAACCGGCTGGTAGGAATGTATTCAGGCAGCGATAAGCTGGAGCAGCAACTCCGTCCGGGAGAGGCCCGGATGATGTCGGTGCACGCCAAAGAAAATAACCCGCAGTTCCTCTCGACCAGCCGTCATATCATGCAGGGGATGACCGATCTGAAAACTTGCGCCTGGGATGCATCAAAACGAACGTTAAGCGGGATTTCCGAGGTTGTTGAAAATGAAACCTATAAGGTGGTCATCGCGACCAACGGCTATAAGGCGAAATCCTGCAAATCTACAGGGGCGAAATCCAGTATAAAAACCGTTGACGAAAAAGCAGGATTAATCGAGCTTAACATCAACTCTCCCAAAAATAGCTCCGTTAATTGGACAATCAGATTTAAACAGAATAAGAATGAACGATAATATGACAAAGCGCGAAGTCATTAAATTAGTACTGGACGGCAAGAAACCGCCCTATGTACCGTGGTCGTTCAAGTTCACCAAAGAGCCTTATGAAATGCTTCAAAAATTTTATGGCGTGGGTGACCTGGACAGTGTGCTGGACAACCATATACTAAACATCGGCAGCGACATCGGCTTTTTTAACGACCTGGGCAACAACCAGTTTCAGGATGTGTTCAACGTGATCTGGGACCGGAGCATCGACAAAGATATCGGCGATGCCAAAGGAATAGTATTACCTGAACCAACACTGCAAGGCTACGAGTTCCCGGATCCGCACGATCCCCGGTTTTTTGCCAATATCGAACCTGAAATCAGCCGTAAGCCTGATATGTTCAGGGTTTTCCAGATTGGGTTTTCGCTGTATGAACGGGCCTGGTCGATGCGGGGGATGACCAACCTGCTGATGGATTTTTACGTGAACCCGGAATTTGTGCACGAACTAATGGGACGAATCTGCGAGTACAACATCGCCCAGATAAACAAAGCGCTGGAATACGACATTGATGCCGTCTATTTCGGCGATGACTGGGGGCAGCAGCACGGACTGATCATGGGCTACGACCTATGGAAGGAATTCATTTATCCCTATCTGCAGCGCATGTACGGGCATGTGAAAAAGGCCGGAAAATACGTGATGATCCATTCGTGCGGCGATGTGGATGAACTGTTTGACGACCTGATCGCCATCGGCTTGAATTGTTTTAACCCGTTCCAGCCGGAAGTGATGGACGTGTGGTCGATCCTCCCCCGGTACCGGGGACGACTGGCTTTTTTCGGCGGGTTATCCATGCAAAAGACCCTGCCCTTCGGTACCCGTGAAGAGGTGATTGACGAATCAAATAGGTTGCTTGACCTTGGAAGGGACGGAGGTTATATTTTTTCCCCTTCCCATTCGGTGGAAGGTGATACCAGTCTTGAAAATATTCTGGCATTCATCGAAGTAGCCCGGAAGCAAATGGAATAAAATCAAACAGCGTGACAAAATGAATAGACAAACAGGAACAAGGCAACGAACGAGATCCCTGATATTTATCATACCGGCTATTGCGGCATTAGGCGGTTTGTTGTTCGGGTTCGATATCGGGATCGTATCAGGGGCTATCCCGTATTTTCAAAAGAAATTTGGCATGGACGATTCGTGGGTTGAGTTGATCACGACCTCAGGGCTTATAGGCGCGGTGATCGGGGCTATGTTTTGCGGCTGGATAGCCGACCGGACCGGACGTAAAAAGGTGATCCTGGCTGCGGCCCTGTCGTTTGTTGTCGGCTCGGTCTGGTCGGGCATGGCGCCCGATGCCGTGATGCTGATGCTCTCCAGGTTTTTCCTGGGGATAGCTATAGGTTTGGCCTCCACGGCTGTTCCTCTATACATTGCCGAAATCTCCCCGGCGCAGATCCGGGGGATGCTGGTGGCGTCCTTCCAACTCCTGATCACCGTGGGGATCATGGCATCCTACTTCATCAATGTGGCATTCGCGTTACCGGAAGGAGCCCCGGGCTATGACGACTGCTGGCGACCCATGTTCTATTCGGGAGTTATCCCGGCCACCCTCATGTTCGCCGGGATGGCGTTTCTCCCCGAATCGCCCCGGTGGCTGATGAGCAAAGGGAACGAAAAGAAGTGCCGGGAAATACTCGGAAAAGTGGAGGAAAAGGAACTGGTCGATGGGGCAATCTCCAAAATGAAAGAGGAAATCGAACTCGATAAAAGCAGTAAGGGACAATGGCGGATTATCCTTGAACCCTGGCTAAGGACGCCGTTGATTATCGCCATAGGAATCATGTTCATGCAACAGTTTTCGGGGATCAACACGATCATCTATTACAGCCCAAAAATCTTCCTGATCTCCGGCTTCGAAGGGGCGAGGGCTGCCATTGTCGCATCGGTCAGCGTGGGGGTGGTGACCGTCCTTTTTACCGTCCTGTCCCTTTTCATGGTCGACCGTCTTGGCAGGCGAAAGCTCTACTTTACAGGACTGGGAGGTATGGCGATCGCTTTGCTCGCGTTGGGAGGAGCTTTTGCATTCCACAGTGCCCTGGGACCTACCATCAAACAGGTAGCGATTGGTTTGGTGTGGGTTTACGTGGCTTTTTATTGCATCAGCCTGGGGCCGCTGGGCTGGCTGATTATTTCGGAGATATTTCCGTTAAAAATCCGGGGAATCGGGACTAGTATCGGGTCTTTTTCCTGCTGGGTTTTCAACAGCATCGTGGCGTTTACATTCTTTAAGATAATCAGGGCACTCACTCTTCCAGGCACAGACATCATTCTGGAGGGCAATCATGTTGGCAATCCTGCCGGCGCTTTCTGGGTTTACGCGCTGATCTGTGTAGCCGGGTTACTTTGGGGGTATCATTTTATCCCCGAAACGAAAGGAAAATCCCTGGAGCACATTGAAGAACACTGGAGGATGAAAAAATTGCCAAGGGAATTGTAAATTGGCCGATATTAAAAAATTAACTGAACTGTCCATTAAAATAGTGCTGAAATGAATTCTTTAACATGTCTGATTTTAAAACAATCGAAAACTCAAATAATCTAAAATAACTATTAATCATGAACACTTTAAAAACTGGCTTAATAAATAAACGGATGCATCGCTTTACGTTTTTCGGCGTCTTCTTGCTCGCGATGAGCTTTGCCTGCGCCCGTGCGCAAAACGTTCAGGTCAGAGAGCAGGACAACCGGGTGCAATTGCAAAATGGCCTGGTGTCGCTCGATTTTGACCTGACAAGCGGACTGTTTTCGCTTAAAGATAACAAGGGAGAAACAATCGTCGGCCAGGCTTATTTCCAGGCCGGCGGATTGCAATCGAAAGATGAATGCCAGCAGCGAACCTGGACGGCTGAGGAGGTGAAGGATGAACTGGGAACAGGAAAGACCGTGACCGTCAGGGTTGGTTTTGAGAATTACTCCGATATTTTATGGCAGGCCACCCTTTATGATAACCAGGACTATGTTGTTTTTAACATGGGGATCGTCAACGACACGGAAAAACCTTACCGCTTAATGAGCTTTTATCCTTTGGCGAGCAAGAGTGTTTACCCCGGCAAGAATAACAAGCTGAACTATCAGGTGCTGGATGGCAACGGCGGGGGCAGTGCCACCCGGGTAACCGGTAGCGCCGATTTGCGTTCGTTCAACAACCTGCTGGTCAAATTCGGCGATTTAAAACAACCGGAAATACTGGTGGCCGGGGGGATTACCTATAATGAGTTTGAGAAGTTTGTCCAGGTGACCCGGACCGACCAGTCACTTCATTTGAAATTATTCAGTGAAGATCCGGTAGGCAAACTGATTGACGCGGGACAAACCTACCGGCTCAACGAGAAATTCTATCTGTGCTTCGTCAACAAGAACCCTTTTGAGGCTTTGGAGAAGTACGCGGGCGCTTTGAAAAAGGCCCAGCAGATTGACCTGAATTATTACGATTTCCCCACCGAATGTTTATGGTGGGCAAATGTTTACAGTTTGGACAAGAACAGACGGAAATTCAACGATTCAAAAGGGGCGGTGGAAGAAATGGAAAATGCGATAAAGAGCGGCATAACTAAATACACGAAGGTTGGTATCCGTCTCGTCCCCGACGCCTACGGGCCAAACAACCAGCAGGGCTGGTGGGACGATGAGCACTGGGCCATGTGGGGCGAGCCCGGTTCGGCCGAGGGGGCCAACTACATCGCGCCCTACCTGACCACCAAAAGTTGGAGCAAGGCGGTAATTGATCTGGGCGGTTACCCGATTACCTACATGCAATCGGGCCGACGTTCCGAGGATTTTGTCTGGCTTCACCCGGACTGGATGCTGTTCAATGATCCTTATAGAAAGATCACAGCGCCTCAGCGTTTTTACCAGGAGCTTACCTACCCTGATGGATATGCATCTTCATACGCCGGACATTGGTGGAGCGACAAAGAGTTATGGAGTTATGATTTTACCGACCCGGGCTTTATTGAACACATGCGTAAGGTGTATGCCAACCTGAAAGACGCGGGGATAAAGGGAATCTTTTTTGATTACCCTGAAGGGACAGCCTGGGCGTTTGAGGGCGGTTTTGAAGACAAGTACGCCACCACCGCCAAGGCCTACCGGGACATGTTCAGGTTGGCCGATGAAGGTCTGGACAAAGGAGCCCTGATCCAGGAAAGGAATGTCTCGCGGGGGTCCGACATCACGCTGGGCCTGGTTGAATCGCAGAGGATATGGCCTGACGCGACCAACTTTGACCCTGAAATGACCAGACGTTGCGGCCTGCGCTGGTACAAGAACCGCACAGTGATCAATTATGACATGGACTCGAAAGACCCGCAGAACTGCGTTCCCAAAAACGGGGACGGGCGCCGCGGCATGCTCACCATGTGCTACGTGACCAGCGGCAGGTTTTTACTCGCGCGCAGCTTTTCTCAGTTATCAGCCGAAGAAATAGCTGACCTTGGCAGAATCTTCCCCTTTCACAACATCCCGAAAAGCGCGAGGCCATTGGACGCGTTTTCCGGCGTAACCTATCCCCGGGTGTACGATTTCGAGATGAACCTCGACTGGCATCAACTTACATTTTACAATGACAACACCTCCGACTCAGCTCTTATCTGTGTTGAACTTGGCAAAAGTTTGAACGAGGGAGGCATGGAACTGAACCCGTCCAAAAGCTATTACGTGTACGATTTCTGGAACGACCGGTTAATCGGGACATTTGCAGGCAGCGACAAGCTGGAGCAGCAGCTTCGTCCCGGCGAGGCCAGGATGATGTCGGTACACGCCAAAGAGAATAACCCGCAGTTCCTCTCCACCAGCCGTCATATCATGCAGGGAATGACTGATCTGAAAACGTGCTCCTGGGATGCATCAAAAAACGCCTTAAACGGTGTCTCTGAAGTTGTGCCGGGCGAAACCTATAAAGTGGTCATCGCTGCAAACGGCTACAAAGTGAAATCATGCAAAGCAACAGGTGCAAAATGCAGTATAATAACCGTTAACGTGAAAGCCGGATTGATTGAGTTGAATATTGTCGCTGAAAAAAGTACTTCAATACCATGGACTGTCAGGTTTTAAGTAGAAATTTCAGGCATGAAACGACAGATTTTTATTCTTGTTTTGTTCATCTGTTCCTGGTTCGCGTCCGGGCAGCAAGCAATGGAGACTAATTCCAGGGTCACACAGCGAAGCTCGGGCAAGTATCTGATAGGAATCAAGGAAGAAAGCTATAAATACAGCTTTAATAGGGGAACGGCCTTTTCAAAAGCCGATATGGATGAACTCTGCGACGTGAAAGAGATTAAATTGACGGCGCCTAAACGCGGATTTGCTGCATTTCAGGCTGTCGTAATGGCTGATGTCCCGTTCGTTACATGCGTTAATGGCGATGCACGCTTTGATAAATCGGGTCCGATGGACGTGATTAGGGTCGAAACTACACTGGAAGACTGGGAATATTCACCCGTGGAAATGAATCTGGTTGGACTGATTCAGGACGATGATGGGGTGTTGAAGGCCGATTTGCTTTTGCAACAGGCTTCGGTGAATACTGATGCAAACCAGGCCCGGTTGGTCTGGATTGAAGTAAAAGTGCCGGAAACAGCAAAGGCTGGAGTTTACAGGGGCGATGTTAAATTCTGCCGGCACAGGATGTTTGAGAGCGAAGAATTGCTGGGGCACCTTGACTTTTCACTTCAGGTTGAAAACGTAACACTGCCGGCGCCCGGGAACTACAGGTTTTATCTTGACCTGTGGCAACACAATTCAAACATCGCCCGGAAGTATGATGTTGAACTTTGGTCGGATGAGCATTTCGCGATTATCGAAAACTATGTAAAGTCATTGGCCGATCTTGGACAGAAAGCGATAACCGTGATTGCCTCGGAGATATCCTGGTCGGGACAGGCGTCGCACAGGGACAGGCGCGATGAAATGGCCGATCTCTTCGAATACAGCATGATCCGGGTAGAAAAAGATCAGGACGGTTCATTCCGTTATGACTATTCGGCCATGGACAGGTATATCAATTTGTGTATGGGGCATGGAATTCGAGGAGAGATTGAAGTATTTGGCCTGATCAATATCTGGCAGTTTGAAGATGGGGAATATACCTCTCCTTCTGATTTTGGCGATGGCATACGGATCAGGTATTACGACCATAAAACGCAATCCTATAGGTTCATGAGCCACAGCAACGATGTAGAGGATTATATAAAGAACCTGGAAGAACATTTTAAAGAAAAATCGTGGATAGATTTAGTGCGGGTCGTCGCCGACGAACCTGCGGACCTGGATTTATATCAGAAGCGGCTGGATAAGCTGAGAAAAATCGCCCCGGACTTTTCATATAAAATGGCTCTCAACCACATGGAAATGATTGAAAAGGGCATAAGCAACGTGAAGGATTTTGTTCCCATTCTTCCGGTTGTTGCAGACCACTGGAACAATATAGACCATGTTAAATCATGCGTTCCCGGCAGGTTTCTCTGGTATGTGTGTTGTGGCCCGGACCGTCCGAATACATTTATCCGCTCGCCTTTGCTGGAAGCGAGATTTATCCCTCTCCTTACCGCGTATATGGGTTTCGACGGGTTCCTCAGATGGAATTATACCGTCTGGCCGGAAAATCCCCTGACGCGGATATCATACAGGGCTCCGGTCTGGAAGGCCGGCGATACCAATTTCGTATACCCCGGCAGGTCAGGAAAGCCTGTACTGACGCTGAGGTATAAAAATCTTCTGAGAGGAATTCAGGACCATGAGACTCTCCAAATGGCAAAGGAAAAAATGAGCGGACAGGGGAAAGAGCGGGTAAATGAGATGCTGGGGAATTACTTTAATTTTATTATCCGCGAAAAGAACCTGACTTTTTACAACAGCGAAAAACGGGCAAGCAACAGCCTGTACAGCCTGGATTATAGCGACTATACAAAAGGTCAGGCATACTTGTTCGAAATATTGGAAGAATAAAGGTTTTTTATCAGGAATATGATTTTTACCCAAAATAATTTATTAAAAAATGACAAAAAAATTCTGGCTGCTGTTTATAACCATCTTTGTTTTGACAACTAATATGTATGCCCAAACCAGTGTGGAAGACAATGTAATCAAACTGGCCTCAGATGAAAAGTTGTGGTTTGGTTGTATCGCTGAAGGGCATAAGATGCCCTTGTCGGGGGACTACCGGTTTAATTTCTATGCCAATAACAGGGCAAATCAACTTCAGCCATTGATTATCAGCAACCGGGGGTTGTACGTTTGGAGCGAAGAGCCTTACAGCTTCGATATTCGCGATGGCCGGTTGCTGATCACCGATCCGTATAAAAAAGTAAAGGCCGGGCGAAAGGGAAATACGTTGGCAGAAGTGCAACAATTCGTTTGCAAGACTTTTTTCCCTCCAACAGGAAACACCCCTGATACGCTGCTTTTTGCCCGTCCGCAATACAATACGTGGATTGAACTGAATTATAATCAGAATCAGGCAGATATACTGAAATATGCCAGAGACATCATAGGAAACGGTCTTCCCGCAGGAGTACTGATGATTGATGACACCTGGCAGGAAGATTACGGCGTATGGGAGTTCCATCCGGGGCGATTCCCCGATCCCAAAGGTATGATGGATGAATTACACCGGTTAGGATTCAAGGTCATGTTATGGATATGCCCTTTTGTGAGCCCCGATCAGATGGTTTACAGGGAGTTAACAAAAGAGAAAGCTTTTTTGCTGGAGAAAAAGAAAGAGACGGACACCTGGTCAACAGCTTATGAACCGTCTATGATCCGGTGGTGGAACGGGGTTTCGGCCGAACTTGACTTTTCCAATCCGAAAGCCGTTAATTGGTTCAATGCTCAAATGGACTCCCTGGTTAAGAAATACGGAATTGACGGTTTTAAGTTTGATGCGGCTGACATGGAGTATTACCCCGACCATGCGCTGACTAAGAAGTCAAATACGCCGAACGAAAATTGCCGGTTATATACGCAATTCGGGTTGAGGTTCCCGCTGAATGAATACCGGGCCTGCTGGAAAATGGGTGGCCAGCCCCTCGCTCAGAGACTGCTCGATAAGAATCACGACTGGGAAGATTTGCAGAAGCTGATCCCTCATATGGTGGCGGAGGGCCTGTCAGGTTATTTTTATTCATGCCCCGATATGATCGGCGGCGGATTGCTCTCTTCATTTGAAAACGTCGCTTCTGTCGACCAGGAATTGGTGGTTCGTTCTGCCCAATGTCATGCCTTGATGCCCATGATGCAGTTTTCAGTCGCTCCATGGCGCATTTTAGACGAAGAACATCTTAACGCTGTTAAAAAATCGGTATCGATTCGAATGAGATTTACACCGCTCATACTGAAGCTTGCCACCGAGTCGGCACGAACCGGGGTGCCCGTTGTAACAAACTTGGAGTACCGTTTTCCGGCGCAGGGACTTGAGATGATAAATGACCAGTTTATGCTCGGCGACAATTTAATGATAGCGCCAATGGTTCGGAGTGGAAATACTCGGGAAGTTGTTTTGCCTGAGGGAAAGTGGAAATCCGACGACGGAGTCATATATGACGGAGGTAAGACCTACACGATTCGCGTCTCCCTTGACAGGCTGCCGTATTTTGAGCTGGCAGACAATTGAATGTGTAAAAAATGACCGGGAAAATTACTGACCTTTGAAAAAATAATAAATAACAAGATAACCCTGAAGTTTTATGATTAATAAAAAAGAATTCAATTTCCGAACTATTTTAAGTATTTCGTTGATCTCCGCTATGGGCGGTTTACTATTTGGTTATGACTGGGTCGTTATCGGGGGAGCAGAACCTTTCTATAAGATTTTTTTTGATATTGCAGACAGTCCCAGGCTGCAGGGACTGGCAATGGGAAGCGCTCTTCCAGGCTGCCTGGTCGGTGCTATCCTTGCGGGTTTTCTGAGCGAACTGGTCGGGCGGAAAAAGTCGTTGTTAATCGCCTCGCTGCTTTTCACGATGTCAGCCATCGGGGTGGGTTATTCCGGATCGCTGGGGGTATTTATCATTTTTAGGTTAATTGGTGGGTTTGGAATCGGCATTGCTTCGGTCGTATCGCCGATTTATATCGCGGAGGTTACCCCGGGTGAGTACCGTGGAAGGTTTGTATCGTTGAACCAGTTGACGATCGTAATCGGGATTTTAGCCGCGCAACTGATGAATTTTCTCATCGCCGAGAAAGTTCCGGAGGGAGCATCTGATGAATTTATCAGGAATTCGTGGAACGGACAAATGGGATGGCGCTGGATGTTCTGGGTAATGACTGTTCCTTCAACCGTGTTTTTTGTGTTAGCGCTTGTCCTCCCTGAGAGCCCCAGGTGGCTGACCAAAAAGAATGAACCTGAAAAGGCCCTGAAAATTTTAAGCCGTATTGGCGGTGCCGGATGGGCCGTTGAACAGCTCGCGGGCATAAGGCAGACCTTTGACAACAATGGTGATGAAAAGGTCAATTTGCGGGCTTTACTCTCGCGTAATGTATTTCCTGTAATCGTGTTGGGAATAGTTCTCGCGATCTTTCAGCAATGGTGTGGCATTAATATCATCTTTAACTATGCTGCCGATATCTTCCGTTCGGCCGGGTTCAGTGTGAGCGACGCTTTGTTTAACATCGTGATCACGGGAACCTTCAACCTTGTGTTTACTTTTGTGGCGATGGCCACTGTTGACAGGTTGGGACGCCGAAAGCTAATGATTATTGGATCAGCGGGATTGGCTGTTATCTATATTTTGCTGGGCGGCAGCTTTTATTACCATTATTCAGGGATCGTCACATTGGTGCTTATTTTGACGGGCATATCCGTATACGCGATGACCTTAGCGCCCGTGACATGGGTGATCCTCTCTGAAATATTCCCGAATAAAGTACGGGGAGCAGCCATGGCCGTCGCTACCTCTTTCCTGTGGATCGCAAGCTTTATTATTGTGTACACCTATCCTATGCTGAAACGAGCTTTTGATGCTCACGGAACGTTCTGTATATACGCGTTGATATGCGTGGCAGGCTGCATCTTCATCTGTAAGAAATTGCCGGAGACAAAAGGGAAAACGCTTGAAGAACTTGAAACTGAATTATTAAAATAAGTCAAAAAAAACCATGTCCCATCCTGATTATACCGATTATACCGACCGCTTTTCAATGAGCGCTGCACTTATTAAAATGGCTTATGAGCATCGCAACAAGGGGTTTCTGCCTTTCATTGTTAACCACATGAATTATTGGATTGACGGGGAAGATCCTGATCTGATCCCTGATGATTATTTTTCGAACCCCGCTTCCATGACGGGTTTTCAGCTAAGGAAAATCAACCAGCACCTTCAATTATTTAACGATAATTATATCCCGTTCCTGATGCCCTGGTATGGAACAGGTGTCGTGCCTTCTGCCGTCGGATGCCAGGTTCAGTTTCCTCCGAAAGGGGACCCGGCTCTGAAAAATGCCATAATCAATGATCCGGCACAGATCAAGGGTCTGAAAAAGCCCGACCCGTATAACGACGGACTGATGCCGCGTGTCCTGCAAACCATCGATTACATGAAAAATGCGACCAGTCTGCCGGTGGGGGTCACCGACGTGCAGGGACCGCTTAATATCGCGTTAAGTTTGTGCGGGGTTGAGAATCTTTTTCTGTGGATGTATCTGCATCCCGATGAGGTTCATGAGATTATGGAATACTCGACCGAAGTGTTGATTGATTGGATCAGGGTGCAGAAAGAACACGCGGGACAGGAAAACAACAGCGGCGCCTGGCCGCATGGAATCCTTCTTCCCGAAGGTTTCGGGGGCATCTGGATTTCGGATGACGACTGCACGCAGTTGCCGGCCGACCTTTATCGCGAATTTGTTGTCCCTTATAATTCAATGGTGTTGAAAGCTTTTGGCGGAGGTACAATCCATTTTTGCGGGAGCGCCAGGCACCAGTTGCAAAACTTTCTGGAAACGGAAGGGCTCACGGGAATAAACAATTTTTGCATGGGTGATTTCGCGCAGGTCAAAGAAATGCAGGAACTGTTCAAAAATAAAATAACCCTGATGCTTTGCGATTTTGCCCCTTTTGACCCGGAAAAGTATTTCAACCAGCTTTTTTCTTTCCTGAAACCAGAGGGGATTATTCTTTCAAGCTATGTTGTTCCCTGTTACGCCCTTCATGAAGGGAGATATGTTAGGGATAAACGCGATACCATTGAAGTTTCTAAAAGAATCTATGACATTATAGTCCGGTATCGCGTTGAGACACTTTAACCAAAAAACGAAAACTGTTAACCATGACGCCGAGAGAAAATTTACTGAACCTGTACCGCAGAAGAGGAATGCAAACTGTTCCCGTAGGATTTGTCTTGTGCGAAAGTCTCGAAAAAGAATTTAAAAGAAGATATCCTGATGCTAAAAGCTATCAGGAACATTTTAATTTCCCATATCGAAACATTATTGATCCCGGGTTTGCCTGGAATTTTGAAAACCTGGGCATGGTCCCCGGCAGGAGTAAAATTAATTGGCACCAGTATTACCCGGAGGGGTTTAAGCATGAAGTCAAATTTGATGGCTGGGGAGTTGCCCATGAATCCAGCCCAACCTCCATGCATATGACACAAATGCACCATCCCATGAAAAATTTCTCATCACTCGACCAGTTCAAGGTCTATCCCTTGCCCGATTTTACCAAGGTCGATTTTTCTCCGATAAAGCAACGCATAAAGGAAATCCATGACCAGGGACTGGCCGTTTTTGTCTGGCAGGAGTGTACTATCTGGGAAACATCCTGGTATTTGAGAGGTATGGAAAACCTGATGACAGACATGGCTATGGAAGATGAAAAGGCTGTCTGGCTGTTGGATGAAATCACTAACAGGGCTTGTTACCGGGCGGAAATTTTTGCCGGACAAGGGGCTGACATTCTTGGACTGGGTGACGATATCGGGATGCAAAGTTCCATTATGATGGATGAAAACATGTACCGACAATGGCTCAAACCCAGGCTGACGAAAGTTATCCGGACCGCTAAAACCGTCAATCCGGTTATTCTGATCAGTTACCATTCCTGCGGATACGTTGAACCTTTTATCGATGATTTAATCGAGGCAGGGATCGATATTTTAAATCCGGTACAACCGGAATGTATGGATTTTAAAGAAATACACGGGAAATATGGAGACAGACTTTCTTTTAACGGAACCATTGGGACTCAAAAACTGATGCCGTTTGGCACCCCTTCTCAGATCAGGGAAGAAGTTTTCAGAAATTTGAACATGGCGGGCGAAAAAGGAGGACTGTTTTGTTGTCCCACGCATATGCTCGAGCCCGAAGTTCCCTGGGAAAACGTTGAAGCTTACGTGAACGCCTGCAAAGAATATAAAAAAGCAGGAAAGTCATGAAATTGATTAATATTCTATATGAAATAAGTTTAATAAGTCATTAAAATAATGTTGAAATTTACTTTTTTACCACCGTAATTTTGAACCGACTTTAAAATTAACTTTAAAATTAAAAAGAGTATACCTTTGTGGAAAAATGATTATTAGGTGCCGGTTGAAATCGTAATTAAGACCGCTTCGCGGGAATGCTTGCAGCTAAAATAAGCAACATATTGATAAAGCTGGATATCTGAGCGCCTGACGATAAGAAACAAATAGAATATGAAAATAACAGATGTGAAAGTATGGTTGGTTAAGGGAATCAAGTATAACTGGACCATGATTAAAATTTATACTGATGAGGGAATCAGTGGAGTTGGAGAAGCGACCAATTGGCCGGGAAGCCCCATTATTGAAGCTGCTGCAAAGCATGCCGGCGAGAGGATTATAGGAATGGATCCCATGAATACGGACTTCATCTGGACTAAATTGTATCGTGACCTTAACTGGATTGGACCATTTGGGGCAAGCATGTGTGCAATCAGCGGGATAGATATGGCTTTGCTTGATCTGAAAGGGAAGGTACTTGGCGTACCGGTTTACCAATTACTGGGGGGAGTATTCCGAAAGGAAATATTGTTGTATGCAAATTATTGGTTTATTAATGGAGGCCTCAATGAGAAAGATTATGCTGCGCAAGCCAAAAAAGTGATCAGATCGGGTTTTACAGGTTTAAAGTTTGACCCGTTTGCCCATATCAATTATTTTTATGGAAACGACCTTTCCTCAAACCTTGAATTAACGCCATCACAAATAGAACATTCATTTGAGATCAGTAAGGCGGTTCGCAACGCAGTCGGCGATGATGTTGCCATCATGATCGAAACGCATGCCATGCTGAATTGGAAAACAGCAATCGAAGTGGGTGAAAGGATGGCTTCGCTCCATATTACTTGGTATGAAGAACCGCTGGGTCCTGAAAATTATGAAATGCTCAAAGTTTTTAGGCAAAGGCTTAATCCTTCAGTATCAATTTGTGTTGGCGAGCGGCATTATACCCGTTACGGGATCAGGCGTTTACTCGAACTGGGTGTTTGTGATATGATGATGCCTGATATTACACGCTGTGGGGGACCTTCCGAGATGAAGCGGATGGCCACGATGATGGAAGCTTACAGCGTGCTGTTGGCCCCACATAATCCAAACGGGCCGCTGTCAACTCTCGCAAGTGCGCATGTTTGCGCATCGGTTCCAAATTTTTTCAGAATGGAATTTATGTTTAATGATGTGCCTTGGAGAGATACGATTATCGATCATCCGCTTCAGATCAAAGAAGGAAAACTCATTCTTTCCGATCGGCCGGGTTTAGGCGTGGACCTGATTGAAGGGGAAATGGAAAGACATCCGGGAATCCGTGAACACAAAGAGAACTTTTACGTTTAACATTTTAAAAATATATGATTCCAATTGACTTACAGGGAAAAGTGGCCATTGTAACCGGTTCTACGCAAGGGCTGGGACTTGGAATTGCCCGTAAGCTGGCTGAAGCCGGCTGCCATGTGGCAGGGTGCGGAACAAGTGCGGCTGACAGTGAAAAGGTTTTATCTTTCAAGACTGTGGTAAAAAAAAGCGCGCGTGAATCGTATTATCAGGTGGTGGATGTCAAATCAGAAAGAGATATTAATCGCTTTGTGGAGAATGTCATTGCCCGGTTTGGTAAAGTCGATATTCTCATTTCCAATGCGGGGAAAAACATGTTTACCTTTCCTGAAACCTGCGATTTGAAGCTTTATGAAGAAAACGACGCTCTGAATTTAAGATCTCATTGGCTGATCAGTAAAGCCTGTTACCCGGAGTTGAAAAGAAATAAAGGCTCCATTGTACTGATTACTTCCAATCATGCGTATGCTACGCTTCCCGGTTGTTTCCCTTATAATGTGGCAAAAGCAGGTATAATTGGATTGGTACAGGCTTTGGCTATCGAATGGGGACCCGAAATCAGGGTGTTGGCACTGGCTCCTGGTTTTATAGAAACTGAAGCAGGGGAAAGCTGGTTCCAATCTTTCCCTGATCCTGAAAGGAAAAAGCAGGAAATCAGGAATATTCACCTGGTCAAAAAGTTTGGTACGGTAGATGAAATAGGGGCATTTTGTGCTTTCTTATGCTCTGAATATGCCGGTTTTGTGACAGGCACTACTTATCTGATTGATGGCGGACGTTCGGCAGTTATGCAGGATATTTAGAAATGAATGTTGAGTTACTGATACCATCAAATGATATGTTGGGTGAAGGACCAGTTTGGGATTCTTCATCCAAAGAATTAGTATGGGTAGATATTGAACGGTGTAAATTACATATTTATCACTTCCCGTCAGGGACAAAATCTGATTTTCAGTTTGACAGCTTGCTTAGCGCAGTGGTCCCGGTTGATAACAGCAACCTGTACCTGTTGGCATTTCAAAAGGGGTTAGCTCTCTTTAACAGGGGCACTGGCGAATTTCATTATTTTGACAATCCTGAGAAAGACATTCCCACCAATCGGTTTAATGATGGTAAATGCGATCCGCAAGGACGATTCTGGATTGGAAGCATGGACTGTGGGGCCGCTCCGGGGAAAGGATCCTTGTACCGAGTCGATTGGAATCAGAAAGTTACAAAAATGCTGTCTGGCGTTGGCGTATCCAATGGACTTGCCTGGGATGAGAGTAAAAGTAAAATGTATTACATCGATACGCTTACTTATCAGGTTGTCTCCTTCGATTTTGATGCTGCTAGCGGTTCAATTGGTCGTCAGCAATCAGTAATAGCTGTCCCGAAAAGTCATGGTGCGCCCGATGGTATGTGTATCGACGAAGAAGCGATGCTCTGGATTGCGCATTGGGGTGGCGCAAATGTTTCCAGGTGGGATCCCCGAAATGGTAAATTGCTGGAAAAAATCCCCGTGCCGGCACCCTATGTAACGAGTTGTTGTTTTGGAAATGACCAGTTAGATACGTTGTATATTACCTCAGCAAGGACAGGGCTTTCGGATGCGGAAGTGACTGCATATCCTCATAGTGGATCTGTTTTTTCTCTGAAACCAGGGGTAAAGGGAAAGCAATCAATAAATTTTAAAATAAATCAACAACAGGACAGCAATGGTTAGGTTTATTTTAATTTTTATTGCATCGTTAGTCATAAGATTGTTTTTCAACTTTTCACAGGAACTTATTCCTGGTGTTAATGGGGGTTATTATCCTCTGCAGGTGAGATGCCTTCTGTCCAACGGACATTTGGCGTTTTCCGATATGCCATTGCTCTTTTATTTGAATGCCGCCATTCTAAAAGTCATTTCGTTCTTCGGTCTTTCAATTACAGACAATTTGATTTTGAATGTTGTCAAACTAACGGATAGTATTTCCATCCCGCTTTTACTTTTGCCACTTCATAAAATCATCCGGTTGAGCAATCCTTCGGATTTAAAATCATTTGAATCCGGAATCCTTGCTTTTTCTGTTTTGTCATTTTCACCTCTTGTTCTTACATCCGATTTGCAAAAGAATGCCCTGGCAATTGTTTTTTTCTTTTGTTCTTTCGCCTGCTTTCTGTCTTTTCAAAATAGTAAAAAGAAAATCGATGTCTTTTTGTCCATTGCTTTTCTGGTCTTCACTGGCCTCACACATTTCGGAACATTTATTTTGGCATTCATTTATTTGTTTTTTGTACTTGTCTTCACGTACAGGAAAAAAGGAATGAGTCTTATGGCAATTCTTTTGTCTATTGGCCTGGGAATTGTTTTTATAATTGATATTTCCCGTTTTAACAGGTTGCGGTCCTTTTGGACAGTCATTTTTGAGAAGCCTGCCCTGTTAAATGGAATGTTAGCGCCGCCGGACGTTTTGATCATCCTGATTTCAATTTCGCTTGCAGGCATTGGTACGATCATTTTGATTCGAAATATAGACCATTTAAAGCCGTTTCAAAAATCGCTTTTGCTTGCAAATACTGCTTGTTTAATATTATTCTCCTTCCCATTCATGGACGGTGAGTATTTCAAAAGGCTGAGCTTGTTCCTGTTCGTCCCTCAAATACTCTTACTTTTGCAAATCGCTCCGTTTATTCACGTTGGCAAGCTTAAAGCGATAAGTATTTCCCTTTTCATATTAACCCTGCTGTCCCTGCTGGCCGTATCCGGACATCACAAAGAAGCCGTTCTTGATAAACCGGCATATGAAGATTTGAAACAGCTTAATTTAGTCGTTAAAAATGACGGTAAAACGATTATAATAGCCAGACATGGACTGGAATGGTGGGCAGCCTGGGTGTTGAAAACACACGTGGGGCAAGACAAAGCTATTGATAACGACCTATTCAGAAAATACAAAAACGTGATATTTATCAGACAAATCAACGGATTCCGGAATGAATTCGACCGAACACCATTTCATGAACCTGCTGTCCCGGAAAATTCTAAGATTATATTTTCGTCAAAATATTTCAAAGCATTTAAATTGAATACGACGAGATAAATGGTGAGTAAGGTATCAAAAAAGCAACCTTAGAAATTTTTGTTAAAGAGAAAACAGCAGTTGAAGAATCATTGTCCGGACGAAGCTCAGGGATAAAAATTTGTCACCATGACAAGAAAAATATTTGGGCATCGTGATTTCAAAATAAATATCTTTGCAATATGGGAACGTTCCCATATTATATCTGAATTGTTATGACTAATATAAAAGATATAGCAAAGCTGGCAGGAATTTCAAAATCAACCGTTTCGAGGTTGATCAATAAGAACGGCTACGTCAAACCCGAAACAAAGAAACGCATTCTGGCTGTGATGGAAGAGATGAATTTTCGACCGAATATGTTTGCCAAGGGAATGCGGACCAACCGCTCGTTTTCAATCGGAATTTTATTCCCCGATTTGTCCAACCCGTTTTTTGCCGAATGGTACAAAGTCATCGATTCCATCTCAAAAGAAAAGGGCTATCTCAACTACATCTGCATCACCGATCCGGAGGGGCTGACTGAAGAGAACCGTGTGGAGGACCTGCTGGCCCGGCACATCGATGGCTTTATTTTCTTTTCCTACATGAAGAAGGAAAAACTGCTGCAACAATTTGTGAAAATATCCAAACACACACCGGTCATTTGTTGCGACGCTCAGTCGGCCAATGGGGAACTTTCATACATTTTTGCTGACGGCGAAAAGGGAACTTTTGAAGCGACGGAATACCTTGTTCGGTGCGGCAAAAAGCAAATTGCTTATGTGAAAGGCCCGGCTAAATTTGCCGTGACGGCAAACAGGCTGAGTGGCTACAAAAATGCGTTGATCGCCAATGGAAGGCCAGTTGACAAAAACCTGATTTTCGAGGGAGACTTCAGCCTGGGAAGCGGATACCAGGCGGCCGCATATTTCATGGAGCTTTCCGAACCCCCGGATGCCATCATCACGGCGACGGACTACATGGCGCTTGGCGTGCTGAACTATCTGAAAAATGCAGGCTATGCTGTTCCTGGTGATGTGGCCGTTTGCGGATTCGACGATCTGCACTTTGCCAAGAATGCTGAACCGTCGCTGACCACCATCAAATTGCCCATTGAAGAAATGGCCCGTGAAACCATTCTTTCGCTGATCGATTTAATTGAAGGGAACAAGCCATACCCGTTTCAGAAAAAATACAACTGTGAACTTGTTATCAGAAATTCAACCAATAATTAAAAACTAACTTTTGACGATGGAATCAATAAACTTCACAATGGGAATTGTGCTCAGTCTGGTGGCCGGGAGTATGCTTGGAACTTTTGCATGGCCTTTGAAAAAAATCAAACACTGGCAGTGGGCCAATACCTGGCTGATTTATTCACTCTGGGCGCTTGTGATTTTGCCTTTTCTTTGGGCCTTTCTGACCGTGCCAAATTTTTTGTCCATTTATGGGAACGTTCCCATGAGTGTTTTAATTGAAGTGTTTCTTTTCGGAGCCGGGTGGGGGATTGCCAGCATCGGTTTCGGAATTGGCCTGAGCACGCTGGGAATTGCCCTGGGAACGGCCATTGTTCTGGGATTGAACAATGCGCTGGGCGCCATTTTGCCAATCGTGCTGTATTCGCCCGATGAGCTTTTCACGCCTGCGGGCATAGGCATATCAGTTGGTGTCGGCGTGATGCTGGTTGGAATTGTCATTTGCGCGGTTGCCGGCGCCAAAAAAGAAAAAGCGCTGAACAAACAGGCGGCAACTCCCGCAGGGAATTTCAAAAAGGGACTGCTTCTTTGCATCATGTCCGGTGTACTTGGCGCCATGTTCAATTTTGCCCTGGTGGCCGGAAAACCCTTGGAGGAACTCGCTGTTCAGGCCGGGGCATCGTCGCTCAACGCAGCCAATCCAACCTGGTGTGTTTCACTTTTGGGCGGTTTCATTGTTACTGCCATTTATTGCGGATACCTGATCCGGAAGCGCAAATTATTTTCAGCATTTACACAGAATGGAAGTCAGATGGCCTGGATTTTCACCCTGATCATGGCTCTGATGTGGTTTGGCGGCGTGGCTTTATACGGAACCGCCGTGATGAACCTGGGCAAGCTTGGCGCGTCCATTGGCTGGCCGCTGATCCAAAGTATGGCGGTGGCCGGCGGCAGCGCGGTAGGCATCATTACCCGCGAATGGAAAGGGACAGGCAGGCAACCGCTGACCATCATGCTGACCGGATTGGCTTGTTTGATGATCGGCATCGTGATTGTTTCCAAAGCCGGAACCCTGTAACTAAATGTAAGTCCAATTCCAAAATAATCAACCATGACAACAACAACCAAAACACAGACGATCAATAAAAACGACTGGTGGAACGTCGAGCTGGAACAAAAGCCCGATTTTGAAAAGGCGATGGAACGAATTTATGCCTGGTACAACCAGGAAATGATTGACCGGGCGCCCATCCGTTTTTCGGCCCACAATGCGGAATACAGTGAGGCGCATGTTCTGAAGGGCCGCAGTTGGAACAGCCTGAAAGAACGCTGGTGGGATACGGAATACCAGTTGGAATTGTTTGAACATCAACTAAAACATTCGGTTTTCAACGCGGAAACGTTTCCAATTTTCTGGCCAAACCTGGGGCCGGAAGTGTATTCGGCTTTTTACGGAATTGAATTGATTTACAAGGAAGTGACGTCCTATTCAGTGCCGGTCGTCGATGACTGGGAAAAAATGGACTGGTTGAAACTGGATTTCAACAATCCGTATTTCAAAAAAATTGAAGAAATGACCTTCGCCGCGCTGGAACGATGTAAGGGGAAATATTTGGTTGGTTACACCGATCTTCATCCGGGACTGGACTGTGCGGCTGCTTTCCGTGACCCGCAGCAGCTTTGTATGGATTTCCTGGTGGAGCCGGAACAGGTGCAACGCTTGGTTGAGATCTCTTCCAGGGACTTTCAAACGATTTTTGATCATTTTGATAACATTCTGAAGAAGCATAATCAGTTGTCTGTTACCTGGATGGGGATTCCGTCCTTTGGAAAAATGCACATTCCAAGCTGCGATTTTGCGACCATGATCTCACCAGAGCAATTCAACGAATTCGTTTTGCCGGTTATTCAAAATGAAGTGAAACTCGTGGATCACAATATTTTTCATCTGGACGGAAAGGGAGTGGCGAACCACATTGATGTGCTGCTCGAAATTCCGGAGATCAACGCCATCCAGTGGGTGCAGGGCGTTGGCGATGATTTGCCGATCATGCAATGGGTACCGTTCATCAAAAAGATGCAGGCTGCCGGAAAATCCGTGGTGGTAGACTTGCAGCTTTCTGAACTGGAGCCGTTCATGCGGGGAGTCAACCCGAAGGGCATTCTTTTGTGCATCGATGCAAAACCGGATATTCAGCCAGACGTTATTAAAAAAGTTGAAAAGTGGGTTTAAAATGATTAAAAAAATTCAATTTATGGATCAGATAGAATTAACATTCCCTGAAAAACTGGACATCATTAAGAACGGTTTGTATGCCCAGCAGGAGCTGTTGAAAAAGGTGAGTAAAATTTATGCCGATGCGATCATGGATGGCGGACTCGTTCATGTTTATGCCAACGGCCATTCGAAGATGTCGGTGGAAGAGAACGTGATCCGGATGGGAGCGCTGACCGGCTTTCATCCGTTTCTGCAGACGGGGCTGACTTCGTTTTCTGATGTTCTTGGGCCAAACGGCATCCGGGTCTGTCAGCAGAATGAACGGTATGAAGGAATTGCTGCCGCCATGCTGGATGAATATGATTTCGGGCCGAAAGATGTGATGGTGGTCATCACTGCCACCGGAACAACCACGGCTGCTGTGGATATGGCCATCGAGTTTAAAAAGCGTTATCCGGGCTTGTTTCTTATAGCAATTGCTTCGAAGGATCAATCCCAAAAAACGAAGCCCAAACACAGCTCGGGAAAGAACCTTTATCATGTGGTGGAAGAATCGCCCAATGCGCTGTTCATTGACAATTCAATGCCCTACGGCGATCTTTCCGTGACGGTGGAAGGAAAAACAGACACCTACCAGGTTTGCCCGCTTTCCTCGGTTGGCGCCCTGTCGGTGATTCAGTCGCTGAACGAACTAACGATCCGCGAGTTGGACTCCCGCGGGTACCACCATCATATCCTGCGGAACATGCACATCAGCAACACCAGCGACAATTATAACGAATGGCTTTACGATCAGCGGAAAAGGTATGCCCGGACATGGCACAACCCTTCGCGTGTTGAGCCCATTCAGGAAAAGGAAGTAAAATGAAGAACAAAACGTATATCATCACCGGGTCGTCGGGCATCGCGGCGGAAACCATCAAACTGGCGCTGGCAAAGGGAGCCCGGGTGTTTTTCATCGGGCGTGACGGGCATCGTTGTCGCGATTTTAGCCGGGAATTGCTGGGAATGGGCTATTCGGCTGACTATTTGGTGGGCGATCTGACTGATCCGCAGGTGGCTGTTGGTCTGGTGCAGGCTTGCCGGGAAAAATACGGGCGGATCGACGGTCTGTACAATGTGGCCGGCATCAGCGGGCGGAAATATGGCGATGGCCCGGTACACGAGTGCACGGAAGGAGGCTGGGAAAAAACCATCACGACCAACGTAACCACACAATACCGGATGTGCCGGGAAGTGGTCAGGCAAATGCTCAGCCAGGAACCGGACGGGAACGGGTTGCGGGGTTGTATCCTGAACATGGCCTCGGTTTTGGGAATATCGCCCGAAGCCCGCTACTTTTCAACCATCGCGTACGCAGCGGCCAAAGGAGCGATCATCAGCATGAGTAAATCCATGGCGGCGCGTTATGCCAAAGACAAAATCCGTGTCAACGCGATTGCCCCCGGGCTGGCCCTGACCCGGATGAGCGAACGCGCTTCGCAAAATGAGGAGATTATTCAGTTTATGAAAGAAAAACAACCGCTGGCAGAATCGGTTATGGACGCGAAAGATGTGGCGGAGGCTTCCATTTTTCTGTTAAGTAATCAAAGTAAGGTAATTACAGGAGAAACGCTGGTGGTGGACGCCGGCTGGAGTATCTCCTGAAAAATGTTGAAAAGATGACTAATTTTTATAATTCACTTCCTGTTGCAGGAAGTTTTGATGTGGTTGTGGTCGGGTCGGGATCGGCCGGATCTGCGGCTGCCATAGCCTCTGCAAGGGCCGGGGCCAAAACGCTGGTGCTGGAACGCCTGCCGTTTTTGGGCGGAACCAGCACCGCTGTTCTGGATACTTTTTACGGCTATTACACACCCGGATCCCGCTCTATAAAAGTGGTGGGTGGTATTGCTGACGATGTTGTAGAGGCTTTGAAAGGATATCAGGCTTGTTTTGAACGCCCGAATTCTTTTGGGGCAGGCACGGGGGTCACCTATCATCCGGAATACCTGAAAGTAGTTTGGGAACGGTTGGTCCGCGACGCCGGTTGCCACGTGCTGCTCAACGCCTGGGTGCAGGACGTCGTCATCGATGAAAATAAAATTGAAGGATTGGTGGTGGCCACAAAAGCCGGCCTGCAACGGATTCAGTGTAAACAGGTGGTCGATGCCTCGGGCGATGCCGATATTTGTTACTTTGCAGGTATCCCTTTCGAGCTTGCCGGCGATGTCGATCCCGCGCAAACACTGACGACAACCTTTAAAATGGTGAATGTCGATCTTTCCAAAAGAAAACAGGTTTCCAAAAAGGAGATCAATGCCCTGATGGAGGAAGCGGCTTCCACCGGAAAATACAATTTGCCCCGCAAGGAGGGAAGCGACCACATCACGCCGGTGGACCACATGACGGCGACGATCATGACCCGGCTGACTTCCTACAAGGAAAAAGATGGCAAAGTAATCAATGCCTCGGATCCGAACCTGTTGAGTGAAGCGGAAATGGAAGGACGTATTCAGGCCATTGAATACATTCGTTTTTTGAAAGATTATGTACCGGGCTATCAACATGCGGAGTTGTCCACATTCGGCATGCAGATTGGCGTGCGCGAAACCCGGCGGGTGTACGGGGAATACCGGCTCACTTCAGAAGACGTGCTGTCGGCCCGCAAGTTTGAAGATCAGATTGGATTGTGCGGCGCACCGATGGAAGATCATGCGGACGGCGCGGATACGAAATGGCAATACCTGCCCGACGGACAGACGGTTGGCATTCCTTATCGCACGCTGGTGCCGAAGGAGAGCCGCAACATCCTCGTGGCGGGGCGGTGCTTTTCGTCCAGCCATGTCGCCCACAGCAGCGTCCGCTCCATGGCGCAGTGCATGGCGATGGGCGAAGCAGCCGGAAATGCCGCGGCATTGGCAGCCAGACAAGCGGTAAAACCTGCCGATGTTGATCCGGCGGAATTACGGGAAACTCTGAAAAAGAACAAGGCGGTCGTTGATTAATTTCGGACGGTAGCTGAAACCGGAATACCCTTGGCAAATACCGGATGCACTAAAGCACACCGGGAGTAATCGAAAACAATGGAAGGCGGTCGAAAACAATTGTCTTCAACTGCTTCCGACAGTCTTCAATGGGATTCGATCTTTTTTTAAATTAGAAAACAATAAATTACAGGTGAGTTTGTATCCTGTTAAAACGGATTAAAAATGAAAGAATATATCATTGCAGCCGATGTGGGAGGAACACGGCTTAAAACAGGATTGGTGGATTTGGAAGGTAAGGTTTTCAGGAGCAATGCCATTTCGTCCAGGGCGAATGAAGGAGCAGAGCTATTACATCAGACTTTACTGAAATTCATTCAGGAAACCATTGAAGAACAGGGACAGAAACCGTTGGGTGTGAGCTTAAGTTTAAGCGGTGGCATTCATCCTGACAAAGGGGTGGTTTTACTTCCCGGAAAGTTTAAAATGCTGGAGGGTTTTCCCATTGTTCCCAAGCTAAGAGAGGAACTGGATTTGCCGGTTTATGCAGACAACGATGGGCGGCTGGCCATGTACGCGGCCAAATATTTTGGCCTGGCCAAAGATGTTGATTGGGCGATGGTTTTGACCATCGGGACGGGAGTCGGTTCCGGCGTCATGCTGGACGGGCAGATTCTGTCGGACCCTCACCTGCAGTTTGGTACCCAAATGGGGCATGTCATCATGGACAAATCCAGCGACAACTTCTGCCTGACCGGGAATCACGGTACCGGCGAAACGCAATGTTCGGCCACGGCGCTTTCGCTTCAGGTCAGAAATGCCGTTCAGCGTGGAATTCCTTCGATTTTGACGGATGAGTACTACAACAACCCGCTGGACATCGATTTTAAAAAAGTAATCGATGCCTGCCGGATGGGTGATGAATTGTGTTTGCATGAGTTGGACACCTGGATCAATAACCTGGCTGTTCTGATGATCAATGCCGTTCATTGCTACGCGCCGGAAAGGATCATTCTGAGCGGTGGCGCCACCCTGGCAGCCGACCTGTTTCTGGATAAGGTAAAAAACATCGTCAACAGCCGGGTGTTTCGTTATCCAAAGGGTGAACCAGTCGATATCGTGATCGGCGAAAACAACGAATTCTCCGGTGTGATCGGGGCCGCAGCTTTTTTAATGAAAAAACTTAACAGGATTTGATGATGGAACTGAAAGAATGGAAAAACATGACGTCGCAGGAGATCGCGGAAGTCGACAAAAACCTTCCGGTCGTTGTTCCTGTCGGATTGTGGGAAGCACACGGGCCGCATCTCGCAGTGAGTGTGGACAATGACACGGCGGATTATTTCGCCCGGCAGGTTTGCCAGAAAACGGGGGCCATTCTTGCCCCACTTCTTTCGTACGGTTTCTCGGATGAAATGCGTGAATACCCGGGAAGTCTGGGTCTTTCAGCCGAAGTTTTTCAAGCGGTCATCGTCGATATCGTGAAAAACCTATGTGCTACCGGCTTTAAGAAAGTCATTTTCATTACGGGCCACGGGGCCAACAAAAGTTTGGTGGAGCTTGCCTTTTATAGAATCTGGGAAACTTATCCTGATTTTAAAGGGGCCTGCTGGAACTGGTGGTCCGATTGCGGCATCACGGGAATTCATCATGCGGATCAAGGTGAAACCGAAGTTGCCCTGGCCGTCGGAACACGGTCGGACATGTCCAAAGTCAAAGATTATCAAATGGAAAAACCTTGGTACAAGATCCGGTCGCGTTATGCATTGTCGCCCTTGTCCGGTGGGATCAATGGACACCCTAGTGAGGCCGATCTGGAGCACGGAAAGGCTTTGACTGAAAAAGTGATCACTGAATTGGTAAAGAAAGTAAACCAGGCATTTTAAACAAAGCAACATGAATTTGAATGAACTGTTTTCCAAGCGGGTACTTCCCGCCGTAACTTTTGACCGCGCGGAAGATGCAGAGCCGACGGCAGGTGCATTTTTAAAAGCAGGACTGGATGTAATGGAAATCCCGTTTCGCACCGACGTTGCCGTCAGGTGCATCAGGGAATTGGTTAAGAATGTGCCTGAAATGCATGTGGGCGCCGGAACGATCATAACAAAAGAGCAGATACATATGGCGCGAGATTCAGGGGCTGAATTTGGGTTGGCCCCAGGATTTAACCCAAAGGTGGTTGAAGAAGCAATTAAAATAGATTTCCCTTTTATCCCCGGGGTAATGACTCCATCAGAATTGGAATTGGCTTTTGAACTGGGGTGTAATTTGCTAAAGCTTTTTCCCATTTCACAAATAGGAGGAACACAATTTGTGAAAGCAATTTTAGGCCCTTACAAACATTTAAATCTTAGGTTCATACCTATGGGTGGAATTGCTCAGGAAAACATGAAAGGATACTTGGATTTTAATGAAGTAGCAGCTGTTGGCGGTTCATGGATGGCGACCACTAAACAGATCGTGGAGAAAGATTTTAAAACAATTCAGGAAAATGTGTCTAAATCGTTGTCCCATTTTTAAGTGGATGATTATTCGAATTCTTTAATAAAATAACAGTACAATATTTTTTCACTTCATAACATTAGACATCAATTATAATTAAAAATCAAAAAAACAATGAAAAATCGTTTGTTGAGAAATTTATCAGAATGCATCGAGTTTGGCAAAATTAACCAGGCCTCACCGTTCCCTCCCCAGATGAAGGGACAGGCCGGTGCGGACGAGATCGCCCTGCAGTTGCTGGACATGGGCGCCGGCGCCCAGGAAATCCTTACCGAAGGGCTGATGCCCGGCATGGAGCGTGTCGGCATAAAATTCCGCGAAAACAAAGTATTTGTGCCCCAGGTGCTCATGTCGGCCAAAGCCATGGGAACCGCCATGGCCCACCTGAAGCCGTATTTCGCTTCCGGGGAAGCCAAACAAAAAGGCACCTTCATCATCGGCACGGTGCTGGGTGACCTGCACGATATCGGCAAAAACCTGGTCGCCATGATGGTGGAAGGAAACGGGTATAAGGTTATTGACCTTGGGACCGATGTCAACGCAGATAAGTTTATCGCTGCCCTTAGGGAAAACCCGGGGGCGGTCGTTGGCCTTTCAGCGTTGCTGACCACGACAATGGTGAACATGGAAAGAATCACGAAAGAGATTAAGGAAGCAGCCCCCGGCACCCTGGTAACGATTGGCGGGGCCCCGGTGAACCACGAATTCTGCGCGAAGATAGGCGCGGATGCCTATTCGCCCGATCCCCAGGGGGTAGTGGAATTCTTAAACGCTAAAGTTGCCTGATCATGGATGGGTTGAAATTGATTGAAAAAGTTTTTCGGTTGGAAGAAACAGAACGGGCCCCCTGGGTGCCATTTGTGGGCGTTCACGGCGGCAAGCTGGTTGGTGTGGATGCAGAAGCCTACCTGAAATCTTCAAAAAACATTGTCGACGGGATCAGCAAAGCGGTTGAACTATACAAGCCGGATGGGGTCCCCGTGGCATTTGATCTTCAGATCGAGGCAGAAATCCTGGGCTGCAAGCTGGTCTGGAGCAAGGAGAACCCGCCGGCCGTTGTCTCCCACCCGCTGGCCGATGGTGTTGGGTTAAGTTCGCTACATCTGCCCGGTAAAACCGATGGACGGATCCCGGTTGTATTGGAAGCGGCATCAACATTACGCCAAAAATATCCGGACTTGGCTTTGTATGGACTGATTACCGGGCCCTTCACGCTGGCCTTGCACCTGTTGGGTACCGATATTTTCATGAAACTGTTTGAAGACCCGGACTATGTGCACGTGGTCATGGACTTTTGCATGCGCGTTGGAATCAAACATTCGGAAATGCTTTTGGAGGCCGGTTGTGACGTGATCGCGGTGGTTGACCCGATGACCAGCCAGATCGACCCGGTGTCGTTCGAAACATTTGTCAGCCCTTATGCACGCGGGATTTTTGATTTTGTCCGGCTGCAGAAAAAATACAGTTCGTTTTTTGTTTGCGGGCACGCCCAGCAGAATATCGGGGTGATGTGCAGTTGCGGCCCGGACAACATCTCCATTGATGAGAATATCCCGTTGGATTATGTGAAGGACATAGCCCTGGGAAAAGGGATCAGTTTTGGAGGGAACCTGAAGCTGACCAGCGTCCTGTTGCTGGGCAATGAATCTGACTCTAAAAAAGAAGCTGTTAACTGTCTTGATTTGGGTGGTAACAAAGGTTTTATCCTGGCCCCGGGCTGTGATCTGCCGAAGGATACCCCGGTAGAAAATCTGCAGGCCGTAACAGAAGTGGCACATGATGAATATGCCCGCCAGGTGGCGCGGGAGATGGAGCACACGTCTGCGCTTCTGCCCCTGGACCTGGAAGGGCATTGGGTTGACGGCAAAGTGGTTGTCGATATCATTACCCTTGACTCAGCTTCCTGCGCCCCCTGCCAGTACATGGTCGAAGCCGTGAAGCAGGCCTCGTCCGGCTTTGACGGAAAGGTTATTGTTAACGAGCATAAAATCAAAGACGTTGACGGGATCCGCATGATGCTGGCTTTAGGTGTCCAAAACATACCAACCACCTGCATCAACGGGAAAGTAAGCTTTATCAGCCGGATACCTCCCCGCGCCGAAATAGAAAAAGCGATCGAAAAAGCTTTGCACCCGTGAGCATACCGCTTCACCTGGTTACCGGTTTTTTGGGCAGCGGCAAAACGACCTTCCTGAAACATTACCTAGGGACAAAAGGGAACACAGGCAATACCGCAATTATTCAAAATGAATTCTCTCCTGTCAATGTTGACGGGAGGGAACTTCAGGAGTTCGCAGGTTACAAGGTGATGGAAGTCAACAACGGTTCGGTGTTTTGTGTTTGCCTGTTGGGATCTTTTGTCAAATCACTTGCTGAATTTATAGAGCGCGTAAAACCGGATGAACTGATCATGGAAGCCTCGGGCATGTCCGACCCCGTTTCGATAGGACAAATTCTCGAAGCGGAACCACTAAGGGGCAAAGTGTACCTGGGGTACGTTTGGGCCATTGCGGACGCACGGAACTATCTTCGGACAAACACTTTCCAGCAAAGGATAGCCAGCCAGTTGCGCATTGCCGATACCGTCATTGTCAATAAAAAAGACCTGGCAGGCGAAAATGCAGGTGAGGTAACCACGGCGGTAAAAAAGCTTAACCCTTTTGCGCGGGTCATTGAAAGCGCCTATGCCCAAATTGACATTGACACGATAAAAAAAGCCATCAAGCTGTATCCCGGAGAAACAGTCAACAGTCCGGTTTATCCCCTGCCCGGCCTGGAGTCAGTGGTGGTCAAAACAAGCAGGGAGGCCAAACAGGAGGGGCTTCCGGCATTTATCGAAGAGCTTAAAGGCCGTGCTATCCGTTGTAAAGGTTTTGTCCGCATAAGCGCAACCCAGGGTGTTTTTATCCAGGGAACGTTTGACGACTACTGTCTGCACCCGGCGCCGGACATGTCAGGGCCTACGGAGTTTGTCGTTATAGGCGCCCGTTTAAAGGAACTTAGGCTTCAGGGCTTATTTGAAAAATATTGCAACAGATGATTAAAGAATTTTCGTTTAAGTTCAATGAGTTGGTTATCGACCGATCCCAGGTCAGCGCTACGCTGGGTTTTCCGGGCGTGGTGCCTGAACCGTTTGACAGCTACCTGGACGAGGCATGGCAATTTGCTGAAGGGCTAAACGATATCAGGGCGGCTTACACGATCAGGGACAGGATTGTAGCAGATGAAAGAAAGTCGGAATTGACCGTTGAAGGGATTACTTTTAAGGTTGGAAGAACGATCAGGCATGAAATTGCCGGCAGCGGGCAGATCGCATTTTTTATTTGCACAGCCGGAGAAACGGTCAGCCGAAGGGCAAAGGCTTTGCTTACAGGTGAAGACCCGGCGCTGGGTTATGTGTACGATGTGCTGGGCTCGTATATTGCGGAAGCCGCCGGGGATGCCATGCAGGCCCGGCTTGGAGAAGAGACCCGAAAGTCAGGCCGGCAGCTGACCAACCGCTACAGTCCGGGGTACTGCCAGTGGCTGGTAACGGACCAACGCAAGCTGTTTGGCCTTTTTAACGGGATCGCCTGCGGGGTCAGCCTCACGGATTCTGCGCTGATGGATCCAATAAAATCCATCAGCGGGCTGATCGGGATCGGACCTAACGTCCAATACCGGGAATACCAGTGTGAACTGTGCAATTTAAAGAAGTGTTTGTACCAAAAAATTCATGAGCAATATTGATATTATTGACAATATGAGATTTTATTTGAAAAGGTAAAAGCCCAACCTGTAGGGTTACTGGTTGCTTTGAGTGGAAGGGGGAAATTGAGCAGGTTAATGTTTTTGGGAAGAAACAAAAAAATTAACGGGTACTAAAGGTAGGACCCAAGTACTAACATGTTTAATTTTTGGCATGAAAACGTATTTAAACATCATCCTTGAACTTGATAACGAGTTGTCAGGAATAAAAGATGTATCGGAAAATGTTACCGATCAGATGGATTATACCATTGGGACACGCGTACATAGAGGGATAATTCAAATCCATCAAAATCGATAGGAATGGAGAAGAACTATCCTATTGAGTGGTGTGATTTACTCATAACCGATATTCTTAATGCGGGCAGCAAGGACTTATTCGCGATGGAAGATAACCAGATCAATGCCATTATATCCCAAATCGCAACAGAGAAAGAACAGCTTAAATCCGTATTGAAAAACCAGGTGTTTGGATTGACTAAAGAAAGTCAAATCGAATTATTAATCAAAAAATACCATTCCACGCTGATCATCCTGCTTGATGAGGCATTCGCAAATAAGGAAAAGCTTCCTGTAAAACAAGGGACAGTTGAACAAGTATATGATCACCTGATCACCTGTCTGGATGAGTTGCTTTCTTTCATCGAAGTCCGTTTCTCAACATATCTAAGCCTGGATGAGCGCGTACCGGCGACCTACCTGCTGGTATCCAAAAAAGAGCTGAGCCAGCGCCTGGGTAAATTGAAGACAAGATTGTATAATCTTATCCCTGACCGACAGATCGTGGATATTGTACTTCATGCGTTGTATTCATTTACCAACCGTCCACAGGGGGATTATCCGGTTACTTTCCGAGAAGTGCTTTATAAAAAAGAGCTTATCAAAGAACTGGAAGTTCTGGAAGACCCGGAAAAGGAAACCTGCATTTATACCGCCCTGAACGAACTGCTTATCTATCTAGACTTTAACAGTAAAGCATTTGTCAATCACTTTACCGAAAAGCTTGCTGAAAAAATCAATGGATTTGAGAACATTTCCGATAAACTTGAGCAATTGCTGGTGCATTTCAAAGAGTTTAACCAGATGCACCGGAAGCCGGGAGTCATTTTAAACCCGCAATATCGGGACCTAAAAACGGTTTTAGGCAACTGGTTTGTCCAGGAAATCTTTTACCTGGAAAAGAAGATGCGTCTCTCGGTCACACCATTGCAAGGCAATACCGAATTAATCAAACCAAAAGAATCTCCGGCGAAACCTAAACAAAAAGTCTTATGCATGCTTTCCACCGATCAGACCGGGCTGATTTTACGGGCGGCAGAAGAGTTACAGATTTTGGTTGCCAAATCCATGAACGAAGTGTTCAAAATCATTGTTCCCTATTTATCGACACCTTACAAGGAAGATCTATCCTATGACGGGATGCGCAGCAAATCATACGTTGCGGAAGAAAGAGACAAACAGATCGCCATAGAGACGCTGGAGCGGATCATTAAGAAGATTGAAGAATTTTAACCCTTAAAAACAGATTGTCATGAGAACGTTACTCTATATTTTACTTTTAGCAGAAGTTCATTTCTTCGGATGTAATACTGCAAAGGAATTGAAGAAAGATGAGGCGTTACAGATCATCAACAAGGAACTGAACTACCCCAGGGTGATTGATTATGACGTTTTTCGCAGTGATCCCGCCCATGCAAAGAGGATTCTGGATGCCGGACTGGAAACCGATGGTATGGTAGAAGTGCAAAAGACACAAAAGTTAAAGGACATTGGAAAGCCCCTGGTGCAATTCACTGGGAAAGCCCGATCTTATCTTTTGCCAACCCCGGATAAAGACAAAGCTCTTGACGTCCAAAAAGTAAAAATTGCGGATGAAGAAGTGGAAGATGTTCGTATAATCCGGGGTGATGAAAATAAGCATACCGTTTGGGTGGAATACACTTCCGTTTACAAAAATATCACTCCTTTTTCTGTCCTGATGAAAAGGGATTTGAATGAACCGGTCAGGCACAATGTCAAATTTTCTTTGTCCGATGACGGATGGATTTTGCAGAAATCCGTTCACTAAGCTTGTTGAACAAGAGGCGGTTATTGAAAACTATCCTGAATTAAAGAGCCAGGTAACGGCACTGGCCCGTGAATACGGGCTTGAGATCGCCTTTGACAAAGGCAGCGAGACGATCAAAGTTATCCAGTCCGATAAGGACGGTATTTCCCTGGTACCCTATGATTCGACAGCCGATACCCTTCAAAGGATCATATTCTTTAAAGCAGCCATTGCATCCAACAATAACAGCATTTTGCTTTTTAAAGAACCGGAGGTGCATTCTTTCCTCCCGTATATATCACATGTTACACAGGAGATGATCTACAAAAAAGATAATCAATTTTTTGTGGCAACCCACAGCCCGTTTATTCTGAATGATCTTTTGGAGAATGTCCGGGACGAGCGGGCTGTATTTATCGTGCATTACGAAGGATATGAGACGGAAGTAAGACAGCTTACCGGGGATGAACTCCATGAGGTATTTCAAAACGGGGTGGATCTGTTTACTAACAGCGAAAGTTTTATATAGATGGATCAGGCTTTTATCCCGGAGTGTTTTGTAGATACCAATCTTATCGAAACCCTTGTGCCCCGTGCGGCAATACAATCATCAGAAAGGCTGCGGTACGGTAACAAAGGTTATGAGAGAAAAGTTTGCGGACAGGTTTGCTGTTGGTACTATCGGCAAAGACAACATGCAGTAGATTATTTCAACGAGTTTGACGAAGTTTATAATGATGATTCGCTACTATTGTACAAGCACAAAATAAAACATCATTACATTATACAGATAAGCCCGGCAATGGAACAGTTTATCCTTTCCATTGCGAATGCCATAGGTTTAAGCCGGCAAGATTATCAGTTGCCTTCAGACCTAACACCTTAACACTCTGCTGCAATTTTAAAACTTGCAATAATATTTTAAAAGAGAGGTATTTTACGATGCCTCTCTTTTTTTGTATATGCACGATCAACTTAGTCGACCATACAACCGTATCGTTCCGTTTAAAAAATTTCTCCTTTTTTTTATTACGTTATTCTGTTGATTTTCAAATGGGTTCCAGGGTTCCAAAAAGGGTTCCAGGAAAAAGTTGGACTTGTAATCCCCTGTTATTCCGTATTCCTTTGCTATCGAAATTTGACGTGAACAGCACGATTTGGATTGCTGGGCTGATTTTGTGGAGAACGATTAAAATTAGAAGCGTATGTTTACAGGCATTTCATGGACAGATTACTTCATTGCGGTCGCCGTTCTTCTGACCGGTTATTACTTTTTTGTCGGAATGCGGTACTATTCCGCTGACCTGAAAGATCTGTTTTCCGGGAAGCGGAAACTGAAATTTCGCAAAGCCTCAAACATTCCGGAGACGGACAAGAATTTTCCATCTGCCGAAAAAGCTTACAGGGAAAGTACTGATCCAAATACGATCGCCGGTGATGATCAGATGGAAGTGGAATACCTGACAGAACGGTTAACAGGCGTTATCGCGGAAGCTTCCGGTAAAAGCCTCAGCCCCGATGAATTCAAGCTGTACCTCAGCTTGGTTCTCAGGGAGTATTCCCACATCAAAAACTCTCCTTTACGCTTTGCCGTCAATGAACTCATCGCTTCGCAGTGTAAGAAATACGGAGCCGTTGCATTAAGTGAACAAGACGCGGAACAGTTGTGGGAGGATGTTTTGTAACGGTCCTTAGCGGAGGGTATTTCCCCGTCCGTCCCGGTGCGGTATGGCAGGCGAGGCAGGATGAGCGGGCAATGAGACGGCGAAGCCCTCCGCATTTTCTTTCGGTTTTTAAATCATTTTAAACAATAAACATAAATGTTATCGAAATGTGCAGACGCAAATTCAGAAAGTCAATCATTAAGCGGGTTGCCGCCGTGGGCGCGACCCTGGTATTAACAGCCATTCGGTTTACGGTCCTGGCTCAGGACGGCATGGCGGGCATCAATGAAGCGAACCAGCAGATACGCAGCTATTTTGCAGTAGGTACCCAGTTAATGTATGCCGTGGGAGCGCTGGTCGGCTTGATCGGCGCGGTAAAAGTTTACCAGAAGTGGAACGCAGGCGACCAGGATACCAATAAAGTGGCCGCCGCCTGGTTTGGCAGTTGTATTTTTCTGGTCGTTGTTGCAACCGTTCTCCAGTCCTTTTTTGGTGTCTGAAAACCGGAACTATGCAAACCACACTCAAAGAAAAGTTATGGGCGCAGATCGTCCAAAACAATCCCGACCTCCTGCTCCGTTTGCAAGAAGAGCGTTCGGTCAGCTGCTACCTGGATGAAGCGGTAAAGGGGATCCTGCCGTTGGCGGAAAGCTTGTTTGCCGAGGGGAAACCCCGGTATGTCATTGAAGAACTCTGCCTGGAGGCCATGACAGGTGATCTAAAACCGTCCCGCTATCAGTACATCCTCTCCGTACTGGAAGAAGAGTTCGAAGAGGACTACGACCGGCTGAAAGCAAACGGCATCCTTACCTATGAGACTGTGAACCTCACTGAAAGCTGCAAAGACATCTTCGATGACTTTGACTTCAGGCAGGAGAACCAGGAAAACAGGCATTTACGATACGCCATTACCGGCCAGGTACACCACTACCTGACCCGGGACCAAAGGAAAAGCGAAGAATGACAAAGGTGTGGTTATGTCCTATTTTGTCTCTCAAAAACTGAATGATAACCTGCGTGCCCTGCGGATCGCGCTGGACTACCGCAGCGGCCGCCCGCTTACCACGGAAGATATTTCCGCTCTGAAGGCCTGGTCGGGTTTTGGCGGGATCAAGGCAATCCTGTACCCGTACGGGACACCGGGAGACTGGACTGCGGGCGGGGCGACAAAAGACGACCTGAGACTGCACGGGAATATCATGAGGCTGCATGACCTGCTGAAAGAAAACTACACCGACCGGGAATACAAGGAAATCATCGGTTCGCTGCGAACCAGCGTACTGACCGCTTTTTACACCCCCGAAGTGGTGCCGCAAACCCTGTACCAGGTACTCCGGGAACAAGGCATCCGTCCCAACCGGCTCTATGAACCTTCGGCGGGGGCAGGAATATTCATCAGCGAAGCAGTGAAGGCTTTTCCGGAACTAGAGCAAATAGCGGCAGTGGAGAAAGACCGGCTTACGGGCCTGGTACTGTTTGCCATTAACAGCAGCCTGCCTGTCAGGGCAGACACGCATATCACGGGCTTTGAAGAGGCGCCGATAAAGGATAACGGTACTTATGACCTAGTGGTGAGCAATATCCCTTTCGGCAATTTCTCTGTGTATGATGAAGGCTATCCCGATAGGGAGCTTTCCGGGAAAATACACAATTACTTTTTTGTCAAGGGACTGGATAAACTGGCTGACGGCGGAGTGATGGCCTATATCACCACAGACGCCTTTCTGAACACCCCTTCCAACCACACGGCAAGGCAATACCTCTTTGAGCGGGCTGATTTTGTCAGCCTTGCCGTCATGCCCGACAACCTGATGACAGATACGGGAGGTACCCAGGCCCCCAACCACTTGCTGATTATCCAGAAAAATAAAGATAAAAAAGGTCTTTCCAGGGAAGAAAAGCTGCTGGTAACGACCGGTAAACGGCAAAATGAATACGGTACCTACTACCAGAATCAGTACCTGCTGGAACATCCTGAGCTGATCATTGGCGATGAAGTCAGGCCCGGCAAGAACCAATACGGACAGGTTCATGAAAGCGTGTGGCAACACGGCGAAATCGCCGCTATCAGAAGCAGGCTGAGGGAAACGCTTACACCCGGTTTTTCATCACGCCTGGATAAAACCCGGTACCAGGCTGCATTGGCTGTAAAAGAGGCAGAAAGCCTGTCCCGTGGCAGGAAGCTGACTTACCTGCCGGTGCCGGAAGGAAAGCAGAAAAACATACCGGTTCAGTTAGGCCTGTTTGACACCTTACCTGCGGAAAACATTAACCGGGCCATGGATTATATCAGCCGGTTAGATGAAACCGTGGTACGAAAAGAAACCGCCCGCATCATCAGTACGATCCGCACCACTGACAACCCGGGGCATGAAGTGGTGGTACTGCTTACCGCCAGGGGGCACAAACCGAACAATTTCCTGTATAAGCTGTATGCCAACGCGAAGGAAATAAACAACCTTCCATCGAACTGGATGGATGGCCGGTTGCTGGGACACGAGCTGAAAGGTTTATCCGGCAAGCTGAAGGAATTTGACCACCACTACAGGCAGGAAGGAGACCAGACTCTAAACGGATTTTTCAGCTTTGAGCAAAAGGGCATGGAGCCACTTGAGTCGCTGAAAGCCTTTTACAAGGAAGGGACACTGGTGATCCACCAGGGCATGGCGGGCACGATCAGCCGTCCTGATCCGGAATTTAAACAGGCGTCCTTCCAACGGTTGCCCATCCAGGCAGGCATGGCGTTTTACGAGAGCTACATTACCCTGAGAGACACCTACCTGGAATTGTCGGAAAAGGAACTGTCCGGTGTGGCAATCAGCGAAGGAGAACGGCAGGATCTGAACGGCCATTATGAGCGACTGATCTCCCGGTACGGCCGTTTGAACAGCAATGAAAACCGCAGGCACATCCTGGAAGACACCGCTTTCGGACTAACCGTCCTTTCCTCGCTGGAACGCAGGGACAGGGAGCAGTTTGTCAAATCAGACATCCTGACCGGATCGATCGTCCAGCAAAAGGAACGATTTGCCACGGATGATCCCCTTGAAGCATTGGCGCACAGCCTGAACGATACCGGAAAAGTGGATACAGGTTTTATTGGCGCGGCAATGGGACTGGAAGAAAATGAAGTCATCAGCCGTTTGGGTAGCCATGTGTACCTGAACCCGGCCAACGCCGAATGGGAAACAGCAGACCGGTACCTGAGCGGCAATGTAGTGGAAAAGCTCCGGCAGGCGGAACGCATGACGGAAAACCGGCCTGACCATCTTCAGTACCGGCGAAGCCTGGAAGCCATCCGGAAAGTACAGCCCGAACATATCCCTTTCGAACTGCTGGATTTTAACCTGGGCGAACGCTGGATTCCTTCCCGGTATTATGAACGCTATGCGACCGCTTTATTTGAGCAGGATACCACCATTGCCTACTTCCCCTCGCTGGATGCTTTTAAGGTCAGTACCGGGCACAACACCAAAGTGGACAGGGAATTTGCCGTCACCCCCAAAAGCGGCAGGACCACTTATGGTTACACCTTGCTGGAACACGCGCTGGAAAATACCACGCCCTTTTTTACTTACGAGGTAAAGGGCCCCAACGATACCATGATCCGGGTGCCGGACAATGAGGCCATCCAACTGGCCCACCAGAAGATCGAACAGATGCGCGGCGGGTTAACAGACTGGTTAAAAGAACTGCCCGGGACGGACAAGAAGCATATTGAGAACCTGTATAATGATACCTTCAATTGTTACGTGCTCAGGGAATATGACGGCAGTCATTTGAAATTTCCCGGTCTTGACAAAAAGGCCCTGGGGATTGACGACCTGTACAGCTCGCAGAAGAATGCTGCCTGGCGGATCATCCAGAACCGCGGCGCCCTGATCGACCACGAAGTCGGGCTGGGCAAAACGCTCACCATGATCGTTTCCGCTCAGGAAATGAAACGGCTGGGGATTATCCATAAGCCTGCGATACTGGCATTAAAAGCCAATGTAGGCCAAATCGCGGAAACCTATAAAAAGGCCTATCCCAAAGCCCGGATCCTTTTCCCGGGAGAAAAAGATTTTAGCCCGGACAAAAGGCTGCGCCTGTTTCATGAGATCAAAAACAACAACTGGGACTGTATCATCATGACCCATGACCAGTTCGGCAAGATCCCGCAGTCGCCGGAAATACAAAAACAGATTTTACAGGCCGAACTGGATAACCTGGAAAAGGACCTGGATACCCTGAAAGACCTGGGCGGGGATATTTCAAAAAAGATGCGCAAAGGCCTGGAGATCCGCAAGAACAACCTGACAGGCCAATTAAAAACCGTGGTAAAGAACCTGGAGGAAAAGAAAGATGCGGGCATCAACTTCCTGGAAACGGGCATCGACCACCTGTTCGTGGATGAAAGCCATAAGTTCAAGAACCTGACTTTCACAACAAGGCATAACCGGGTGGCCGGGCTGGGCAATACGGAAGGTAGCGGGAAGGCGCTCAATATGCTTTTTGCAGTGCGCGCCCTCCAGGAGAAATTCGATGCCGATCTGTGCGTGACCTTTCTTTCCGGAACGCCCATCTCGAACAGCCTGACAGAAATGTATCTGTTATTTAAGTACCTGCGCCCAAAAGAAATGGAGCGTCAGCAGATTGAAAACTTTGACGGATGGGCGGCTGTTTTCGCCCGCAAGACCACCGATTTTGAGTTCTCGGTAACCAACGAGATCATTGCCAAAGAACGTTTCCGCCATTTTATCAAGGTGCCGGAGCTGGCTTTGTTTTATAACGAAATCACGGATTACAAAACGGCCAAACATATCAAACTTGATAGGCCGGAGCTGTCAGAAACCCTGGTGAATATTAAACCGACACCTGAACAAAGCGATTTTATTAAAAACCTGATGCAATTTGCCCGTACCGGTGACGGGCAGCTGATCGGCCGGGGCAAACTGACGCCGGAGGAAGACAAGGGGCGGATGCTGATCGCCACGAATTACGCCAAGAAGATGTCAACGGATATGCGGCTTATCAGCGAACAAAAATACAGCGATCATCCCGACAATAAAGTCAATGTAAGCGCCCGCAGGATTGCGGAAATCTATATCCGGACGGCGCCGCACAAAGGCACGCAGCTCGTCTTTTCCGACATCGGCACCCCAAAACCGGGCGCGTTCAATATCTACGATGCCCTGAAAGAAAAGCTGACCAGGGACTTTAACATTCCTGCCAGGGAAATCACCTTTATTCACGAATGGACGGACAAAAAGAAACCGGAACTGCTGCGCAAAATGAACAGGGGCGAGATCCGCATCCTGATGGGCAGTACGGAAAAAGCCGGGACCGGTCTGAATGTGCAGGAACGGGTGGTAGCCATGCACCACCTGGACATTCCCTGGAAGCCTTCAGAACTGGAGCAGCGCGGCGGACGCGGGGCCAGGCAGGGGAACCGGATTGCCAAACAGTATTACGATAACAAGGTACAGAACTACGTATATGCCGTTGAGCAGTCGCTCGACAACTACAAGTTCAACCTGCTGAAAAACAAGCAGACCTTCATTTTCCAGATGAAAAATGCCGAACTGAATGTCCGGACGATCGATGAAGGCGCGATCGATGAAAAAAGCGGCATGAATTTCTCCGAATACATTGCTATCCTGTCGGGTGATACAACGCTTCTGAAAAAATCAAAGCTGGAAAAAAAGATAGCCGTGACAGAGAGCCTTAAGGTAGCCCATTTTAAAGAAATGACCCGGAGCCGCCATCAACTGGAAAATCTTCAGAGTGACCGGGTCGTGACAGTAAAAACCCTGGAGCAACTGACCGGCGATGAGACCCGTTACAAGAGCAGGCTTGAGACGGATCAGGATGGGTTTAAGGCCAATCCCATCCGGCTTAGCGGGACGAGCACCGCCGACAGCGAGGAGACCGGAAGGCACATCATTCAGCTTTACCGGCATTGGGCGCCGGGACCCGGGGAAGAAGACCGGGAGAAGATCGGCAGCCTTTATGGTTTTGACCTGTATATCCACAGGCAACGGGAGGCATATGAAGAAAACGGGGTGATTGAATACCGGTATTCCAACAGTTTTTATGCACAAAGCCACGAAGGCGGAATTAAGTACACCTATAATAAAGGAATACCCAATACTGATAATCCAAAGCTGGCCGCCCGCTATTTTCTGAATGCCATTGACCGGGTGGAAGGGTTAAGGGAACGATATACAAAGATGCTTGCCGAACTGGAAGCGGAAATCCCCAGGCTGGAACAGCTTACCGGTAAACCGTTTCCGAAAGAACAGGAACTGCAGGAACTAAAACGTGAACTGTCCGGGCTGGAAAGGCAGATCGCCATTAAAATACAGGAAAACCAGCTTAGGCAGCACCAGCGGCAGGAAGATCAACGGGAGGTGACCGTGGAAAAAGTAACCCCGGTCATTCCGTTGGCAACAGGGAAAGAGCTGAACGGGCACACAAAAGCGAAGGAGGCCATCTCCCGGGAAGAGGTACAGCGTCCCCGCAGCAGGGTGAGATTATAAACAGTAAAAAACAGGTTTTATGGCAAACAGTGTCTATCAGATCAACAAAGGAATTAACCAAAGTATCGAGTTCAAAGGACTGAAGGCGCAGTATATCTGGTATTTGGGCGGCGGTGTGGTCGCCCTGCTCATCCTCTTTGCGGTGCTGTATTTCATTGGTCTGCCTTCTGTCCTTTGCGTGGGGATTGCCGGCGGTGCCGGGGTGCTGCTGGTCATCCGAATCTACAGCATGAGCAATAAATACGGGCAGCACGGCCTGATGAAAGCCCTTGCTCGAGGGCGGGTCCCGGGGGTGATCAAATCCCGAAGCAGGAAAGTTTTCATAAACCTTAAAGGATTAAGTAATCCCCGGTAGGAAAGCGGAATAAAGAGATGAGGAAATCAATGAATCACCAGAATAAAAAAAGAAAAATGGAAAAACTGTTGGAAGATATTTTGCCGGTTATGGATGTAGAGCACGACTGCATCCTGAGCAAGCAAGGCGATATCACTGTTGTTTTTGAGGTCGGCCTGCCGGAGATCTTCACCCTTTCCGATCAGGAATATGAAGCCTTTCACCAGGCATGGGTGAAAGCCGTTAAGATACTGCCTAAGTTTAGTGTCTTCCACAAGCAGGACTGGTTTTTGGAAAGTAAACATCATCCTGATTTCAGCAAAGAGGACACCAGCTTTCTGAGCCGGGCCAGTGAGCGCTTTTTCAACGAGCGTCCTTTTCTCGCCCATACCTGCTATATCATGCTGACCAAAAAGCCGGCAGGAAGAAAAACAGCCACCTCGCAGTTTTCCAGCCTGTTGCGCCGTACTATCGTGCCGGAAGAAACCTTGAAACCACAGTTGTTGCAGGATTTTTTGGATAGTGCAGGCCAGTTCAGACGCATCCTGGAAGACAGCGGTTTTATAAAGCTGACCCGGTTAAGGGAAAACGACCTCAGGAGCCACAACCGTCAAACAGGCCTGATCGAGCAGTATTGCTGTCTGTCGGAAAGGAATGACCGGTTTTTAATATCAGATATCGCATTCGATGAAGGCTTACGTGTGGGTGATAAATACTGCCAGTCATATACCCTGGCCGATGCCGCGGATTTACCGGCACTATGCGGCAGCCGGATCAATTACGACAAATACAGCACCGACCGGACGAAATTCAGCGTCGGCTTTGCCTCCACGCTCGGACAGCTTTTATCCTGCAACCATATCTACAACCAATACCTTTTTATCGAAGATGCGCAGAAGACCATCCAAAAACTGGAAAGCAAACGATTAAGACTGCAATCCTTATCCGCTTACAGCAGGGAGAACATGATCGCCAGGGACGCCACCAATGATTTTCTGAACGAAGCCATCAGCCGACAACGGCTTCCGGTGAAAGCCCATTTTAATGTACTGGTATGGACCGATCAGAAGGATGAGCTGAAAGACCTGAAAAACAGGATATCCTCCGCGCTGGCGCAGATGGATGCGGTAGCCAAACAGGAAACCGTTGGAGCGCCGCAGATTTTCTGGGCAGGTATTCCCGGCAATGCTGCCGACTTCCCGATGAACGATACCTTTGACACGTTCGCCGAACAAGCCACCTGTTTTCTGAACCTGGAAACCGGTTACCGTTCCTCGCTTAGCCCCGTAGGCATCCGCCTGGGCGACCGGCTAACAGGAAAGCCTGTGCATGTGGATATCTCCGATGAACCCATGAGAATAGGCATCTGCACCAACCGCAACAAGTTCATACTTGGTCCCTCGGGCAGTGGAAAATCCTTTTTCACCAACCACATGGTCCGCAGTTACTATGAACAGGGAACCCATATCGTGCTGGTGGATGTGGGGCACAGCTACAAAGGACTGTGCGATCTGGTAAAGGGCTATTACTTCACTTACAGCGAAGACAATCCCATCTGCTTTAATCCTTTTTATATCGGTGAAGGCGACAGCCTGGATACGGAGAAGAAAGAAAGCATCAAAACACTGCTTCTTGCCCTGTGGAAAAAAGATGACGAAGCCTTCAGGCGTAGTGAATACGTGGCCCTGTCCAATGCTATCAGCGGTTACTATACCCACCTGGACAAGCATCCGGAGGTGTTCCCCTGCTTCAACAGCTTTTACGTTTTTCTGAGAGATGAATACCTGAAGGTACTGGAAGGCGACCGGGTGAAGGAAAAAGATTTTGATGCGGATAATTTCCTGTACGTATTGCGTCCGTACTACCAGGGCGGCGAATTTGACTACCTGCTCAATGCCACCGATAACCTGGACCTGCTGCAGGAACGCTTCATTGTATTCGAGTTGGACGCCATCAAGGATCATCCCATCCTGTTCCCGGTTGTGACCATCATTATCATGGAAGTTTTCATAGGTAAAATGCGGAAAATGAAAGGAATCCGTAAGATGATCCTGATTGAGGAAGCCTGGAAATCGCTGATGAAGGAAGGCTTTGCCGAATACATCAAATACCTTTTTAAAACCGTGCGAAAGTTCTTCGGAGAAGCCGTTGTGGTTACGCAGGAAGTGGAGGACATTATCTCATCCCCCGTTGTCAAACAGGCCATTATCAACAACAGTGACTGCAAGATCCTGCTTGACCAAAGCAAATACCAGAACAAGTTTGACCAGATCCAGGAACTGCTGGGCCTGACCGAAAAGGAAAAAGCATTGGTGCTGTCGGTCAATAAAGCCAACGATCCTGCCAAAAAATACAAGGAAGTTTTTATCAGCCTGGGCGGAGTGCTGAGCAAGGTATACCGGACAGAGGTCAGCCTGGAAGAATATCTGGCCTACACCACGGAACAGACAGAGAAGGTAAAGCTGGCGGAATACGCAGTCCGATTTGGCGGGGACATCCGCAAAGGCATTGCAGCGATGGCAGAAGATATGAGAAAAAGTAAGATGTAAAAACCCAAATAACGAAAACGATGAAAAACTATGGAAGAATAATCTGGCCGGCCCTTTGTGTTTTATTTATAATGCTCCCGGTACAAAAAGCCAATGCCATCCCGATCGCAGAGATTATCAAGGAAGGAGTCAAGCGGGTGATCAGGGCCGTTGACCTGCAGATCCAGCGGATGCAGAACAAGACGATTTGGTTGCAGAATGCCCAGAAAACCCTGGAAAACGCGTTATCCAAATTAAAGCTGGAGGAGATCTCGGTGTGGACGGAAAAGCAGAAGGAGCAATACCGGAAGTATTATGAAGAACTGGCCCGGGTAAAGGTCATTATATCTTATTACCAGCGCATCCGGGTCATTACGCAAAAACAGGTCCGGCTGGTGAGCGAATACGACAGGGCCTGGCAACTGATCAGGCAGGACGAGCATTTTACCGTGGATGAAATCGAATACATGGAGAAGGTATATTCCGGCATCCTGGAAGAAAGCCTGAAAAATATCGACCAGATCATGCTTATCATCCGGTCGTTTGCCACAACCATGAGTGATGCAAAAAGATTGGAGCTGATAGGTAATGCCGCAGACCGGGTGGATGCCAACTATGATGATCTGACCCGCTTTAACCGGCAGAACATGATGCTGAGCCTTCAACGGGCCAAAAGCGCCCGTGAAGTATACGTGGTGAAACAATTGTACGGACTTGATTAAACGAAGTGCCATGAAAAAGATCATGATGATACTCCTGGTACTGGTTACCGCTTCATCCGGGCTTCAGGCCCAGACCTTTTCGGAATGGTTCCGGCAGAAAAAGACCCAAAAGAAATACCTGCTCCAGCAGGTTGCCGCCCTGCAAGTCTATATCGAATATGCCCAAAAAGGCTATCATATAGCCCGGGAAGGGCTTACCACCATAGGTGGTTTTACCAGGGGCGAGTTTGACCTGCATAACGTCTTTTTCAGCTCCCTAAAAACGGTCAACCCGGAGATCAGGCGCTATGCAAGGGTAGCCGACATGATTTCCATGCAGGTCAGGATCGTGCAGGATTATAACCGCACCTGCCGGCAGTTAAGCGCCGGTGATGCCTTTAATGATGAGGAACTGGCCTATATCCGCCGGGTATTTGGCCGTTTGCTTGATGACTGCGAAAAAACACTGGACCAGCTGATAACCGTCACGACCGATGGAGAGTTGGAAATGAAGGATAACGAGCGCCTGAGAAGGATAGACAAGCTGTACCTGGACATGCAGGACCAATATACCTTCTTACGGAGTTTTTCCAATGAGGCCAAAATCATGACCGCAGTCCGGCTGCAGCAGAAAACCGAAGTCCAGACCGGCCGGGCATTATACGGCCTTAAAAACGAACAGCCATGAAAACGAAAATTGGAAGGATTATCGTGGCAGCCTGCCTTGTTTTCGGCGGCCTTTTCCCGGCACAAAAGGCTTCGGCCCAGTCCGCCGAAGTCCAGCAATTACTGCTCAATGTGGAGAAGCTGGCCCAGTTCAAACAAATTCTCAGTGACATGAAGAAAGGCTACCTGATCCTGGAAGGCGGCTACAACACCATCAGGAACATCTCGCAAGGTAATTTCAGCCTGCACAAGGTTTTTCTGGACGGCCTGTTGCAGGTCAGCCCGACGGTACGAAGCTACAGGCGGGTGGCGGATATTATCAGCTACCAGGTTGTACTGGTAAAGGAATACCGCAGTGCCTATGACCGGTTCAGGCAGGATGATAATTTCAGTGAAGAGGAACTGCGTTACCTGGCAAGGGTTTATGACAATTTGTTTGATGAAGCCTTACGCAATTTGGATGAACTCCTTGTAATTATTACGGCGGGAGAGGCCAGGATGAGCGACGATGAACGGCTGCAGGCCATCGACCGCATTTTTGATGATATGCAGGACAAGCTGATGTTCCTGAGATACTTTAATAACAAGACGACCATACTGTCCGTGCAACGGGCAAAGGAAAGGAATGATGCACAGGCCATCCGGGAAATATACGGGTTAAACAATTAAAATTTCAGATTCAGATATGACAAAGTACAGAAAGGTCGCCTGGATGGCGGTAGCGGGGACGATGTTGCCTTTTATGGGCCTGGCGCAGAGCCTGACAGACGAAATGAAAGGCCTGCACGGCGTGCTGGACCAGTTGTATGATGAGATGATGCCGCTCTGTGCCCAACTCATTGGTGTGGGACAGGGACTTGCCGGATTTGCTGCTATGTGGTATATCGCTTCGCGGGTATGGGGGCATATTGCCCGAGCCGAGCCGGTAGATTTTTATCCGCTGTTCCGCCCGTTTGTGATCGGCTTTTGCGTGCTGATGTTCCCTTCGGTCATCGGCCTGATCAACGGGGTGATGAAGCCGACGGTCACCGCTACCGCTGCGATGGTGGAAGGGTCGGATAAATCAATTGCCGTATTGCTTCAAAAGAAAGAAGAAGCTATTAAGCAAACCAATGCCTGGCAGATGTATGTGGGGGAAAGCGGAGATGGCGACCGGGACCGCTGGTACAAATACACCCATGATGACGCTGATTCCGCAGAGGAAGGCCTGTTGGCTGGGATCGGTAATGACATCCGGTTTGCCATGTCAAAGGCTTCCTACAATTTCCGTAATTCGGTAAAAGAATGGATGAGCGAAGTGCTCCGGGTGCTGTTTGAGGCGGCCGCCTTGTGTATCGATACGCTCCGCACTTTCCAGTTGATCGTGCTGGCCATACTGGGTCCCTTCGTATTCGGTATAGCCGTTTTTGACGGTTTCCAACACACGCTAACCGTATGGCTGGCCCGGTACATCAACGTTTTCCTGTGGCTGCCGGTTGCCAATATTTTTGGCAGCATTATCGGCAGGATCCAGGAAAAGATGCTGGAACTGGACATCTCCCAGGTAGAGGATTACGGCGATACCTTTTTCAGCCGGACCGACATGGCTTACCTGGTCTTTCTGATCATCGGTATTATCGGATACTTCACTGTTCCTTCCGTGGCCAATTACATTGTCCACGCCGGAGGTGGCGGAGCATTGGGACAGAAGGTGACCAGCGTGTTCGGGGGCGCGTCCAAAAGTGCGGTGAGCATGGTATCCGGAGGAGCAGGTATGGCGGCAGATGCCATGGGCGGTGCAGCCAACCGCATGTCGCAAAGTATGGCCAGTAGTGGTACGTCCAATCCGTATTTCAACGAAGGCAGCAAGTCCGGTTCAGGCTATATGGGAGACAAGCTGAAGGGAAATACATAAACAGGGGTAATTCAAAAGCAATAAAAAAGAGGAACTATGTTCAGTAAGATGAAAAATATCGATACCGCGTTCCGGTATGTCAGGAGTTTTACCATGCTGGTTATTGCTGGCTGTGTGCTGATTTGCTGTTTTGCACTCTATAAAAGCTACAGCCTGGTATCGCAGATGCAGGACCGGATCTACATCCTGGCGGGCGGCAAGGCGCTGGAAGCTTATGCTTCGAACCGCAGGGACAACATCCCTGTGGAGGCGAGAGACCATATAAAGACCTTCCATACCCTGTTTTTCACGCTCGACCCGGATGACAAAGCCATCCAGGCGAATATTGCCAAAGCCCTGTACCTGGCAGACGGAACGGCCAAACGCGTTTATGACGACCTGAAGGAGAACGGCTATTATGCCGGGCTGATCTCCGGAAATGTGAACCAAACCATCGGGGTGGACAGTGTTGCAGTGGACACAGATCAATACCCTTACCGCTTCCGGTGCTACGCTACTCAGCGCATTATCCGCCCGACCAGCATCACCACCCGCAGCCTGGTCACGGAAGGAGCTTTGCGCAGTGTATCCCGCAGCGACAATAATCCGCACGGCTTTTTGATCGAGCGGTGGAATACTATTGAGAACAGGGATTTGAAAACAATGAGCAGGCGTCAGTAAAACCTATGGCTATGAAACGAGCCAATAGAGCCATACCTCTCACGCAAAAGTATGATCATCCTGGCGGGTTCCATCCGTTGATGTCCTGACCAGATGAGGACAAACTTAGTACGGGAATTATACATGGTTGAATTGAAAAAAATAAACAGATGAAATTTCCAATCCAAAATAAAAGACAAAAAGAGGAACAAAAAACAAGCAAGGGATCCCTGGCCGCCGGTATACTGTACAAACGTATCCGGTCTGCATGGGCTGCATGGATGGCCAGGCGCACGGCAGGATTTACACGAAGTACCTGGCGGATATTACTAAGCCTTTTCGTGGTTTTGTTTGGCGGGTACAGCGTTTACCTCGCTGTAAACGGGTTTACCGCCAGGCAGGCAAAATCCATTTCCATCACCCCGATTAAAATACCCCGTCACGCGACTCAAACCGGAGATACCCCAAAGGCAGCTCCACAACTATCCGAAGCCGGATACAGCCGCATCAGACAGTTCAGGATCTACATGGACAGCCTTGCCCGCAGTCCCACCGGTAAGGCCACCTATGACAGTATCATAAAACACCGTCCCGGTTTGATGGACAGTGTACGCTTTATCGAAAATCAGTATCAACCGTAAAAGAATGAATAACATGGAAAAACAGGAGAAAACGCAAAAAATGATTCGGCAGGGAAGGTTCATGCTCATGTTACCTTTGCTCACCCTCCCTTTTTTAACCCTGATGTTCTGGGCGCTGGGCGGAGGAAAAGCGGAAGAAGCAGAAGCCCTGGACGCAGCGCCGCGTGCAGGGATCAATGTCAATCTTCCAGGTGCCAGCCTGAAGGATCGTAAGGCAATGGATAAGATGAGCTATTACAACCAGGCCAGGCAGGACAGCGCCCGGCTGAGGGAACTGAAAAAAAGCGATCCGAATTATAAAGCTGAAAGACTGCATGAAAATGGAACTACCCCTTTTCAACCCCAAAGCAGTTCTCAAGGTAACCCCGGGAGACAGGGAATTAATTCCTCGCTTTACGGCAATGACAATTCCGATCCCAACCAGGAAAGGATCTACCGGAAGCTGGCTGAACTCGAAAGGGAAATGAATAAGCCCGTAACACAAGAGGCATTACCGGTCACGGAAGATGATACGGGAAGAAAGATCACAGGGGAAGGAACTTTCCCGGTGAACACAGCCGATGTGGACCGGCTGGAACAGATGATGCAGATGATCAGTCAACCGGGGGAACCCGACCCTGAAATTCAGCAGCTCAACGGCATGCTGGAAAAAATACTGGATATCCAGCACCCGGACCGGGTACAGGAAAAATTACGACATGTTTCTGAGGCAAGACGCGGAGAAGTATTTGCCGTAAGCACCCGGACAGGCGATGATACGGTGACCCTGCTGGATAACGGGCAAGCTACAGGAAACCAGGCCAGCGGATTTTATTCTTTGGAAGAAGCCATCCCGGAGGATACACAAAACGCCATACGGGCGGTTATTCATGAAACCCGGACTGTCGTGAACGGCTCGACCGTTAAGCTCCGTCTGGTTAATGATGTACTTATTAATGGAGTCCGTATCCCCAAAGACAACTTCCTGTTCGGAACCGCTTCCCTAAGCGGTGAAAGGCTCTCTGTCAGGATTAACAGCATTCGTTACAACAATTCCCTTTTCCCGGTAGAACTTTCCGTGTACGATATGGACGGGCTGTCCGGGATTTACATTCCGGGGGCAATTACCAGGGATGTCGCCAAACAATCGGCAGACCGTTCGCTGCAAACCCTGGGGATGACCACCCTTGACGGCTCCCTGGAAGCACAGATGGCCAGCGCCGGTATTGAAACAGCAAAAACCTTACTGAGCAAAAAAGTCAGGCTGATCAAAGTCGTTGTGAAAGCAGGTTACCAGGTGCTTTTGCGTGATGAAAAGCAAAAACAGAACATGACCAATTAATTTTTAATAACCGGAAAATGAAACGAGCCATGCGGACCATACCTTTCGTTCAGGAGCATGGTCATCCTGGTGAGTTCCATCCGTTGTCCGGTAGATGAAAGATGTTCAGTTATATACGAGAATTATGGGAACTTAAATTGAAAAAATAAACAGATGAAAAAGATCAGTGTAATATGGATAACCGGATTCTTCCTGTGTCTTACATCCTGCAATAGCCAGGCGCAACAGACAACCGATATCCGGGCCACAACAATAGAACCTTACCGGATTGCCATCGCTTCCACGAAAACCACCAACATCATTTTTCCTCATGCGATCATCAGCGTGGACCGGGGCAGCAAGGATGTACTGGCACAAAAAGCCGGCGGGGTAGAAAACGTTTTGCAGATAAAAGCCGCAAGAGAAAATTTTCCCGAAACCAATCTTACGTTGATCACAGCGGATGGCAGGCTCAATTCATTTGTGATCAACTATACCGACCGTCCTTCCGTCCTGAATCTCTTGTTGACAGAAAACGAAACAGAGGACCAGGTTTTACTTTCCCCCGGTAAGATAAACGAAGCAAAGGTGCATCAATATGGCGGAGAAGCCTTAAAATCACGTGAAAAAACCAGGGGAATAACAGACAGGAAATTTGGCATCCGTTTTAGCATGAACGGGCTGTTTATCCACGACAATACCCTGTTTCTTCGTGTCAGCATCCGGAACCGGTCAAATATCATTTATGATATTGACCAGCTGCGCCTTTATATCCGTGACCGGAAAAAATCAAAAAGGACGGCTACCCAGGAGATAGAAATATCACCCGTACTTGTGCATAACAACACCGGCAAGGTAACAGGGCAATCAGGCAGCACCATCGTGCTTGTCGTACCAAAGTTTACTATTCCTGATAAAAAGTATCTCGCTGTGCGGCTCATGGAGAAGAACGGCGGCAGGCATCTGGAACTGCATGTAAAGAACAGGAAAATTGCAAAGGCAGTTCCGGTTGAGTCAGGATTAAAGTCGTTGCGGGGTGAAAAGAGCGAGTAAGAAATACGACATCATTTTATACCAATTAAGCTTAACCGGCATTTGTTTCCGCTAAAAATCCAGACATGAAAATCAGAAAGGACAATTATCAATACCTGCTTGAATACCTGATACGCAAACGTGAAGAAGGACGGGAATTTGTTGCCTTCTCTGATCGTGCTGCGCCCGTTGGCAGAGAGGAACTATTCACGTTCTTCAATCAAGATGATGTGCAGGAGTTCTGCCATGAAATGTCAACGGATACAGATACTTACAATTACCTGGCAATCCGATCCGCGTACAGGGCAATGGCGGAAGCGCTCAAAGATAATAGGCTGTTGACAGAAAAAGACGGCATCGTTGATGTAGGTCTGATGGTAACCAGACGGTATGAGCGGTTGGAAACAGAACAATTAAATAACAACAATCAAAATTTAAAAGTTATGAACCAGAAAAATTTCGAATACCTGCGTGATCAGGTAAAGTACACCGGGTTCGGTGAAGGCTTGGAGAATGACCTGAAACAGAAGATGGAAGAAGGCAAGCTGGAATTTAAACTGCAACATCAAACGCAGTATGGCAATGACCCGGTAGCATCCGTATTGAATTTCAGTCAATCGAAACAAAGCGACATGTATTTTTTCAATTCCTACCAGGTGAGCCTGCAAAAGGAAGGCAGTACCGACAAAATGGAGCAGATCTTCTACATTAATAAAGGAAACAACATCACACTGAAAGAGGCTTACAACCTCATGGAAGGGAGGTCGGTAAACAAAGACCTGACCAATAAAGAGGGACAGGTGTACAACACCTGGATCCAGATGGACTTTAAACAAAGTGATGACAACGGCGCCTTTAAGCTGAAACATTATCATCAGAATTATGGCTATGATCTGGAAGCGGCTTTATCTAAGCATCCGATCAGGGAATTAAGTAATGAAGAATACAAAAGCAACCTGATTGATTCTTTAAAAAAAGGGAACCGGCAATCCGCTACACTTCTTCGGGACGGAGCTGAGCAGAAGATCTACCTGGAAGCCAATCCCCGGTTTAAAACCGTAACTATTTATGACAGTAACATGCAACGGCTGAATACCCGTGAAGCAAAATCAGAAAAACAGTCAACAGGTGAAAGTCAGTCTGTCAAACAGGATAGCAAGAAGGAGAGACAGGCTCCTGAAAATGATGATGGCCCTCAGGCGCCTCAGGCGGCCAAAAGAAAGAAGCAATCACAATCCCTGTAAAAAGAAGCCAGAAAATTAATTCTGCAATTAACGTTGGCTATTACAGGCCTTGAGACAGGAAAAGAACCGGATAGAGAAACCGCTCTGTCCGGGTTTCCTGATCCTGGCTGCTGAGGTTATCGGGAATAATCCTTTCCATTGCTTCAGACGACAACTTTGAAAGCCGTCCGGTTGATCCGTAAAATAAACAGCAGGTGGCGGGAGAGCCTGGCGCGCGCGAAAAGGTGTGCATATTATAATAGAAAGAGCATTTGGAGTCGGATGGACAAGCTGGAATATTTATCAGATTTCTTTGATGCGATCAAAAATGACGGACGCATCAGCATTACGCATATCGGAATATTTGCCGCGCTCTTGGAATACCGGGCTGAAAATAGTTTTGCCAATCCTATTATAGTATTCAGCCATGAGATTATGAAAATTGCCAAAGTATCCTCTGCCATGACCTATCATAAATGTGTCAGGGAATTGAGTGAATACGGCTATATCCGGTACGAACCGTCATTTAACCGCCTGAAGGGAAGCAAGATCTATTTTGTTGAGTGGAGTGGCTGAAGCTTGTATTATAAATGGTATCAGAATTTAGTACAAGCCCTCAAAGGGCTTTTATTGTCTCAATATAAAAGAAACAGGAGGTTTGAGAGGAGGTTCAAGATGAAAAATGCGGAGGAGAAAACCGGCCTGACAGATGAAATAATAAAGAAAACTAATGAGCAAATTGAACAGGAAAAAGAACGGAATTTCGTAAATTTAATTGCTGAAATCATTGTGTCAGTGACGCTAAGGGAATACTATGAAAAAGGCGATTAGATATTTGCGCTTTAGTCAATTGGGGCAAAGTAACGGGTCGATTGAAAGACAGGAGTTATACACAGACCAGTGGATAAAATATAACAACGTCGAGTTGGTTGATAGCTTTATTGATCGAGGTAAAAGCGCAAGGACTTTTGACCGGCCTGACTTTATAAAATTACAGGAGTTTATATCGAAGCATTATAAAACAGTTGATTATCTGTTGGTAGATCAGTTGGACCGTTTTAGTCGGGATGCCGGAGAAGCGATGAGTATGGTAAAAATGCTTCAGAGAAAATATAGTATCCAGGTGGTGAGCGTCACAGAAGGCATCACATTTGACTATGATGCTCCCGGCAGTTTCTTTCGGGCAGGTTTGCAGTTGCTGCTTGCAGAAGAAGACAATATCAACAGGAGCATTAAAGTAAAAGGCGGGTTCTATACGGCGAAAGCCAAAGAGGGAAGATTTGTGAACAGGGTCCCGCCGTTTGGATACAAAAAGGAAGGTGAACGCAAGGAGCGGCATTTGGTGGTTGAGGAGTCGGAAGCAAAGATCGTACGGTTTATTTACGATGCCAGTCTGAGGGATGTACCCCTTTATAAAATTAAAGAAAAAGCTTACGACCTTGGATTCGACAGGAAAGGAAGTATGGCTATTGAGCGGGTGCTTTCCAATCCTGCATATGCGGCCTTGGTAAAAGTAGAACCGTACAGGAATTATCCCGGAGGACTATTCCCGGCCAACCATGAACCAATCGTTGATATGACAACCTGGCAAATGGTGCAAAGCAAAATGAGGAAGCCGGATAAAAAGAAAACCGTTATTGACGATGCGATTCCATTAAGGGGAGTATTAAAATGCCATTGTGGAAATCCGCTATCGGGAGCGCCGTCCCGTGGAAAATCAGGGAAATATTTTTATTACTACAAGTGCCGGTATTCAGGACATAATAACATCAGCGCGATAAAGGCGCATGATCAGTTTTTGGGAGCTTGCGAGTTGATGAGTCTTCCGGAAGTCAGGATTCGCGAAATCAGGAGTATCTGCCGGGGATCTATGGAAATTGAAATGAAGTCGAACAGGGAAAGAGTGGTTGAGAAGAAAAGACAATTAGAGGATACGCAGGAAAAACTGTTCTCCCTGGAGGAAAAATGGATTAAGAATGAAATTAACAGGGATACGTTTGACAGATGGTATTCTACGTACAGTCATACGGTACTCAATTTGAAGGGAGCGATTGAAAGATTGAGTGAAGATCAAGGTAAAGCATTTGGGATACTGGAAAAGAACCTCTACCTGTTATCAGATATGCGGTATGTATATAGTCAGGCCGATACGTTGCAAAAGCGGGACTTTATAAGCAGGGTGTTCGACAACAATTTATACTATCAGAAAGGCATTTATCGAACACCTACGATGCTGCAGGTATTTACCCATAATGCGCTGAAAATGAAAGAAAAGGGGTATTTGATATATGAAAAAAAAGAGGGATTTCCTGAAGAAATCCCTCACAGCGGAAAGTGAGGGATTCGAACCCCCGGTACCCCGAAGGGTACAACAGATTTCGAGTCTGCCCCGATCGACCACTCCGGCAACTTTCCGTTTTTCAGGGCCGAAAAGTATAAAAATTTCATGCCAAATAAAAATGCCCGTAGAAAATTCTTTAATCCTGACTCCCCTTTTGTTTTCAACTTTTAGTTTAATAGCAAACTTTTCCTACCTTTACCCGAATAAAACAAAACAGAATATACGTAATGTCTGTCGGCAGACGTTTGAAACACAGATATTTTCAGAAAATGATGCTTAAACGACTAACTGAAAAAAGAGGTTTTCGCCTGTTCCTTATTTTATATGGCTTGTTTTTCGTTGTCGGTGCGGGTGTACTGGTCCTTACCAAACGCGGCGACGTAGTTTTGCTGGTTAACCGGTATTCGCGTATTGAATGGGACTCAACTGTTGAATTTCTTACGAATATCGGGTTGGGAGGATACATGGCGATTGCCGCCTGCCTGTTGTTTTTTTACAAAGTACGCCATGCCGCGACCGGACTCCTGAACCTGCTGATTATCGGCATTTTTACCAATGTGCTGAAAGAATTTTTAAAAGGTGTGTTTACCCGTCCGCTCCATTATTTTTTGTACGACGATTTTTCTCGTTTCATTTATACTGCTGATATCAACTATTATTCAAGTTTTCCTTCAGGGCATAGCATGACCATTTTCGGGATGTTCGCGTTCTTTGCATTTCTGGCCAACCGTAAAACCATATCTGTAATATTGTTTTTTCTGGCAGTAACTGTCGGCTTTTCCCGCATATATCTTTTGCAACATTTTTTTGTGGATGTGTATGCCGGTGCTTTTTTCGGGATATGTTCACTGCTGATAACCATATGGCTGACTGAAACCCGGTTTCATTTTCTGAAAAAAGAAATTTTCGATCGTTCTTTACAGCAGAATATCAGGTTGTTGCTGCAACGAAAGAAAGTTGTCACTGGACCCTGATTGTCAGTCTGTTTTTTTCTTTCGCACTAATTGGGTGGTGGGCGATTCAAATAAATCGTGCGACGAAAAGAAAATTTCAGTATTCTCAGGAAGTTGAATATCGTCCAGTTTCTTCTTTACCGAAATGATCACCCCGTCGGGATATTTTTCAAAAAAAACAGATATTTCATTCTCCGAAATTTCGGGAACCGGCTTTTTCAGGTAAAAAGAATATGACGGGTTAAACCTCTGAAAATATCGGACGTCTTTGTTTTCGAGTAACGAAATACTTTTCCGTACCGGGTTTTGAGCATCGATACGTGGGAAAACGAAAAGGAAAAAAAGCAGGCCTGCCAGTATGGTTGAGCTGCCGGTCACCAATAATCCGGTCGTATTTTTCTTCTGAATGAAAAAATAAAAACCGGCAAAAATACCAAGCGATGAGGGCAAAAAGTACCAGGCAACCGATTTTTCATTTTTTAGTACCGGGTCAAACTGCAACCCCACAAGTAGTGCAGGCACCAGGATAATACCGGTGAGCAGCAGACCGGTATAACTGGGTTTTATATTGGTTTTCAGTCCGGGTAATCTGGAAAAGTACCCGGCCAGCAATACTGCCAGGAACGGGTATGACGGGACTGTATAATTGGGTAGTTTTGTCCCTGAAAACGAAAAAAACAGGATAATAACTGAAGCAGCGGTCAATGAAAACAGAACAAACCAGTCGTGCCGGTTTTTGAGGGCATTACGGTATGCCTGGACCAAAAATGCGGAGAACGGGAACATCCCGACCAGAACATACGCAAATGTAACGATAAAAATACCGCCATGCCCTTCCATCTCTTCTGCGAACCGTCCGATATTGTGTTTCAGGAAAAAACCACGGGTCCATTCCCAGTCGGTTTCAAGTCCGACTAAAATGTACCAGGGCAGTGAAATGGCCAGAACGATGATCATGCCCGAAAATGGTTTTAGTGAACGGATAACCGTCCATTTCAGCTGTTTCGAGAAGATCAGGAACAGCAGGAAGATCAATCCCGGCAAGGCAATGGCAACTGGTCCTTTGGCGAGTGTTCCCAGCCCGACAGCTACATACAGGAGCCATATCTCGTGCCGGCGCCGTTCCGAAACAGCGGCATAAAAAAGAAAAAGGCTCCAGGTAAAAAAGAAGATCAGGTAAGGATCGGGCACGGCCAGGTGAAACTGGATGCTGAAGTGTACCGAGGCCAACAGGGTGAAGGCTGCCCAGAAAGCGGTTGTATAGTTGACAAAACGCCGGGTGTACAGGAACGTGATCAAAACGGTCAGGGCTCCGAATATACCGGAAAAAAAACGGGCCCCCCATTCGTTTATCCCAAACAGTTTAAATGCGGCCATCATAAAAAAATAATGCAAGGGAGGTTTGTCGGCCCGCAGGTTGTAGTTAAATGTAGGTACTACCCAGTCGCCCCGCTCCAGCATTTCGCGGGCACATTCTGTGTTTTTTGCCTCGTCGAGGATGTAAATGCTGAAATTCCCATTGTTTACCGTGTACAGAAACAAGGCAAAAGCAAACAATAGAAAGGGAAAATATTTTGAATGAATAAATTTTCCTGTCATTCCCGGCTGTGTATTTAATTGGTTCAGAATTGTAAATCCTGATGGCTTTTTCTTATTTTCGCAACGCTAAATAACGAAAATTTTACCAATTATCGGGTGCCGGGAATCTTAACAAGACAGAAACAATGAAACAGATAAGTTTGGTTATTTGCGTATACAATGAAGAACTCAATATCCGTCCGCTTAGCGAACAGATCATCAATGCCCTGAAAGGGTATGATTATGAGGCAATTTTTGTAGACGATGGTTCGACCGACCATACGAGGAAAGAGGTTATGGCCATCAACGACAAACGTTTTGTGCTGCTTGAACTGAAAAAAAACTACGGGCAGAGTTCTGCTCTGCAGGCGGGCATCGACCTGGCGGAAGGCGAATACATTGTACTTCTTGACGGTGACCTGCAAAACGACCCTGCCGATATCCCGATGATGCTGAAAATGGCCGTGGACGGAAACTGGGACATGGTGGCTGGTGTGCGTGCCAATCGCAAAGACGGGGCTTTTCTTCGGAAAATTCCCAGCAAAATTGCCAATTACATCATCCGCGAATCAACCGGTATCAAAATGAAAGACCTCGGTTGTACGCTGAAGATATTCACAAAAGAAGCGGCGAAAAGCATTACCATTTATGGTGAGTTACACCGGTTTATCCCTGTTTTGCTGGCTCTTGAAGGAAACGTCCGCATCACCCAGATGGATGTGAACCACCGTGCCCGCGAATTTGGCAAATCGAAATACAATCTAAGCCGCACGACAAAGGTCATGAGCGACCTGATGCTGATGCTGTTTTTCAAAAAATACCTGCAACGTCCGATGCACTTGTTTGGCGGATTGGGGATCATCACTTTCGGGCTCGGCGTTCTAATCAATATTTACATGCTGGTATTGAAACTTATGGGCAGCGATATTTGGGGAAAACCGATGCTCATGTTGGGAATAATGCTTGTGTTGGGCGGGATTCAGTTCGTCACGATCGGTATTGTTGCCGAATTGCAGATGCGTACGTATTTTGAATCGCAGAATAAAAAAACATATGCTGTCCGCAGGATTGAGAGGACAGGGAAGGATTGATTTGTTACATTTTCAGTTTTTCTTCTGCTCCGGGAATCGTAAAATAGAAACGCGACCCCTGGTCAATATCCGACATCAGCCAGATATGGCCGCCTAATTTTTCTACAAGCGATTTTGCAATTGATAAGCCCAGCCCGGCTCCGGAATAGTTTTTGGTATACGAGTCGTCGAGACGCTGAAAAACTGAAAATACAATATCTTGTTTATCTTTCGGGATGCCAATTCCCGAATCTTTCACAAAAAATTGCAGCATTCCGTCTTCCCTGATTTTATATCCGAATTGCACAAACCCCTTTTCTGTAAATTTAAACGCATTGCCAATCAGGTTGATCAGTATCTGTTTTAATCTTATTCCGTCTGTGATGACCTCAAAATCGGGATTTTTAGACCCTTTTTCTACTTCAAGGATGAAATCTGATTTTTCCTGTATCCGGCGGTTGTTGAATTCGATAAAAAGCTCGTCGATCAATACGTTTATTTTTGTTTCCTTTTTTATGATTTTCAATTGGTTGGCTTCAATCCGTGAAATATCGATCACATCGTTGATGAGAGCCAGCAGGTGGTTCCCGTTGGTATGGATCATTTTCAGATATTCCTTGTTTTTTCCGGGATATCCTTCTCCGTTGATCAGTAAATCGGAAAAGCCCAGTATACTGTTCATGGGCGTGCGTATTTCATGGCTCATATTGGCCAGAAATGCCGATTTCAGCCGGTCACTTTCTTCTGCTTTTTGCCGGGCTTCGATCATTTCCCGTTCAGTTTCCAACCGTTCGGTAATATCGGTCACGTTGGCATATAAAAACGATTGTGCCGGGAGGTTCAACTGATCGATAAAAACTTCCACATCCCTTAATTCTCCATTCTTTTTCCGGTGCCGGGAAACGTAGTCACGGTTGAAACCCACCTGTGCCTGGTGAATTTTTTCCTTCGTATCGGCAAGCGGGAGCGCACTAACTTCTGTAATATTCAGTTTTTTTATTTCTCCGATGGTGTAGCCGTAAAATTTCAGGGCGGCGTTATTGGCATCGGCAATCTGGCCGGTTCCGGGATCGATCAGTAAATTGACGGACGGGTTTTCGCGGAAAAGAATTTCATAATTCTGCTGTGAATCCCTGAGATTGTCTGCCAGCCTGCGTTTTGCCCAGGCCAGCCGGATATTGATCCCCAACAGGATCAGGGCTGTAATGAGTGAAAATACGATGATAAAAAAAAGGTCTTTTCGGATATTCAGTTTTTTGGAAGGGGCGCCAAGCACCACCACATCGTCAGGTAACAAATAATCAGGGATATGGTATTTTTTTAAAGCCGAATAATTGACTATCTTTTTACAGGGCAGTTTGCTCACGATTTTCATTTTTGAAATATCGGCCCCGTTCAATACATTTTTTGCCAGATGGCAGGCAAGGGTCGCCTGTTCGTAATAATCCGAGAGGCAACCCCCAAAGAATCCGGATACTATTTCAACTGTTCCCCAACAGTAAACAGGCACCGGCGAGTCATTGTAAAGCAACTCAATTTGTTCGTAAAGATTGAGGTCCATATCTTTCAACTGATACGATGAGAATTTTATAATCAGCTGATCTTCACGCAATTTTCCGATCGTGTCCTGTAATTCGTTCAGTGAGAAGTTATTTGTGCATATCTCGGAAAGGACCATGTCGGGGTAATCTTTTTTCAGCGCATCATATATTCTAAAATCAATGATGCCCACACTTGTACTATCATAGAATGCAATTATTTCATCGACATTGGGGTGTATTCTTTTAATTAATTCGATATTTTCCCTTGCCGGCAATGTTTCCATCACACCGGTAACATACGTAATGCTATCCAGATAGCCTATTTTTTCAATGTTGTCGAATCCCCAGAAAACGACAGGCGTATTGGGGAAAAATTCCATATAATTATGTAGCACGAAATTTAGCGCATCGTCGTCGCTGGTAAGTACCAGGTCGTACTCCCCCCGTTCTTCTATTTTTATTCGTAAACGTTCTTTCAGGTTGTCGTATATTGCTTTGTCGTAAAATCGCTTTGCATCCATGAAATCGGTATCGATAATGTATTTTGTGGAAGGAAACGACTCACTAATAGCTTGTTGTGAACTTTTGTATGTTTGAAAAGTAATTTCGTACGAATTCAGGTAAAATATTTTTTTCTTTTCCGAAGATTGGATGAGACAGGGGAAGATGCTTTGTATGAAAAACAAACAGGAAAAAATAAAAAGCCCTTTATTTCTGTAATTCATTGATTTATAGAAGATAAATTGTTTTTGTATTGAACAGGTATAAAGATATAAAAATTGACATAAAAAAACATCTGAAGAACATTTGGATTGACGGAAATTATAGACCCAAATTACGCAATAGAACGATGATGGCTTCAGTTACAAATGTTTTCGGCAATATTCAGGATCAATCCGCTGAAAAAATTACTTTTGTTTACAAAATCTGTATCTCATGAATGGAAAAGTAGTGGTCATTACCGGGGCATCGTCCGGGATCGGAAGGGCTTTGGCCCTGGAATGTGCATCACGCGGGGCAAAGCTGGCACTTGCAGCCCGCCGTGCCGACCGCCTGTCAGAATTGGAAAAAGAGCTCCCCGGAGTTGAAATAATCTCGGTAAAAACCGATGTCAGTAAAGAAGAAGACTGCAAAAAATTGATTGAACAAACGTTTCAGCGCTACGGAAAAATTGATGTACTGATCAACAATGCAGGGGTTTCAATGCGGGCGCTCTTTGCCGACCTCGAACTGGACGTGATGAAACGGCTGATGGATGTCAATTTCTGGGGAACGGTTTTTTGTACCAAATACGCCATGCCCCATCTGCTGAAAAGCAAAGGAACAGTGGCCGGGGTGATTTCCATTGCCGGATATATAGGCCTCCCTGGTCGTACCGGTTATTCGGCCTCGAAATACGCCATTCGAGGGTTTCTCGATGCGTTGCGCACCGAAAACCTGAAAACCGGGCTTCACGTATTAGTGGCCGCCCCCGGTTTTACTGCTTCGGAAGTAAGGCAGTCGGCCCTCATTGCCAATGGGTCGAAACAGGGAGAAACTCCCCGGGACGAAAACAAAATGATGAGTTCTGAAGAATGTGCCCGGCATATAGCACGGGCCATTGTCAGAAGGAAAAGAGAACTTATTTTAACATTTACGGAAGGAAAACTAACCGTATTTCTGGGAAAATTCTTTCCGAAACTGGTTGACAGACTGGCTTTCAATCACATGGCCAAAGAACCTGATTCACCTTTTAAATAACGAATGATGCTGGTTTCAGAAACTAAAATCCGTGTTTGTTACGAAGATACCGACCAGATGGGAGTGGTGTATTACGGGCGTTACCCCCGGTTTTACGAGATCGGGAGAACTGAAATGATCAGGGAACTCGGTTATACATACAAAGAACTTGAACACCTGAACATATTCTTGCCGGCCTGGTCGCTGAATATCAATTACATAAAACCAGCTTTGTACGACCAGTTGCTGACTGTGAGAACCATTGTCGAGAAATTGCCTAACGTTAAATTTCCAATTAAAACTGAAATTTATAATGAAGAAGGAGAACTGATTAATAGAGGAGAAACAGTGCTGGCTTTTTTCGACAGGAATACCGGTAAGCCTTGTCCCGCCCCCAAATTTTTCATCGACAAGATGAAAGAGTTTTTTAATGTTCCAGGTACATAAAGGAGGTTGAAAATACCGAAAGCAAATTTTCAATAGGCCTCAAAAAACAGCCGGTAAATTTACCGCTTTTGAAAAGGGGAGATGCCCCATAAAATCTGTTTCTCAAACAATTTGAAACAGAAACGGTGGGTGTTATCCGGAAATTCCCGTTTGTTCCGGCGATATGCTTACGTGATACACGTAATTACAAAATGGGATAAACTGATTTTTATCACGAATACTATTTTTGCCAAATAATTATACTTTTCTGTGTAATTGTTCCTTTTTCTGAATTTATATCAACCATTTATATAAAAAAAACTGTTATGACTGACATTTTGAATCTAAAATTGAGCGATTTTATGGCAAAAGTGATCGCCAAGAATCCCGGGGAATCTGAATTTCATCAGGCTGTTCAGGAAGTTGTTGAATCGTTGCTTCCATTTATCGAACAAAATCCGAAATATCATTATGCAAAAGTACTGGAGCGCATAGTAGAGCCGGAACGTATCATTATTTTCCGGGTCCCGTGGATCGACGATGAAGGGAATATTCAGGTAAACAGGGGGTTCCGCATCCAAATGAACAGCGCCATTGGTCCGTATAAAGGTGGTCTGCGTTTTCACCCGACAGTAAATCTTGGAATATTGAAATTTCTGGCTTTTGAACAAGTATTTAAAAATAGCCTTACCACGCTTCCGATGGGTGGTGGTAAAGGTGGTTCAGATTTTGACCCTAAAGGCAAATCAGATAACGAAGTAATGCGCTTTTGCCAGAGTTTTATGACAGAACTGCAACGTCATATTGGCGCTGATACTGATGTACCTGCCGGTGATATTGGCGTAGGAGGCCGTGAAGTTGGTTATTTGTACGGACAATACAAACGGCTCAGAAATGAATTTACAGGTGTGTTGACAGGAAAAGGGATTGAGTGGGGCGGAAGTCTTATTCGTCCGGAAGCAACTGGTTACGGTTCGGTATATTTTGCAGCCGAAATGCTGGCAACCCGTGGAAACAGTCTGAAAGGCAAGATTTGTACGGTATCAGGTTCAGGTAACGTCGCACAATATACTGTTGAGAAACTGATCCAAATGGGTGCCAAACCTGTTACTCTTTCCGATTCTTCGGGTTACATATACGATCCGAATGGCATTGATGAAGAAAAATTAGCCTGGGTAATGGAATTAAAAAACATGCAACGTGGCCGTATTTCTGAGTATGCAACAAAATTTGGATGTGAATTCTTCCCCGGTAAAACTCCATGGGGTGTAAAATGTGATTGTGCTTTCCCGTCGGCAACCCAGAATGAAGTGAACGAAGAAGATGCAAAAACACTTATTAAGAATGGTTGCTTTGTTGTATCAGAAGGTGCAAATATGCCTTCAACTCCTGAAGCAATCGAAGTATATCTTAAATCGAAAATCCTTTATGGACCGGGCAAAGCAGCCAATGCGGGTGGTGTGGCCACTTCGGGTCTGGAAATGACCCAAAATTCGATGCGTTTGCCATGGACCAGAGAAGAAGTGGATGCCAAATTGCATCAGATCATGGTTAATATACACGCAACCTGCGTGAAATACGGCACAGAAAGCGATGGTTTCGTCAATTATGTGAAAGGCGCCAATATTGGCGGGTTCATTAAAGTAGCTGATGCGATGATCGCACAAGGAGTTGTTTAATCATAGCGTTTTCTCCGCATATAATCTGAATTACAATAAGCCACACTCTCAAAGACCCCGCCAATTACCGGTGGGGTCTGGTTTTTAAACAAAAAAGCCACATCCTCCGATGTGGCTCACACTCTCAATTTTGGCAATTTTCTGCTGGTGACAGCAGAAAGTCTTTAAATATAGTTTATTCTGATGATTTGCTCATTGATATTTCACATGTTTTGAATGCCTTCAAAAACGGCGCACCAATCATTTGTCATGTTACTTTCTCTCTTCTTTTTGCCTCTTCTATCTTGTCTTCAAACTGTGTTCCCTGTTCATGCACGCTTAAAACGGAACGGCCCGACGGGTCGGCATTATTCCTGAACGATGCATCCCAGGCCAGCGCCTCGGCGGTGCTGCATGCAATTGATGGGACCGACGGGACACAGGCTGCCGCCTCGTCAGAAGGGAAGTGCTCACTGAAAATTTCGCGGTAAACGTATTCTTCTTTCGACATCGGAGTATTGACAGGGAAACGGTATTTGGCGTTTTCCATCATGTCGTCGCTCACTTTTTCCGAAGCAATTTTTTTCAGGGTATCAATCCAACCGTAGCCAACTCCATCCGAAAATTGTTCTTTCTGACGCCAGGCAATACTGGCCGGAAGATAATCTTCAAATGCTTTGCGTACCACCCATTTTTCCATACGGCCAGGGCCTGCCATTTTATCTTTTGGGTTGATGCGCATGGCTACATCCATGAATTCTTTGTCGAGGAAAGGAACCCGTCCTTCGACTCCCCATGCAGCCAGCGCCTTGTTGGCCCGCAGGCAGTCGTACAGGTGCAGCTTGCCCAGTTTGCGCAGGGTCTCTTCGTGAAAAGCCTGTGCATTTGGCGCTTTGTGGAAGTATAGGTACCCGCCAAAAATCTCATCAGCCCCTTCGCCGGTCAATACCATTTTTATTCCCATCGATTTAATCACCCGGGCCAGCATGTACATGGGAGTTGCTGCACGCACAGTAGTGACATCGTAGGTTTCGAGGTGGTAGATTACGTCGCGGATGGCGTCTAAGCCTTCCTGTATCGTATAATGTATTTCGTGGTGTACAGTGCCAATGTGGTCTGCAACTTTTCGGGCTGCTGCCAGGTCGGGAGAACCTTCCAGTCCGATAACGAATGAATGCAGCCGGGGCCACCAGGCAGCTTCTGTATCGTTGCTTTCGATGCGGCGTGAAGCATACCGTTTGGCAATCGCCGAGGTAATGGACGAGTCCAGCCCTCCGGAAAGGAGTACCCCGTAAGGAACATCCGACATTAATTGACGGTGGACTGCGTCTTCCATTGCTTTTCTCAGGTCGGGAATACTGGTTTCATTGTCTTTTACGTTTTCATAATCCATCCAGTCGCGTATCCACCATGTTTTTATTTCGCCGGTTTTGCTGTCGAGGTAACTGGCCGGGGGAAATTCCTGTATCTTGTTGCAAAATCCTTCCAGTGATTTCAGTTCCGATGCTACGTAAAAATTGCCAAATTTGTCCCATCCCATGTACAGGGGGATGATCCCGATGTGGTCGCGGGCAATCAGGTACCGGTCCTGTGCTATGTCGTAAAGGGCGAATGCAAATATCCCGTTCATGTCTTCCAGAAATTCAGTTCCTTTGTCCTGGTATAGTGCCAGGATAACCTCACAATCTGATTTGGTCAGAAAATCGTACTTTCCTTCGTATTTCTTCCGTATATCCAGATGATTGTATATTTCTCCATTTACTGCCAGCACTAAGTTCCGGTCTTTGCTGTACAAGGGTTGTCCTCCCGATTCGGGGTCAACGATTGATAAACGCTCGTGTGCCATGATGGCTTTTTCTGAAGAAAAAACCCCCGACCAGTCGGGGCCACGGTGACGAATACGTTTAGACATTTTTAAAACCTGGGCCCTCAGGCTTTGGGCATCTACTTTCAGGTCAAATGCTGCTACAAATCCACACATAACTGCCAAAATTTAAATGTATCACTATTTGTCTTTCTGGGTGCGAAAATAATCATTGTGTTTTAAAAACAAAATATATTCTGACAAAAAATCAATATAGTAACAAATAAAATAACAAAAAACAATAAATTAGCCTGTTTGTATAACATCCGGGCACTTAGTTGTGCCGAATGTCAGTGATTAAACTTTTCCTGTTTTTGTTTGTTTTTCTGTGTGGTAAAGCCAATCCGCTGTTTTAATGCCGGGTCTGGATTTTGAGTGCCGGCATTCAGTATTTTCTGCCTGCCGTTAGTGTATAATGTATATAAATTAATGAATGTATCCTGTTGCAATTGCCAAAGAAATTTCTTTCCCTGATTTTCTTGATTCTTTTAAAAGGGCCTTAAAAAGTGTTTTTTATGAAAGAGATCAGCTTGAAAAATTTATTCAAAAGCGTGGTTTCCCCGCACTTGTGTTGCGTGAGATCATGGCTGTAAATCCCCTTTCTGTCGCAATTCCTGAAAAATATGGCGGTCGCGGGGCTAAGGTGAAAGAATGTCTCGGCATGATGGATGCTGCGGCTTATGAGTCATTGCCTTTGTCGCTGACTTTCGGGATTAACATGGCCTTATTTCTTCAGCCGGTAGCAAAGTATGCCAATGAACTGGTGAAAGGAGATATTTTTGAACGCTTTCTGAAAAAACAGAACATGGGCGGCCTCATGATTACGGAACCGGATTATGGCAGCGATGCGCTGAACATGCAGACTTCAAACGAAAAAATTGGATCAAAATACCATATCAGGGGGACTAAACACTGGCAGGGGCTGACCGGATTGGCTGATTACTGGCTGATGGCCTCAAGGCCAAAGAATGTAAAAGGGGAACTGGGACGGGATATTGATTTTTTTATTTGCGATGTACAGCAACCAGGACAACAAATTCAAGTGGAAGAATATTACAACAATATTGGGTTGTATCCGATTCCGTATGGAAGAAACAACATCGACATAATGGTTCCGGAAGAGTTTAAACTGGTCCCGGGATCAACCGGTCTGAAACTGATGATGGATTTATTGCATCGCAGCCGGATGCAATTTCCGGGAATGGGCATGGGATTTATCCGCCGGATGTTGGATGAGGCGCTCCGTCATACCAATTCGCGCGTAGTAGCAGGAAAACCGCTTATGTCGTTGGATCAGGTGCAGCACTATATCGCCCGGATCCAGAATGCGTTTACTGTAAGCTCGGCCATGTGTTCACGCAGCGCTGAATCCAGCGGTATTGAAAATGACCTGGCTCCGGCAACCGTTGAGGCAGCCAGTATGAAAGCCTTTATCACTGATCTGATGCAGGAATCGGCGCAAATACTGACCCAGTTGAGCGGGGCCAACGGCTATCGCGAAGAACATGTGGCTGCGCGTGGGATTATTGATTCAAGGCCGTTCATGATCTTTGAAGGCTCGAATGAAATGCTTTATACGCAAATAGCGGATGCGGCGCTGAAGCAGATGGCACGCCGGAAAAATACGAACCTGTCGGTATTTTTAAAAAATTATGAACTGACAGAAAAAGCAGCTGGTTATTTCGATCGGGCGCTTGGGTTTTCAGTTGATTTAAAAATGTCGCAGCGGAAAATGGTCGATTTAGGTAAAATTATAAGCAGGGCCGTGGCAGCTGCCCATGTGGTGATGCTCGCTGATAAAGGATTCCGTAATGATCTGGTAAACAACAGTATCGAAACAATCAAGCAGGATATTTTAATGCTGGTTAGTTCGTTCAGATACCGGAACCAGGTTGTTCCGGTTGAAGAGTACCATGAGCAAAGTTCGTGGATGGCTTTTAGTTAACAGGATACCAAAATAGAAAATGAGTTAGATGAACCAACGTGAAAAGGAAATCTGTTTAAAAACTGCCTTCCCCAAAATCCATCTCTCCGTTTTCCGACTGGCCTGAGTTTTCTGTTTTGTAATTGTTGATCCGGTAACTCAGTGTAAACATCAGTATCTGCGGTTCGCGTTTAAATTTATATGCTGATGAGAAATTTGTCCCGCTGGCGGTCCCTTTGCTCACGGCCGTACCAAATATATCCTGAAGGCTGACAGTCGCCGTTAATTTTTTATTGAATAAATCGTGCCGGTACGAAATGTTTGAATAAAATATCCCTTTGTTTTCTCCCTGGATGGAAACCGAGGGGCCACGGTACATCCCGGTGAGCTGCATCCGGCTGTTCTGCGAAAACTTCAGGGTCGAGTTGATCCTTCCATTTACATTGGTACTTTCCCGGGTCACTACTTCTTCGCTGTTGGAACTGTCTTCAATTTTGTATTTGTAGACCGATATGCTACTGTTGACAAGCAGCCATTCCGCAAGATTAACATTCGCCATCAGTTCCCCGCCCATCGAGAAGTCGTTGTTCAGGTTCACGGTTGTTTCGTATATGATCCCATCGTCGCCCAATTCGCTCAGGCGGCTGATAAGGTTATTGGTGACCCTGTAAAAACTTTCGAGCGAGATAAATGACTTCCCTAAGCGTTTCAGGTAACTGAGTTCGTAGGAATTGGTGTATTCCGGTTTCAGGTTTGGGTTCCCTGATTGAATGGTATACTGGTCGCGGTAACTTTTAAACGGGTCAAGGTCTCTTCCGTTGGGGCGGTCAATACGCCGGCTGTAGCTTGCCATCAACTGGTTGTCGTCGAAAAATGTATACGAAAAATGGGCCGATGGGAAGAAATCGAGACGGTTGATCGTGTACGGGGTGTTTACTTTGGTGTGCCCAATCCTCCGGTTTGTATATTCGCCACGGACCCCCAACATGTATTCAAGGGGACCGATTTTGCTCGAAACGGTAGAATATGCCGAATGGATATCGCGCTTAAACGTCATTGAGCTGCTGTAAAGTTCATTATTTTCCCATGTGTGTGTTTCGGTGTTATACCGTTCAAACAGATAATCTTCGGTTTCCCTGTCAATGCGGCTTTGCAGGCCTGCTTCCAATTTGCCGAAATCGCCCAGTGGCTTGGTGTAATCGGCTTTAAGACGAAATTCATCTTCCGTTTCATCTTCATTGGTCCGTATACGCAACGAATACACATCGGTGGGATTGAACGAAGCATCGGAAATAAATTCATTTTCGTTGTCCTGGTCGCTTCCTTTTTCGTGTGAATAATAAAATGTAGCGTTTAGTTTATGGGTGCCTTCTTCGTTGAACTTACGCAGAAAGTCGATATTTCCGCTGGCATAATCGCCGCCTCTTTCAGAAAAATCGTCTTCCACCGAATACCGGTTTTCTGCCGGGGGCAGGAAATATTGATGAATGTTGCTGGTCCCGCCGCTTTCAAACTGGTAATGTCCGTAATTGGCCGAAAAACCGAGAGTGGTGAGTTCGTTCAGGAAAAAATCGGTCCCGGCTTTGAAATTGTATCCGCCGCGGCTAAATCCCCGGCTCCCATCCTTGTTCAGGAAAGTAGTGGTATCGTTCAGTAAAGTTTCCCGGCTTGAGGTTTGCTCTCCGGAAAACGAGCGGTTGCTCAGGTCGACGCCAAACGAGATATTCCTTTTTTTTGTTGTCTGGTTCACCAACAGGCCGAGACTTTGTTTGTCGCCGGTGCCGACCGAAGCATTTACAATACCATTGAAGCCGGAAAGGACATTCTTTTTCATCACTAAGTTGATGATACCTGCCATCCCGTCGGGATCGTACTTCACCGAAGGATTGGTAATTATTTCAATATTGTCGATGGCCGATGCCGGGATTTGCTGAAGCGCATCGCTCCCGGTCAGGATGGTCGGCCTTCCGTCAATCAATACCGTAAAGTTGCCCGATCCGCGGAGGGTCACATTCCCTTCAATATCGACCTGTACCGAGGGCGTATTTTCCAGCACATCAACAGCAGTGCCCCCTGTGGCGTTAATATCCTGCCCCACGTTGATCACTTTTTTATCTACTTTGTATTCCACTCGGGCTTTTTCGGCAATAACATCTACCGCCCCGATTTTCTGGGTCGATGGTTTTAATTGAATGGTGCCCAGGTCAACTTCCGGGGTACCGGCATCAATCAGGATGTTTGGTACCCGGGTTTTGTCGAAACCGATAAAATTGGCATCAATATAATAGTTCCCAAAACTGAGTTTCGAAATCTCAAATTCTCCGTTGTCATTGGTTATCCCCCCTGTAACGAGCGCCGAATCGTTCTGGTTGTAGACCGAAACATTGGCATATTCCATGTATTGTTTGGTTTCTGCGTCAATGATTTTTCCCCTGATAACCCCTTTTACCAGAGGAATTGTTTTTTGGGGCAGAGGCTGTGCCTGTGTAATGTAATTGATAATGAATAATGTAAAAAATAGTGTACGTCTCATTTTCATGTTTTTCTCTGGTAAATTATTTCAGCTTCCGAAGATATATAAATGAGACAAAAAGGGCGGACTAAAAGTTTTTTATTATTGTTAATGATTGCAAACGGGGCTTTTGTCATTGGTCTCCTGAATATTCCGGTATTGTAACAGGGAACGCATATAACGGGAATATTAATTCTGGATCGTTGTTTCTACACATTGAACCGGAAGTGCATGATGTCGCCGTCCTGCACCAGGTATTCTTTTCCTTCGACACTGATTTTACCAGCTTCGCGGCAAGCGGTTTCCGAGCGCAGGCGGATGTAGTCGTTGTATTTGATTACTTCGGCGCGGATAAAGCCTTTTTCAAAGTCGGAATGGATAATTCCCGCAGCTTGCGGGGCTTTGGTGCCTTTTACAAAAGTCCAGGCACGGCTTTCGTCGGGGCCGGTAGTGAAATAGGTTTGCAGCTCCAGCAAGCGGTAAGCCGCGTGGATGAGCTTATTGACGCCCGGCTCGTCGAGCCCCAGTTCTTCGAGGAACAGTTGTTTTTCGTCGTAAGTTTCCAGTTCGGCAATATCGGCTTCGGTGGCTGCGGCAATTACCAGCATTTCTGCATTTTCGTCTTTTACTGCGTCTTTCACCTGCTCAACAAACGTATTCCCGTTTTTGGCCGACGCTTCGTCCACGTTGCAGGCATACAAAACGGGTTTGTTGGTCAGCAGGAAGAAATCGCGGGTCAGTTTTTTTTCTTCTTCCGAAAGTTCCACCGTGCGGGCCGATTTTCCCTGCACCAATGCGTCGCGGTAACGGATGGCCACTTCTACTATTTTTTTTGCCGAATTGTCGTTGCCGTGCCGTGCCACTTTTTCCCATTTGGCAATCCGCGCTTCAACGGTTTCCAAATCTTTCAACTGAAGTTCTGTGTCAATAATTTCTTTGTCGCGCACCGGGTTGACGGAACCGTCGACATGGGTAATATTATCATTCTCGAAACAACGCAACACGTGGATAATGGCGTCGGTTTCGCGGATATTGGCCAGGAACTGGTTCCCTAACCCTTCGCCTTTGCTGGCGCCTTTTACCAGGCCGGCGATATCCACGATCTCGATAGTGGTCGGGACTACCTTTTTGGGTTTGTCAATTTTTTCTAATTCGATCAAACGCGGGTCGGGCACTGTGATGATCCCCACATTCGGTTCGATTGTACAAAACGGGAAGTTGGCCGACTGGGCTTTTGCACTCGACAAACAGTTAAAAAGGGTTGATTTCCCGACGTTGGGCAACCCAACGATTCCGCATTTCAATGCCATGTTTTTGTTTTTTAATTCGCGCAGCAAAGTTAATTTTTTTGCGATGAAATAAGTACGGATTGTTAAAAGCCCCACTTGAAATGATTATTTGGTAATGGTGAACCTTCTTTTATGTACAAAGTTTGCGTAAATTAGAAACCGTTAATTTTAAGGTGAATATATTCCACTAATCTGGAACGATATCATCACCTTTTTGAAAGAGATAAGCGAAATAAAGTGCATTAGTTACGACTTAATCTGACAGTTTTTTGAGGGTTAAACTTCTTTGTTTTTTGCAATCTCAAATTTAGTTTAATCCCTAACTGTCAGATTAAGTCGTAACTAATGCAAATAATTTTTCCAGCACCTCAAAATAATATTTAGCCTCTCATTGAGTTACGTTTTAAAAATCATGGTTGAAATAAGAAACTTCAACCACGATAAGATTGCTAATTATTGATACATGCTTAACCCGGCATAAGCACTATTGAGTTCCTTCTCCGCCCCAAGCAATTTATCTACACTCTCGTAATACAACGATAGTTCGAAAAAGTATTCAGCAAGCGAGATTTCTCCTTTGTCCAATGCTTTTTGAAGCAACCAGGTATTGCTGAAAGATGCGAGTTTTGTGCGATAATCGGCAACACTGCTTTGCAATGTAATTGCTTTGGCGTGCAAGGTTTTCATTTCGTTGTAAAATTGAAGCTTTGCATCGGCTTCAACGCTCTGAACTGCCAAGGTATTGGCTTTGGCATACTTAATAGCGTTTTTGTTTTCCCAAAGTGGTATGGTAATACCTACGGTAACTCCTTGAAATTGCTGCCCTACAACCTTTTCGCTCATGTAACCTGCATAGAATTTTGGTAAGCTTTGCGATACCGCCAGTTTCGATTGTTTCTCCCGTACTAAAATTTCTGTTTTTACCCATTTTAACACAGGGTTATTCTGTTCGGCGGTGGCATACCATTGTTCAAAATCGGGTGAAATAATATGCATTGGCAGGTTTGTTTCGGCAAATACAATTGCAATTCCACCGTTTAAGCGGTTAAGCTCCGATTGCAGGGCTTTCCGTTCAATTTCAACTTTTTCGAGATCTTTCGATATGTTCAGGAAATTCATTTGAGCCTTGTTGTATTCCAAAACACCCGTTTCGCCAATATCTAATTTTGCTTTATAGGCATCTGCCAATTGTTTGGCATTGTCGTGTCGTTTTGAAATTTCGACATACAACGAATTGTAATACAGCAAATCGGCACAGAGCAAACGGGCCTGAAACTGAATCTCTCTTCGCTGTTTCAGGTACTCAAGTTCGGTTTGTTCGTTTTTGATGTTCGCTATTTGATTGCGATGCGAATAAACAGTCGGAAAATCGAACGATTGGCGTATGCTGAAATCGGTACGGTTGCCTATTGCCGAAGGGTTGCCCCACAGGTAATTGAATTCTACTTCGGGGTTTTGGGGTGTAAGTCCGGTTTTATTCCCAATTTTTTCAGCATCTATGGTTTTGCGGTATGCCGAAAGGGTAGTGTTGTTTTTTTCTATTTCTGTCAAAACATTGTCTATAGCGTTTTGTGCGAATAGATTAAAACCAAACGCCACTATTGCTGTAATTATAATTGTTCTTTTCATTTTGTTCCGGTTTTAATAATTCCACGATTGTTTAAAATACTGTAGACTATTGGCACAATGTAAATATTGAGGATAGTTGAAGTGAGCAATCCTCCCAAAATTACTTTTGCCATAGGGCTTTGAATTTCGTTGCCCGAAAGGTTGCCCTGCAATGCCAACGGAATGAGTGCAAGTGCAGCTGTAAGAGCAGTCATTAGAATTGCATTGAGCCTGTCGGATGAACCTCTTGCAACCGTTTCCTGGAGCGAAATACTTTGTGATTGCAAGCGTTGATAATTTGAAATAAGCAAAATACCGTTACGGGTAGCAATACCAAAGAGCGTGATGAAACCAATAATTGCCGGGATACTCAGAATACCCGATGTAAGCCAGATGGCAAACACACCGCCAATCAGGGCTAATGGCAGATTGAGCAAAATGATACCAGCCAGTTTGAAGTCCTTAAACTCCTGGTACAACAGAAGGAAGACAACAATCAAGGCAATTAACGAAGTAAGCATAAGTGTTTTTGAAGCGGCTGCCTCGCTCTCGAATTGACCGCCATATTCTATTCTATAACCTTCGGGCAGTGTGATTTTTTCCTTTATGTTTTTCTGAATATCTTCAACCACACTGCGTAAATCACGTTCGGCCACATTGGCCGAGATCACAATTTTACGTTGCACGTTTTCACGGCTAATGGAACTTGGCCCTGAAACTGAAACAATTTCGGCAACTTGTTCCAACGGGACTTTTTTACCGTTGTCGGTATCAATTAAGGCGGTTCTTATACCTTCCAACGATTCGGTATAATCTTTATTCAGACGTAACACAAGGTCGAAACTACGTGGCCCTTCGTAAATATCGGCCAGTTTTTCGCCACCGAAAGCAATGTCCACAAATTCATTGAATTGCTCAATCGTTATTCCATATTGCGCCAGCATATCACGATGGGCACGGATTTGTATTTGCGGAATTTCCACTTGTTGGTCAACATTCACGTCAACAAGTCCTTCCACATCCACAATGGCGGCTTTAATCTCGTTACCGGTGGTGAACATCTTGTTCAAATCTGTTCCGAAAAGCTTGATGGCAATGTTTGCCCTTGTGCCGGAAAGCATGTGGTCGATACGATGTCCCAGCGGTTGTCCAACAGTAAAGGCAATGCCGGGAATACTTGAAAGTGTTGAGCGTACATCAGCCATAAATTCTGACTGTGAACGGTCTTTTAAGGTGAAATTTACATCCACCTCGGCGCTGTTGGTGGTTTGCGAGTGTTCGTCGAGTTCGCCTCGGCCAGTGCGGCGTGCGGTACTCATCACTTCGGGGATTGCCAGCAATTCCGTTTCAACAAGATTTCCAAGGCGATTACTTTCCTCAAGCGAAACACCGGGTTTGGCAACCACCGAAAGCGTTAATGCACCTTCATTAAACTCGGGCAAAAAGCTTCTACCAAATGAAAAAAACAGAACCAATGCAAAAACAAATAAACCTAAAATTGGAATAAGTATTGCCTTTTTGTGATGCAAAGCCCATTCCAAAGACTTTTCGTAATTGCTCGTGAGCTTACGGACCAACCATTTTTCTTTCTCGTTTTTTGCAAGATATTTATCGTCAGATAGCATCATCTTGGCCAAAAGAGGCGTAAGTGTCATGGCCACAATAAGCGATACAAACAACGAAACAATGAATGCGATACCAAGAGGCTGCAACATACGCCCCTCCATCCCCGAAAGGAAAAACAAAGGCATGAAGGCCACGATGATAATCAAGGTAGCATTCAGGATGGAAGCACGGATTTCTTTTGATGCCTCAAAAACAACTGTAAACGAAGTTTGTCTTTCGTGTTCGGGTTTTGCACGGTTTTGCCGAAGCCGTTTATACACGTTTTCCACGTCGATAATGGCATCGTCGACCAACGACCCGATGGCAATGGCCATACCTCCAAGGCTCATCGTATTGATATTCAGCCCAAGATATTTGAGTGCCAAAATGGCGCCGAGCAACGACAAAGGAATGGCCAGAAGTGAAATCAGTGTTGTGCGGAAACTTCCGAGAAACAGAAACAGGATGATCAGCACGAAAACTGCGCCTTCGATCAATGCATTTTGCACGTTGTTTACCGAAGTTTCGATAAAATCGGCCTGACGGAAAATCTTCGTATCAATTTTCACATCGGCGGGCAAGGATTTCTTCAAATCCATAAGGTTCTTTTCAATCCGTTCAGTTACATCAAGCGTGTTGGCATTGGGTTGTTTGGAGATGGATATAATGATGGCAGGTTTTGCATTGCCCGATGCGTAACCCATTTTGGGGGCAGCTCCAATTTTCACATCGGCTACATCGCTGATGCGAATGGGTTTGCCGTTTATCGATTTTATAAAGGTATTTCCCAAAACTTCTACATCCGAGGAGCGGGCTATGCCCCGAACAACGTATTCATTTCCGTATTCACGTAACACGCCACCTGTCGAGTTTTGACTAATTCCTTTACAAATTTCAGCGAGTTCTGACATTGAAACTTTGTAAAAGTTCATTTTCTGCGGATTAGCCAGAACCTGATATTGTTTGTAGTCGCCCCCAATGATAGTCACCTGCGAAACGCCACCTGTTGCAAGAATAAGAGGCTTCACGTTCCAGTCGGCTATGGTGCGCAAATCCATCATGCTGGTACTGTCGGACTGTAAACCCACAAAAAATATTTCGCCCATCACGCTCGATTGCGGGGCTAAAACAGGTTGCCCCACACCCAAAGGCATTCGTGAAGAAACACTGATAAGTTTTTCAGAAACAATCTGACGGGCTTTAAAAACATCCGTTCCCCAGTCAAATTCAACCCAAACAAACGAAAAACCCTGCGAAGAGGCAGAACGTACACGGCGAACATCGGTTGCACCATTTACAGCCGCCTCGATTGGAAAAGTTACCAGTTTTTCAACTTCCTCGGATGCCATGCCATGTGCATCGGTCATTACCACAACAGTTGGAGCTGTCAGGTCTGGAAATACATCCACGTCCATGTTCATAGCAGTTCTCGTCCCGAAAACCACCAACACCACCGAAGCCAACAAAATGAGATATTTGTTGTTCAGTGAGAATTTTATGATATTATTCAACATGGATGTACGATTTAGTGAACATGACCTGAATGAGCATCTAAGGTGCCTGTAGCTTGTGCCAGCTTTATGAGCATGGCCCCACGGGTTACAATACGTTCATTGGCTGAAATACCCTTTTTTATTTCGGTATTCATTCCATCAGTACCGCCAATAAATACTTCCCTTTTTTCGAACAATTCGGGGGTAACCTGTACCCACACATAGAAATTGCCTTGTTCTTCCAACAGCGAAGTGGTGGGGACAACCAACGACTGATTATTGGAATATGTTTTGAGATAAAGCTCTACGTAACTTCCTGATATGAAACTGCCGTTGTTTTCTATCAGCAAAGCAACAGGAATCAGATAATTGTCGCTGTTGGCAGCTTTGCCATACGAAAGCACTTTACCGTTCAGCTGTTCGAGTGAATAGGAACGATTGTCGTTAATAGTCCTGATATTCGCTGTTTTAATGTTTGGCAGCAATGGGGCATATTTCGAAGGCACATCGGCAGTCAGAACAAACAATTTCTTTTGAGATACCACTGCCACAGGCTGACCCGCTTCAACATACTCTCCATTTTTCACAAATGCCTGTTTTATAAAACCAGTTTGCGGACTTGATATGGTTTGCCCTGAAACGTTGAAGTTTCTGCTGAGATTATCGTAAACAGCCTTTGCGTTTTCGTATTGATTTTTAGCTGCAAGCAAATCCTTATCAGGAACAATTTTGTCTTTTGCCAGTTCCTTAGCCCTTTCGTAATCGGCATTTGCTTTTTCAAAGTTGCTTTTTGCCTCTGAATATTTAACAGCAATGTTATTGTCGGCCATGTTACCGCCCGAAACAGAGAATAAGGATTGTCCGGCTGAAACTTCCATCCCTTCCAGCACTATACCCGAATTGAAAAGTACAATACCATTGGTTTTGGCAGAAATTACCACCTCATTACCTGGTGCCGACTGCACCAATGCAGTGGCTTTAATCACCTGACCGAAAGGCTCTGAACGGGAAATTGATGTGGCAAAATCAATTTTCCACGACTGTTCCTTTGTAAAAACTGTGGTATTGGTTTTAGAAATAACTGGTTGTTCAGCTTCGTGGGCTTCGTGGTGTTCAGCAAAAACAGTTACATCAGAAACGCTAATTTCGAAATTGCCTTCTTCGTTGGAAATCTCAAACTTAAGATTGCCTTTCCCTGCGGTTTCAGGTTTGATGTCGAAACTGTAAATCCCCTTTCGGGTGGGTTGGTCAAGAGTCTGTTTTGTTTCCTTGCCATTAATTGAAAGTATAATGGTAATTTTACCTTTCTCAACGGCCTTGAAATCGGGCAATATGGAAAAATGTGATAGTATGTTTGCTTTTTCTCCGACAATAAAAGCATCGGCTTCGGCGAATAATTCAAAATCGGTGCTGTATGATGTGTACTGAAATTTTACCTCTTCATGTTCTTCGTGGTTTTCAGCTTGTGTACTGTGGTCGTGACCTTCGTGTTCGTCATGATTTTCGTTTTCATGACCGGATGGTCTGCAAGATGCAATGGCAAAGGCCATTAGCACACTCAAAACTATCTTGAAATTCATTTTGAAAAGTGTTTAAATTTTTAGAAATAATACGTGAATCATTGCTCTGTAAAATGCAGAATAATGACATAAAAATGCTAAAAATTTAAACTGTCGGGGGAGCACGTAACCCAAGGGCTGAAGTTACGAATGATATTATATAAGAAGAATGTAAGGGAAAATAAGATACAACATTAAAAATTGGCTGTAAATCAGAATACTCAATATTTGAAAGAAGATAATAATCATGATTATAGTTGTCCGAACAATTGTTGTAACTTTTTAAATGTTTGCCTTGTGATGGTGGAACTAAAAAAGATTGTTTGAGAACACAAGAAGTTGAGTTTTTATTGCCATCGTCTTGATGGCTGGGTTTGGCATTACTATGTTCATGAGTTGAAGTGTCATCATGGCAATGCTTTTGCTCAATGCAAATGACTGATTGGTGATGATGATGCGGAATAACAGCATGAGCCAGTAGAACTATATTGGCAACGAGGATTAGACTATATGCTGTTAGTTTTTTAATCATCGTGCAAGTATAAACGAAATATTTGTCGGAATTGTTTAGAAATCATTACAAAAAGTTGTCATGTTAGAAGAAACCTATCTACGGAGTGGGTACAGTGCCGAAAAGCATGTATTTGGCCGCGAAGCGAGGCTTGCAGGGAAGGACTGCTAAACTTTTGCTTTTTTGTGAGGACTGTTTCCAATTTCTCTTTTTGTCTTTATACAGCAAAAATTTCTTTATCATTCTGTTGTTTGTCACGGTCTTTTTACAATGAACGCCAACTTGACGGTATAACTAATGGGGTGGGGTAAAAATACGGCAATAAATGGTTTCATTACTTACGACACTATTTTTAAACTTCCTTAAAAAATAACTCAAATGCCATGTCGGTTTGCTCTGGGTTACCAAGTACATAAAGGATGTCGTCGCGCTGAAAAACAGTATTGGGCGAAGGATGTTCAATAATTTCGTTGCTCCGCTTGATGGCCAGTAGCGTAACACCGGTTTTCCGGCGCAGATCGATTTCTCCGAGCAACTTTCCGTCGGCCATCGAGTTGGTATCCACTTTTAGTGCGGTAATATTCAGGTTCGGAAGGTCATCGAGCAACGAAGGCTTGTTTACAGTATCTTTTTCGGTAAACTCGCCTAAGCTCATACTCCGGATATGGGTCAGCATCCGGTTTACTTCACGTTGCGGATAAAGCCGTTTGACAAGTACCCGGTTAAAAAGGTCGATGGCGATTTCCAGTTTCTCAGGCAAAACCTGGTCGGCGCCCAACTTATAAAAATATTCTACGTCCTGGATATGTTTTACCCTGACAATAATGTATGCTTTTTTGTTCAGCTTCCGCACCTTTTCAACAATCGACATAGAAGGGATGATGCTGCCTACCGAAATCACTACTATATCGGCCGTATCGGCATGGGCTTTCAGCAGGATTGGCGTGTTCACGGCATCGCCGTAAACTGTTGCTTCGCCGTTTTCTATTTTTCCTTTGGCAATCAGCGGGTCGAAAATTACTGAAACATGCTTGATGTTGTTGATTTTTGCCATTTTCGACAATTTAATGGCGCTGGAATCTTTTCCAATGATCACCAAATGATTTCTAAGGTCGGGGATTTCCATTTCTTTTAAAGGAAAAATCCCATTGACTAAGAAGTGGGGAAGGGGCAGTCTCATCAAAAGGTTTGCAAGCGGGATGGACATGTTCATCAAAAATGGGGTCAGGGCCATGGTAATGACAGCAACTGCCAGGAACAACTGGTAGTAAAATTCAGAAATAATTGTTTTCTGAAGGCCGATTTTGGCAAGAATAAACGAGAATTCGCCTACCTGGCTTAGTGCGAAACCAACAATCAGGGTGCCGCGGAAAGTGTGCCCCAGCAAAAACCCGGTACCTCCTGCGATGATGGTTTTCAGTACAATCAATAAAAATACGGTGAGAATAACTAATTGGTAGTTATGGGTAACAAACGACAAGTCGAGCAACATACCGATCGATACAAAGAAAAAACTGGTAAAAGTATCTTTGAAAGGGATAAGGTTGGCAAAGGCATTGTGGCTGTATTCCGATTCGGAGATCATCAACCCGGCCAGGAAGGCGCCAAAAGCAAGCGACATTCCCATTGAAGAGGTCAAAAGGGCGATGGCCAGGCAGATGAGAAAAATACTCATCATAAAAAGCTCCTCGTTCTTTGCCAATGCGATTTGGCGGAGCAGGCGGGGCAGCAGCCATTTGTTGCCGGCATATACCATAGCGATAATAACTGCTGTTTTCAAGGCCAGAATAGCCAGGGTTCCCGATATGTCAATACTTTCATGTCCTAAAATATTGGTAAACAGCAGGAGCGGGACCAGTAACAAATCCTGAAAAATGAGGATGCCCAATACGGTGCGCCCGTAGTTGGAGGTCAGTTCGGAGCGTTCCTGTAACAGTTTCAACACTAATGCCGAACTGCTTAATGCGGCCAGAAAACCAATAAAGATGCCGGCTTGCCAGCTCAGCCCGTATGGCTTCGATACCAGGTAAAAAACCCCTGCAGTAAGCATTACCTGGAGCAGGCCGCCCCAGAATACAATCCTTCGTATTTTCAGGAGGTGTTTCAGCGAAAATTCCATGCCGATTGTAAATAGCAGCAGGATGACGCCAATGTCGGCAAGCAGTTCAATGTTATTGCGGTCGCTGATCAGCGAGAGAAGGTGCGGGCCGGCAATAATACCAGTGACCAGGTAGCCCAGCGCAGTAGGAAATTTTATTCGTGTAAAAACAAGGTTTACTAAAGTTGAAAGGGCAAATATGATGACAATATCCTTGAGTATGGCAAACTCCATCTATGCAGTTTTTGAAATCTTTTGAAAAAATACAACTTCTGCCCGTGATACACACTGTTCATCCGAATATTTTTTCTTTTGAACCAATATGGGCAAAATCTTTGTCAATATCAGAGTACCCTGAGAGTAAATATTCAATGTTTATCCTTTTTTCGATCCCTTGTACAATTCGTATTTCCGGAAGGTGCAGTTGATGGAGCCGTTCAGCAGGTTGATCTTTTTCGAGGGTTTCAGCCCAATCGACTTCAGGCATTCCGGCGTACTGATGATCCAGGCGGTGGTATTTTCGTAATGGTGTTTCAGCCGCTCGCCAATCATCGAGTAAAATTCGGCATCGCCCGCCTCTAACCGTTCGCCATACGGCGGGTTGAACAACAGGAACGGGTTTTCTAATTCGGCATCGAAATATTTGAAATTCGATATTTTGGTCTGGATGAATTTTCTCATTCCGGCAGCTTCTGCATTTCTTAATGTAATATCAATCGCCTTCCGGTCTACATCGGCAGCAATAATTTTTCCTTCCGGTTTCCCGATGGGCGCTTCTTCCACAATTTGCTGAAAATCGTCGTTGCGGAACGATTTCCATTTCTGAAAGGCAAAGTTTTTACGAATGGTTCCCGGCGGGGTGTTGGTGGCTATCAGCGCTGCCTCAAGGACAATGGTGCCCGAGCCGCACATGGGGTCCAGAAAATTTTGCCGTCCGTCCCAGCCCGACATTTTCAGCAGCCCGGCAGCCAGCACTTCGTTGATGGGCGCATCGGTTTGTGCCATACGGTAGCCCCGTTTGTGCAACGACTCGCCGCTGCTGTCGAGCGAAAGGGTACAAACATCGTTGGCAATGTGCAGGTTGAACTGCACATCGGGTAAACGTGGGTCGACCGATGGCCGTTTCTGAAATTTGAACCGGAAACGGTCGACAATGGCATCTTTCATTTTCAGCGAGGCAAACATCGAATTTTTAAACAGTTCCGAAAAAATGGTATGATGAATGGCAAAAGTCTGATTGGGGGCCATGTAATTTTCCCAGGCAATGCCTTTGGCTTTGTTGTACAAGTCGTCGGCAGAGCGGATTTTAAACGTTTCGATGGGACATAAAACCCGGAGCGCCGTGCGCAAAAAATAATTGGCGCGGTACATCATCCGTCGGTCGCCCGAAAAATAAACGGCGCGATTGCCGGTTTGTACATCATCGGCCCCGAGTTCGAGCAATTCTGCGGCCAGCACATCTTCCAACCCGGCAAAGGTGGTAGCAACCAATTTTTGTTTTTCCAATTTCTTTAGTTTTTAATTTATTGGACTTCGCTAACACATCCGTATTCAGCAAATCCTCAATCGTAAATCGTAGATCAAATCCCCGCCCCGTCTTTAAACGAAGCCTCGCGTGCTTTAAACTGAACGATTTTTGAGTTCGGCGGCAGGTTGTTGGTCACCCAAACGTTCCCTCCAATGACCGAACCTTTTCCGATGCGGATACGCCCGAGGATGGTGGCCTGGGCGTAAATAATCACATCGTCCTCGATGATCGGATGGCGCGGCACCCCTTTGATCGGGTTCCCGTTTTCGTCCAACGGAAAACTTTTTGCACCGAGCGTTACTCCCTGATACAATTTCACATTGTTGCCAATGATACAGGTGGCACCAATAACCACGCCCGTTCCGTGGTCGATGGAAAACGATTCGCCGATTTGCGCCCCCGGATGGATGTCGATACCCGTTTCTGAATGTCCCATTTCGGAGATGATGCGCGGAATAAGCGGCACACCCAGCTCAAGCAGGCGGTGGGCAATGCGGTAATTCGAGATGGCCCGGATGGTCGGATAGCAGAAAATAACCTCGCTGGCGCTGTTAGCTGCCGGGTCGCCAATGTACGTAGCCTCTACATCGGTAACCAGCATCCTGCGGATTTCCGGCAAATACGAAATGAAATCGGAAGCCAGTTCCTGTGCATGTACCGAACGTTCGCGAAAATCTACGCCTTCGCGTTGGGTGCAGGTAAAGCACAAGCCGGCCAGGATTTGTTCCGACAGCAATTCAAAAAGTTCGTCGATGTAAACCCCCATATAATGACGGACGGTGTTGCTGCGCAAGGTGGTATCGCCGAAATAACCAGGGAACAATATCTCGCGAATCAGGCCGACAATCGCTTTCAGTTTTTTGATGGAAGGAAGCGGCTCTCCCATGTGGTGTTCGTGGCATACCGGGTTGTACGTTTTGGGGTCCGACAACAGGTCAACGGCACGAAGCAGTTTATTCTCGATATTTTGATTGGTCTTCATTTTCTGATCAGATTGGTTCGGAATGAAATAAAGTAGTACTCAAATAACGTTCGCCGGTATCGCAGATGATGGCCACAATGGTTTTTTCTGAAAACTCCGGGCGTTTGGCAATTTCTAATGCGGCGTATACATTGGCCCCCGACGAAATGCCACAGAGTATCCCTTCCTGAAGGGCAAGCAGCCGTGCTGTTTCAAATGCTTTGTCGTCGGGCACGGTGAACACTTCGTCGTAAATCTCGGTGTTGACCACCTTCGGGATGAAACCCGGGCCAATGCCCTGTATTTTGTGCGATCCGGCCACTCCGCCCGACAGCACGGGCGAGTTCCGTGGTTCAACCACCACGCAATGCACTGCCGGCTTTTTTTGTTTCAGCACTTCAGAAACCCCGGTGATGGTGCCCCCGGTCCCCGCGCCTGCCACAAACGCATCGACCGTCCCGTCGGTGTCGTTCCATATTTCAATGGCGGTGGTTTTGCGGTGCATCTCGGCATTGGCCGGGTTTTCGAACTGCATGGGAATAAACGACCGGAGATTTTCGGCAGCAATTTCTTCGGCGCGGGCAATGGCTTCTCTCATCCCTCCCGGAGCGGAAGTCAGCACCAATTCGGCGCCGTAGGCTTTCAGCAGGATACGCCGCTCTACCGAAACGCTTTCGGGCATGACGATGATCAGCCGGTAGCCTTTCACCGCGCAAACCATGGCCAGGCCAATGCCCGTGTTCCCGCTGGTGGGTTCAATAATAACTGTGTCCTGGTCAATCAATCCCTGTTTTTCGGCAGCTTCGATCATGGCCAGCGCCAGCCGGTCTTTTACCGATCCGCCGGGGTTTTGCGATTCGAGTTTAACAAACACCTGAACGTTGAGACCTTTGGTCATACGGTTCAGTTTCACCATCGGAGTCCTTGCGATCAACTCAGTAATATTTCCGGCGATATTCATATTGAAAGTCAAATAAATGAATTGCAAAAATCAGTTTTTTCGTTTTAAAAACAAACGATATGAAGGCAAAGTTTGGAATTATTTGAGGATACAAATGATTTCATTTTCGGCATTCCGGTAGCGTTGCGGCCCGGTGCCCCCGATTTCGGCATAACCAAACCCGTAGTTTTCCAATTCCTGCTTGTACCGATGGTACAGTTTCAGACGGTTTTCGCCGCCGTTTTCGCGGGCCGGGTCGGCCTCCCAGGGGATATCGGGTTGCATTAGCAAAAACAGGTCGACCGGACAGGAGCGGATATTTTCTTCGAGCCAGCCGGGAACCCGCTGATATACCCAGTCGAACCACACTTTGGTGATGATGAGCCAGGTGTCGAAAAATACCGGGATATTTTCGTTTTTCTGTTCGTTGTATTGCTGAACCTGTCGTCGGGCAATGGTTTCAATGTCGTTGTAACTGTATGGCCGATGGATGGCCTGAATGTATTCCCGGGCATATTCAGGAACAAAAATCCCGCCGAACTTTGCGGCCAGATGTTTTGCCATCAGCGATTTGCCAGTCGATTCGGGACCGGTAACGGCAATTTTCAATCCTGCTGTATTTCCTTTTTCCATTGAATATATCCGATGTAAGCCATCACCGTGTATACGAAAAACAAGATGGCGGTTGGCCAAAGCGATTTGTAAATGTAGAGCCCCATTGACAGGGCATCGACAAAAATCCAGATCAGCCAGTGTTCTATTATTTTGCGGGCCAGCATCCAGGTAGCGACAATGCTCAGTGCGGTGGTGAGCGCATCGCCATGCGGAACGGGCGAGTCGGTGTAATTTTTCAGTATAAAAAAGATGAACACATACAAAATCACGGAAGAAATAGCCAGTACCAGGCCGGTTTTTAGCTTCAGCCGGGTAACGGGCAAATTAGTTTTGACCCCATCCGAAGCTCCCTTCACCCAATGGTACCAGCCATAAATGCTAATGACCACGTAGTACACCTGCAAGGCCATGTCGGCATAAAATTTCGCCACAAAAAAAACATAGATGTACAAGGCCGATGTAACCAGCCCGGTCAGCCAGGTGAGAATGTTTTGCCGGATGGAGAAAATAATGTACAGGAAACCCAAAATGGCGCCCAGGACTTCAATGTAATTTTCCGAAAGCCATCCGATGATCTGGTTCATAGACGTTATTTGTTTTCGGCCAGCAATTTATTGTAAATGCCCGAATTCTGTATTACTTCCAATGCTTTCAACAGGGTTTTGTCGTCGGAATTGACGATCTGGTAATAATGGCTCACCGTAAACAGGTCGCGGGCAAAAAGCGCTTTCATCTGCTGTTTTAGTTGCGGCCTGATAAAAGCCAGGCTTTCGTCGTTCTTTTCAATGCCTTCGGTTTCGCCTTTGGCCACAATTTCATCGATTACCTGGTCGTCAACCTCAAATTCGGCATTGTATTTTTCAAACGTCGGATATTTCTTTTTGAACTTGTCGCGTGACTTGTCCATAATGCTCAGCACTTTGTCGTAGATGATGTTTTTACGCAGCAGTTCGTTGTAATACTGGTAATGCTTCGAAGTGTCCATCGGCACAAAAATATCGGGCATGATGCCGCCGCCGCCGTATACCGTACGGGCATTCATCCTGGTTTTATAGGCTTGTCCTTCGTCAACGTGGATGCTGTCTTCGATAAACAATTCGCCATTCTCGAAGCGGCGGATGCGGTCTTTGCGGTATTCGTCAACGCCATCTTCGTATGGGCGCTGAATGCACCGTCCGCTGGGGGTGTAATAATGGGCAGTGGTAAGCCGCACCATCGAGCCGTCGGTCAGGTAATATTGTTGTTGCACCAGCCCTTTGCCATACGAACGGCGGCCAATCACCAACCCACGATCCCAATCCTGAATGGCCCCTGAAAGAATTTCCGAAGCTGAGGCCGAACCTTCGTCGATCAGTACGACCACCTTACCGGATTCCAATTCACCCTTCAACGACGATTCGTAATCCTTGCGCAGACTTTTCAGCCCTTCGGTATAAACGATCAGTTTCCGGCCATCAAGAAAATGGTCGGCCAGTTCGTAGGCCGCGTTCAGATAACCTCCACCATTGCCCCGCAGGTCGAGCACCACATTTTGAAAGCCGGAATTAGTTTTTAAACCTTTTACCGCTTCAAGAAATTCTTCAGTGGTAGTGGCCGAAAAACGGTTCAGCTTGATGTAACCGGTTTGGTTGTTAAGCATGTACGAAGCATCGAGGCTGTTGATCGGTATTTTGTCGCGGACAATAGTAAAATCGAGCAAATCAGCAACCCCTTTCCGTTTAATCTGCAGCTTGACAATGGTGCCTTTCGGGCCTTTCAGGTATTTGAAAACATCTTTATTGGTAATCCCTTTCCCGGCAATCAGATTTCCGTCGACAGAAATAATACGGTCGCTGGGACGAAGGCCCACTTTTTCGGAAGGGCCTCCGGGAATGGTCGTCAGCACTAAAAGGGTATCGTTATAAATATTGAATGAAATGCCTATTCCGTAGAAACCCCCTTCGAGCGGTTCGTTCATTTCGGCCACTTCGTCTTTGGTGATGTACACCGAATGCGGGTCCATTTCGCGGAGCATTCCGACAATGGCTTTTTCGGTAAGCGAAAAAATATTGACCGTATCGGCATACTGGGTGTCAATGAGCCGGAGCAACCGACCAAATTTGAACATGTTTGGTTCCACTTCCTGTGGCTGGGCCTTTGCTCCCTGAAGGGTAAAAAAGAGCGCCCCAAAAAGGAGAAATATTTTTAACGTCTTCATCGTTCCTATTTTTTTTATATCTGACAGGTTTTCAAAACCTGTCAGGTCCGAATTTGAAACAACAAAGATAATCAGACCTGACAGGTTTCCAAACGTTACAACCCCTGACAGGTTTTCAAAACCTGTCAGGGGTAAAAATTGTTTATACAGGAAACATTACAATATGCCTGTAAATATTCCTGAAACCGGACAAAAGAGGTTGGTTGTGGCGGGCGCCGGGTTCGCCGGACTGAAGCTGGTCCGCGAACTGGCCGACAGCGATTTTCAGATCGTTTTGATTGACAGAAATAATTACCATCAGTTCCAGCCGTTGTTTTACCAGGTGGCCACCGCGGGTCTCGAGCCCAGCGCCATTTCGTTTCCCCTGCGGAAAGTTTTTCAACGGCGTAAAAATATATTTGTCCGCGTGGCAGAAATACAGCAGGTGGATACCGATCATCGCCGGATACTTACCGACAGTGGGCCGTTGAGATACGACTATCTGGTTTTGGCAACGGGGGTCCGCACAAGTTATTTTGGTATGGAGAACATCCGCAACTACTCTATCCCTATGAAGACAGTAGCCCAGGCATTGGCCCTGCGCAACCGTATCCTGTCAAATTTCGAGATGGCCGTCACCATGACCGACCATCAGCAACTGAAGGAACTGCTCTCTGTTGTGGTAGTGGGCGGAGGTCCCACCGGCGTGGAAGTTTCAGGGGCATTGGCAGACCTGCGGAATTTTGTTTTGCCCAAGGATTATCCGGATCTGGATTTCAGCCTGATGGAGATTTCGATAGTCGAGGCCTCGGACCGGCTATTAGGCGGAATGTCGGAGGTGGCGGCCCGAAAATCAAAAGCGTACTTAGAGAAACTGGGTATACGAGTGTATACGGGAACCAGGGTGGTGGATTACGACGGGTACCGGGTGAGCTTTCACGACGGACGGACGATTGGTACCCATACCCTGATCTGGGCTGCCGGGATTACCGGCAGCTATCCCGAAGGCATTAAAAAGGAACAGGTTGTCCGGGGAAACCGGCTGATGACCGACCGCTATAACCGGCTGCAAGGCACAGATCATATTTTCGTCATAGGCGATTTGGCTTTTATGCCAACCGCACGATACCCGGGCGGTCATCCCCAGTTGGCGCAGGTAGCCATCCAACAGGCCCGTAACCTGGCCCGCAACTTCCGACGGATGGGAAAAGGGCATCCCCTACACCCTTTTGAGTATACCGATAAAGGCTCAATGGCCACCGTAGGGCGTAACTTAGCCGTGGTAGACCTGCCGTTTATCCGCTTTGGAGGACGGATTGCCTGGCTGACCTGGATGTTTGTGCACCTTATGTCGATTGTGGGGGTAAAAAACCGCCTGCTGGTGTTTATCAACTGGTTCTGGAATTATGTCACTTATGACCAGTCGCTGCGGCTGATCATCAAACCGTTCCGAAAAGAAGATACCCGGAAGGCCTTATTTTAGTGATTTTTCCGCATGGCTTCCTGTGCCGCAACAATCAGCCGGGTCGCCTTAGTATCTGGATCATCCCGATCTGGTGGATATTTTGAAGGCGTTGTAATCGTACAGGTAAAAGCCGTCCTTACCGATTATGAACAGGTAATTGTCCAGCGGAATCACATCATCGGTGTTTATCCCGGGAAATTGTGCCAGTTTATGTTGATCTATGGTCATGGGATCACTGGTATTGTATAGTCAGATTAGTTCGGGAAAATAATGGTCTTTGACAAGAGATGAAACACACGGGAAAAAGTTGTATTTTCCTTAAAAAGAATAGGAAATACCGGTATACACTCCAAATGTATAAGGTTTGTAGCTCATATCCGGATCCTCGTTCAGCGAATTAAAATAATATTTAAAACGCGGCTCGATGTTGAGGTACAGGTTGGGTACCAGTGCATAATTGAACCCGAAACCGACTATACCGCTGTAATTAAGATCAAGCATACCGTCTGTTTTGCCGATCCGGTTTCGGCCCGACTGATCGTGAACATATACGTTGTTCCCCACTAAAATACTGGTACTTAAACCGCTCAACACCTGTACGCCTATTTTCGAGTCCAGCAGCTGGTATTTTACAAACAGCGGAATTTCGAGGTATTCAAAATTCTGGTCGAACTGAGTGTTCGATAATATACTGGAACTCATCAGTTCGCGGTCGAGGTTGCCTTCCAACTGAACGGACGAAGGCAGTTTGTCTATTTGGACCACTCCTGCCACTGAATTCATTTCCAGCCTTCCGTTGTTTTCCGAAACCGGTGTGCTGAAAAACCCTGTCAGTTCGTTCTTTAAATTTCCGGAATATATTGCCTGAGATGAAGTGGAGGAAGCCTGTTCCATTTTATTGTAGTAGATACCCGACTGAAAGCTCCATTTTTTTTGCGTTTTGTATTCAAAAGACAAGCCACCCGCCATTGTCAGGTCGTTGCCCGATTCGGGAGAGGCCATTTTTTTCGCGTATTCGGCACTCTGGGATGACTGACTGACCGAATAAACGGGAGAAACCGTTGCGCCGACCATCCATTTTCGTTGTTCGCCGGCATCAGGATTGTTCATGGCCAGCAACGCCTTGTTTTCTTCAATGACCCGGAGCTCTTCAGCCGAAAACAATATTTTTTTCATCATCGGGTCCTTTTCTGCAAGTTGCTTCGATCCGGGTTCAGGCGATTTTAAAATTGCCTTTAGCGATGCAATGAATCCCGGTTTTTCGATCTTTTGCATTGTTTTTTCCAGAGCCGGTACTGAATTTTGTACGACCGTGTTTCCGGGAACAAATTGTGCAGGGGCGGCAGTTGCTTTTCTAACCGGCTGATCAGCTTCATTGGCCGCATGAGTTGTTTTTGCTGCAGCAAAAGAAGCATTCTCCGGGGCTGTAACGGTATTGTCGTTTGACCGGGACGGCAGGCTTGTGCCTTTCGTTATTGTTCCGGGTTGTAGATGTGGCTGGCGGCTAAATTGCCAGCCTGCCACAAATGCAATGATCAATGCGGCAGCCACAGCGGTTACCCGCCAGTAAACCAAAAACCTTTTGCGTTTTCCGCCAGCCAGGTCCGTCTGTATATTGTCCCAGACAAAGGGGGGCGGCGTTTTTTCATAATCCGCAAGTTTGTCGTGAAAAACTTGGTCTATGTATTTATCTTCCTTCATCATGCCTTCGTGTTCGTTTTAACCTTGTGTTCTCCAAAACGCTGGTTCACTTTTTCCTGTAATATTCCTCTTGCACGGGCAAGGTTCGATTTCGAAGTTCCTTCAGTGATATTCATCTCTTTGGCTATTTCCTGATGCGGCATTCCTTCCATTACATACAGGTTGAACACCATCCGGTAGCGGGGAGGCAACTCCTGGATCATGTTGAGCAGGTCGTTGGCCGAAATGTTGGAAATGACATCACCTGAATGATATTCCCTGTCGTACAGGCTCACATCCTCAACCGGGTACAGGAAGTGCTGCTTCCTGTATTTTTCCAGCGATACATTTACCATGATCCGCCTGATCCATCCTTCTAAAGAACCTTCGTTACGAAACGACTTTATATTGGTAAAAACTTTCAGAAACCCTTCCTGTAAACTGTCTTCTGCTTCTGAGGCATCTTTTGCATAACGCAAACACACACCATACATTTTGGGCGAAAATATATGGTATAAACGTGCCTGAGCCTGTTGTTTCCCCGCAACGCAGTCTTGTATCAGTTTGTCGAAATCTTCCAATGCCGTGTACAATTCTTTCCTTCAAATTTAGACGTTTTTACGTTTATCAGCCGGTTTTTATAAACTTTTAACGCCGTCAAGCTCCTTGTCAAAATCAATCCTGAAACTGAACGATTCAATTTCTCCTGTTTTAACAATCACCGAATACTGTTTTTCCTGAAGCGGTCCAACAGTGCATTCCATATCGTATGGGCATATACATTTACACATCCCCGGCACCTTTTCATACTCCGATACAATAATTGAATCGCCCACCAGCCGGGAATCAACCTGCAGGTTATTCTCCGATTGGCAACAATTAAAGTAAACATCATTGTGCTTCAGGAAGAGCCGGTTTTCTTCAGCATACCGGTATTCAACCGATTGCTGCCCGTACACTGCCACTTGTTTTTCATAATTGCATCCCGAAAACACAAAGCTGCTTAGTGCAAATTCATTAACAGGCACTTCTTCTTTACAGGCGGCAAGCGCTGCAACAAGAATGACAACAAGGACCTGTTTCTTCATTTTTAGTTATTTTTTCGAATTGATTGACAACCCTCAGATGGCCGCTTCGTTTAAATGGTTGCGTTGTGAAGCAAATTTTTATAAAAAAATTGGGGACCGGTTCAGGAATGAGGTGTTATTGCATTTTTATTGTAAGGTATGGCCGGACGAAATAAAAATGAACAGGTATGTGCAGTCAACTATTTCCGGTTAGAGAGTTTGCATGCTTTCCTAAAAAATAACGGTGTACGCGCAACCATTCGGCCCGAAGGATCATCTTACGGGAGATTTTCAGATAAAACATGTCAATAAAAAACAAAACAGAAACATTATGAGTTACAAGAAATTCTTTGCCGCCATTTTTTCATTACTGATCATAGCAGGCGCTTGTACAAATGATGACCCGATTGATGGAATGCCGTCGGATATTACATTAAACCAGAAATCGGCAAAAATTGTGGAATCGGATAATCAGTTTGGGCTGGAATTGTTCCGAGAGATCAACGAAACAGATACCGAAGGGAAGAACATTATGGTATCGCCTTTGAGCGTATCGCTGGCTTTGGCGATGGCATACAATGGCGCCGGAGGAGATACCAAATCTCAGATGGAAACCATGCTTCATAAGCTCAACCTCACTCCCGATGAGATAAACCAATCATACAAAAACTTAGTTGCTGCCCTGAAAAGCCACGATGTAAAAGTGGCGTTGGAAATAGCCAATGGCATTTTTTACCATCAGGATTTCAGTGTAAAGAATGATTTTCTGAATGCCAATATAACCTATTACGATGCGGAAGTAAAAGCGCTTGACTTTGGAAACAGCAAAAATACGCTCGAAACAATTAACGGCTGGGTAAACAAAAAAACGCACGAAAAAATTGAAAGCATCCTTGACGTGATCAGCCCAAACGACGTGATGGTGCTGGTAAATGCGGTGTATTTCAATGGCGAATGGACTTATCGTTTTGAGAAGGACAATACTGCCGACCGGGTTTTCTTTTACGAGGATGGGTCGAACCGGAATATACCGACCATGATGATCAAGGAAAAATTTGCATATTATGAACACAGCCAGTTTGAAATGCTTGAACTGCCTTACGGGGGTGGAAAATACTCAATGCTGGTGTTCCTTCCCAAAGAAAAAACTACGGTGGACCAGACAATAGGCCTGCTCACTCCGGAAAACATGACTTCATGGACCGGACAGATGCAAATCCGGGAAAAGAAGGTATTCCTGCCCAAGTTCGAGTTCAAATACGACAATGCCTTGTCTGACGACCTGCAGGCACTGGGCATGACAGATGCTTTTCTTCCGGGGAAGGCCGATTTTAAAGGGATTTCAGACATACAAATTTATATTTCTGAAGTCATGCACAAATCGTATATCAAGGTGGATGAACGGGGAACCGAAGCGGCTGCCGTAACAGGAATTGTATTTGAAAACACATCGACAGGAGCAAATGATGTATTTGCTGTAGACCGCCCGTTTGCCTTTGCTATCCGCGAAAAAGATACAAATGCGATATTATTCATCGGGAAAGTTACCGACCCGGAACAGGAATAAATGATCAAAAAAACAAATGCCATGAACAGTAAAAAAATCTTTCTCATTATTTTCCCGCTGCTTTTTCTAACCGGCGCATGTACAGACCACAATCCGGTTGGTGAACCGCCCACAGATATTGAAATGAACCTGAAATCGGCAAAGATCATTGAGTCTGACAATCGGTTCGGATTGGAACTTTTCAGAAAAATCAATGAAACGGATACTGAAGAAAAAAATATTATGATCTCGCCCCTGAGTGTTTCACTGGCATTGGCAATGGTATACAACGGGGCTGAAGGGGAAACCCGCGAACAAATGGAGGAGATGCTACATAAGGCCGGGCTCACTCCTGATGAGATCAATCAATCGTACAAAACATTGGTTACCGCCCTGAAAAGCCACGATGTGAAGGTGGCCCTTGAAATTGCCAACGCCATTTTTTACCGCGATAATTTCCCGGTGAAAAATGATTTTCTGGTTGCCAACAAAAATTTTTATGATGCAGAAGTAAAAGCGCTTGATTTTGCAAATACGGGAAAAACCCTTGAAACGATCAACGGATGGGTAGACGACAAAACCCACAATAAAATAGAACAAATTCTCGACGATATCGACCCGTTGGATGTAATGGTCTTACTAAATGCAATTTATTTCAATGGCGAATGGACCTATCGTTTTGAAAAAGAAAATACCACCGACAGGGCTTTTTATTTTGCTGACGGTTCGAATAAAAATGTCCCAACGATGAGGATTGAAGAAAAGTTCAACTATTACCAGAACAACCAGATTGAAATGATCGAATTGCCTTATGGCGGTGGCAAATATTCGATGCTGGTATTCCTTCCGAAGACAGGTAACCCGATTGACCAGACAATCAACCTGCTTTCTCCTGAAAATATAGAATCGTGGACCAATCAAATGACAAGCCGGCAAAAATTAGTTTACCTGCCTAAATTTGAATTTAAATACGGTAAAAAACTGAACAACGAGCTTCAGTCACTGGGCATGACCGATGCCTTTAACGGAAAGGCAAACTTTAAAGGCATCAGCGACATCTTTATATATATTTCAGAGGTAATCCATAAATCGTATATCAAGGTTGATGAGCGCGGAACAGAAGCCGCTGCGGTTACGGCAGTGGTAATCAGGCTCACTTCTTCGGGAGCGGACGATATTTTTGCCGTCGATCGCCCATTTGCATTCGCCATTCGCGAAAAAGACACTAATGCAATATTATTTATCGGGAAAGTAACAAACCCCTTACAACAATAAATCACAAAGCTATGAACACATTGAAACTATTTCTATTGGCGATATTCGTATGTAACCTGCCCTCGTGTATCGAGGATGATAAAGAGTATTTTTCGGCTGGGGAAGAAATTGTTTTTCAGTTTGAATACCTCAATTATGCCTGGGGAAAACAACATCATGGTTTCCTGATCGCTCCCGACGGGACAAAGTACAGTTACAATAATCCTGAAAACTGGGTATTCCGGGAAAACAACCAGATAAAAGCCGAAGACTTTATAAATAACCTTGCGGTATGTGTAAATGAAGGAAAAGTTGATACCGACGAATTAAACCGGATGAAAGCATTGGTACTGAAAGTAGATGAAACCCAACTTACAGAACCGGAAAATACCATGTACGACGCAGGAAGCGAGAGTTATTCGTTTTACGTGAAAGATGTTACAAAAGGAACCTATCGTCAGGTTATATTGCTTAACCGGGGCGACTGGTCGCAGGAAAACAAAGATAAAGATGCAAAGGAAATAGCCGGATGGCTGATGCAGTTAAACAACGGGGGTATTTTTAAAGATTAATTCTCGAATAGTTTTTCTAAGATTCTATTTTCAGAAAGACCGGCATAATTTAGACCGGTCTTCTTTTTTTTAGCCCGATAAAAAAATTTATTTAAGCCTATTTGAAGTTATATTTTGTTTTGATACTTTTCCGGCATCAAAATGTATTGTTTATACTAAAATTGAATAACAATGAACGACGATTTTTTTGATGACGACTTGGACTTCGATGCTGAAGATGATTTCGATTCGGAAGATGATTTCGATTTGGATGACATGGATGAAGAATGGGATTCTGATTCATTTGACGAAGAAGATTTAGACGATCTTGATTTCGACATGGAAGATCCTTCACTTGATGACGATGATGAATCATTTGATGGCTTCTATGACGATGAAGATGATGATGACATTTAGGTCACAAGCATCTCTCAAAGGAAATAGCCGTCTGGCCCGAATAAGGTTGAACGGCTTTTTTATTTTCTGTTCCGGCGTCTCTTTTTTCTGTCACGGTCGGGATTTATAGTGGGAAAAGAGATTTTTTGCACGGGCATCCATATTTTGCCTCCGGTATTTAGTTTTTCAATCCATAACTAATAACTTGCAGTTCATAAAATAATTCGTGGTTTTTCATGAAAGCAGAAATAATAACCATCGGCGATGAAATTTTGATTGGGCAGATCGTTGACACCAATTCGGCCTGGATCAGCGAACAGTTGAATTTGTATGGGATTGAGGTTTATCAGATCACTTCGGTGCACGACTCGCGTGAACACATTCTCGCAGCGATTGACAGTGCCCGGAAAAATGCAGATTTAGTGCTGATGACCGGCGGACTGGGCCCTACCAGGGACGACATTACCAAACACACCCTTTGTGAATATTTCGGGACCCGTCTGGTATTGGACGAAGAAGTGCTGTCCCGGGTACAGGATATGCTTACCCGGCGCGGGGTACAGATCAACCAACTGAACCGCGACCAGGCGCTTGTACCTGAATCCTGTAAGGTAATCCCGAACGGAACAGGAACGGCTCCAGGCATGTGGTTCGAAAAAGATGACACTATTTTTGTGTCGATGCCCGGTGTACCCTTCGAGATGATGTATATGATGGAAAACGAAATACTGCCGCGCTTGCAACGTACCGGCAAAACCAAGTCGATATACCACAAAACCGTACTGACCCAGGGATTGCCAGAATCGATGCTGGCCGAAACAATAGAACAATGGGAAAACAGTTTGCCATCTTTTATCAGGCTGGCCTATTTACCCAGCAACCTGATGGTAAAACTTCGCCTGAGCGCATACGGAACAGATGTCGGTTTTTTGAAAGCGGAAGTTGAAAAGCAGATCGAAGTTCTGAAAACGATCATTCCTGATTACATTTTTGGTTATAACGACGAAACGCTGGCCGGCGTGGTTGGTAAAATGCTCACCCGGCTTGGTTGCACCCTCAGCACGGCAGAAAGCTGTACGGGTGGGAACATCGCCCATTTTATTACATCCAATCCCGGATCGTCGGCGTATTTCAAAGGTTCGGTGGTAGCCTATTCAAATGAAATTAAAAAGCAGTTGCTGAACGTTGAACAACAAAGCCTCGAAAAATACGGGGCTGTGAGCGAACAGGTCGCCTGCGAAATGGCTGCCGGGGTAAAAAAACAGATGGGCACCGATTATGCCGTTTCGACTACCGGGATCGCCGGACCAGACGGGGGAACCGAAGAAAAACCGGTAGGTACCGTGTGGATTGCGGTGGCTGGAAAGAACGGAGTAATGACAAAAAAATTCAGTTTTTGGCATAATCGCGAACGAAATATATTGCGTTCAACCCAATCTGCCTTAAATTTATTGCGTCGTATAATCATTGAAGAAAATCCAGTTGAAAAATGAAACGGATACTTTATATCATTCTGTTTGTGTTTGTAGGGCTGATCGGGGTGATGGCAGTCGCTCCCCTGTTTTTTAAAAACAGCATTTCCTTGCAGCTGAAAACGGAAATAAATAAACACATTGAAGGAACTGTCGATTTCGAGCGGTTTCACATTTCCCTTTTCAATAAGTTCCCGAAAGTGGAAATACAGATGGTTGGGCTGAGTATTGCCGGAACCGGTAATTTCCGGAACGACACACTGGTTTCGGCAAACGAAATTTCAGGAACAATCACTCTTGCCGGGTTGTTAAAACGAAAAGAGTTGAAAATTACCCGGCTGAATATTGTTGGAGCAGATATCCTCCTGAAAACAATTGAAGGCGGCTATGCTAACTGGGATATTGTCCCCGTTGGTGAAACAGGCACGGCAGTAGCCGATAGCACGGAAAACGGCATTGTCGTCATGCTTGACGACCTTCAGCTTTCCGGCCTGAACCTTACATATGTTGATGTGCCTTCAGGAATGTTGTTCCTACTGAAGAATTCATCGGCACAATCAGAAGGAGAAATTGCCGGTAACCGGATGAATTTTGATATTGAAGCGCAGTCCGAAGAAATGGTTTTTGAATACGATTCGGTAAAATATATTTCCAATACCAAGGTACGGGCAACCAGTAAGATGTTGTTCGATTCCGAAAAAACAAATTTTATTTTCAGCGAAGGAAAAGTTTGGCTGAATGACCTTCAACTGGATGTGGACGGTTCATTTTCCATACCTTCCGACAGTATGTATTTTGATTTGAACCTGACGAATAACAGCAAGGATTTTAAAGCCTTGCTGAACATGGTCCCGGCTGATTACAAACCGTATCTTGAAAAAGTTCAGGCAGAAGGGACAGCCATTATTACCGGAAGTTTTAAAGGATGGTATCATGAAGAAAATTATCCGGCTTTTCGACTTGCAGTTGAAATTGCCGATGGGATTTTTAAATATACCGACCTGCCTGAGAAAATTGAACAGATCAATCTGGGCGCCGTGATTAGCAAACCACAGGGTGGTTTCGACGATCTGGTGGCCGATGTTTCAAAGGCATCGGCATCGCTGCGTGGTATGCCGGTGAATATGCAGTTGAAAATTACTACTCCGGTGAGCGATCCGGTGTATGTCGCCAGGTTACAGGGAGAAATAGATTTTAATGTTTTGAACAAGACCATCCCAATGGAAGGCGTCGATTTACAGGGGAAACTGAACGCCGACCTTGCGTTGGAAGGCCGCCAGTCGGATATCGGCAACTCGGCTTATGATCGGTTCAAATCGAATGGGAGAATTATCCTCGATCATTTTGTATACCGTTCAGAAGCATTGAAACAGCCGCTCAATATTCAATCCGGGGTAGTGCAGTTTACTACCCCGAAAGTGGAAGTGAAAAGTCTGAATGGAAATATTGGACAAAGCCATTTTTCAATGAGCGGTTATCTTACGGATTATCTGCCCTATTTCCTGAAAAATGGAACTTTGAGAGGCGATTTTACGCTGAACTCTGATTTTATCAACCTGACAGAACTGGCTGCTATCCGGCTCCCGCAGATTGAAAAAGAACCCGGCCCGGCAGTTGTCCAGCCTTCGGTTCCGGCAACTGATTCCATTCTGGCTTTTCACGTACCGGGGCGTATGGATATGAAATTTCGTTCGGCAATAAAACAGGCCGTTTTCGACCGGATGGAAATGAAACAAATCAGCGGGCTGATCGCCATTCATGACCAAACCCTTGAATTGACCAATCTTGATATGGAAATGTTGCAGGGAAAGCTTACTGTTAATGGTTCATACACCGGGAACGAGCAGATGCAGCCCGATTTTGATTTCAAACTGAATGTGGAAAATTTTGATGTGCAATCAGCCTACCAGTCGCTGAACATGATACGCCGTTATTTGCCGATCGCTGCACGCAGCCAGGGAAAAATTTCGACCAGGTTCAGCCTGAAAGGTAAAATGAACGAAAAACTCGAACTGATCAGTTCCAGTCTTGACGGCTCCGGCCTTTTCAATACCCAACAGCTGATGGTTGTCGATAACCCGACATTCAGCCAGTTGAAAGGAATCATTAAATCGGAGAAATTGAAAAATGTGAGAGTGGATGATTTTACAGCCCGTTTCAGTGTTGATAAAGGCAATCTGGAAGTGAACCCTTTTAAAACCAGAATTGCCGATCAGGAAGCCACCATCCAGGGAACAGTATCGGTGAAAAGCGAACTTGATTTTCTGCTTGGGTTCAAGCTTAACCGTGCTGATCTGGGCGACGATATAAACAAAGGATTGGGCTTCGTGCCCGGTTCTCAAAATATTCAGCAAGTAGATGTGGGCGTAAAAATTACGGGCCCTGTAAAGGACCCGAATGTTTCGGTTGATCTGGACGCTGCCCGGAAACAGATCATGGACGAAGTGAAAAAAGCCGGGGCTCAGGAAATCCAGGAAAAGGTAAAAAAGATCGGAGATGAACTGAAGAAGTTGTTTAAGTGAGAAAAATCTGGAATGAGCCAGATTTTAAAACATTTGTCGACAGTGATCAACCCCGTGGCTCTTATCTCCCGCACTGCAAGATTTACTACAAATTTATCATTGCTGCAGTTTTCTTCATTTTGTTGTACCAATCGTCAGCCGCCGGACAACAGGGAAACTGGTGTCCGCGCAGCCAATCGCCCTGGATGTGATACACCATCGGTTTTCCTTTTTCGCAACGCAATATTACCTGATGCTCATCAGACAGGGTGTCCACACGAACAAATTGACTGACCGGATATACAACCCCTATTCCGATCCACCCTATTCCCGGCTCCTGAAATCCCCACGAACAAATGATGCCATTTTTCGTGTCGGAAATAAAAGTCTCGTCATTCATCCGGGTAAGGCCAATGCCCAGTTCAATTTTGTCAGATTGTTTTCCGCCTTCAACAATTACTTCGAGCGGCGAATCGGCACGACCGGCAAGAGCCGAAGGCCGCCATTTCACAGTATATGGGGCATCGGCAGGGCCAACGCCCTTTGCCAACAGTTCAATGGTTACTTTGTTACCGGTTTCCTCCACTAACCGTCCGGTAAATGTCGGGTCGCCCGGCGCCTTTTCATTCCGGACCGGATATGGTACTCCATTAACATACAGTGTCAACCCGCCACAGCCCGAGGTTTTGTTTACATGCAAAATGTCCATTCCCCAACTTTGGTCGATATGGTAACTAAGCCCTTTCTGGAAAAGAGGCAGCACCAATTGTTCCTCCCGCTTTCCAAACATGTCCAAATGACCGTCATACAGGCGGAAGGCCGATTTTTTTGATTCCCATATCCAGCTGGGAGGCACCCATTGGTTGTCCCAGGCAACTAATGGACCATCATCTTTTTTCCGCAGTGATGCAATCCAGCTTTCGTAATCCTGGACAGGTGGGGCAAGTTTAAATGTTTTAACCAACATGTTGGTTAGGGTTTTACTGTCATCTTTTCCTCGTGCTGCTTCAAACGCCTTCCAGAACGATTTGTTCCCGGCATGTACTTTTTTAAGTTTGGCTATTTGCCGGTCACGCACCAAACGCAAATAATACATTAGGGTTTCATCGCTGTTGATAAGCCGGTCGGCAATATCATCAGAAACCTGTTCCCCTGCACGCATCTTTTTATGAAGCATATCCCATATTGGTTCCTGCGCTGTGCTTTTGTCAATCGATTCCAATGCCGCACGAAGTGATTTATTCAGCAGATAAAGTTTTGGAGGTTCGTTTTTCACCACAGCCCCGAATACAGAATTTACTTCCCCGAATACCCAGTTCAACGATTTTACGTTTGAAACATCGAGATTATAGGAATCGTCAACCTGGTTGTCGCCATCAACATCAATAGTGAGGTTATCAAGCAGCCCGTCTTTATTGGTATCGTACCAGTTATAATTCATGTCAGCAATAGAGTCGTAATTAAAATCGACCCTGATAAAAGCCCTGTCGCAATTACGAAGGTGTATCCGGTTATCGGCAGGACTGAAATAATATTCAGTTGGCCCCCCGGGAGAAAGCACGATTTCGGTACGTTTATTGAACACGCTGCAAACTGGTCCCCCTATTTGAGGAAAGTAAAAACCTGGTTCTTTATTTTCAGGAGCGATAATCCCTTCCCACCGTTCAAATGAATCAACGACAATTGCAGCCCTGTTCAGGTCGTTTTCGTCCCAGGTCATCTGTACCCGGGCCCAGGTTACATCATTCAGGAAACCGGGTGCGACAGACCTTTTCAATATCGGAAGAGTTTTTTTCCCGCGAATAGTCAGGATATCACCAATTTCTTCATTGACAACAAGGTTGAAATCACTCCCCCTCTTTTTTTCTTCGGTCCAACCGGGGCCACAGGCTGCTATTGTTACATCGAAATCGCGCGGCTGACCGATCGTGGCGTCTTTATCGGCATCAAAACTCCAGCGAAGGTAATGAAGCGTATCGCCCACTCCCTCTATACGGATAACATCTTCGGTGACCCCGTCTTTGTCGTGGTCGTAAAACAGGAATGGGTTCTCGAAAATGGGCATTATCTTATCGGCTGTTTGCGTTAAATACAGATAATTGAATGTTTCGTCGCCCCCAAAGTGGGAAAGGTTTTGACATGGGCGCTGATAATATTGATAATTAACCGTGTACCAAAGTAAATTATCGTCGCCGTCATCCCTGGCCCACCAAATCCTCAAACATTCTTCTTTTCCGAACTTGCCATAAAAATACAGTTCCATCTCATCCACATCCTGATCGCCGTCCATATCCCTGTAATCGACTGCTGCATCGACCAGCCCGTCGGCATTCCAATCGGCAATATACAAGTCGCTGTCCAGATCGGGTTCTTTACCGACCGATAAATCACCATCTTCATCATATACACGGACCAGCATAGGCCTTTTATCGGCATGGTGACGGGGATCGGTATCAATAAACCAGACTTCTTCGGGTTTACCATTCCCATCGACATCCACATAATGGCGTTTCCCGTGCATATCAGCTTTTACCTTTTGTACCATGTCCGTATCCAACTGTACTTTGTCACCGAACATTTTTTCAAATAATTGTTGTTTAATCAAAGCTCCGGTTACCGGTTGGGATTTGGTATTTGTCGAAATCAATATAATAATCCAAAAAAGAAAAATGGCTATTATCATGCCTGTTGTCATCCGGAAATTTTTCTTCATAATAGTGTCAGGTATTAGTTTACAGAAATTTGTCACACAATAAAAAGCATCCATTATTTTGAAAGATCGGCCCGCATTTGCTTCAATATTTTATCATTTGCACCGATCAGATGTTCAACAGAACCTGCTTTATGCCAATCCATAATGCGGTCCTGATGATAAAATGGTTCAGGGGTCAGAAGTTCGTTTTCCAATGAAGCAATGACATTGGAAAGATGTCTGTTATCCTCAGCTTCTAATATCATTCTGGACTTCAATATATTGAACTCTTTTATTTGCTGGTTGATCGTTTTAATGTACATGGACGGATGATAACCGGTAGCATCGTATTGCTGCATCAGTTCTTTTACGGGTTTTCCGCAACCGCCGTCGTTATTGGGAGGGTTTACCCCTAAAATCCAGGCAATGGTCGGAGCAATATCTGTGTGTTCGAGGTAGGGTAATTCCCGTCCTTTGGCAATGCCCGGCCCTGTAATGATAAAAGGGGTTGTCCAGCTGTCTTCATCAAACAAGGGGTGCCAGCCAATTTTGCTTTGGCCATGATCCGAAGTAACAATCAATACCGTTCGTTCCCACTTTCCTGATTTTTTCAAGAAACCAATCAGTTCCCCGAGCAATTTATCGGCATGTTCGACCGAACTTGCATAAGGCGAACCATTGCCAAAAATATTTCGGTAATAAGGTTTATCCGGAGTGCTCCCATACACGCCGACACGTCCCTGCACCCCGGGGGTCTGAAGGTGTATCCGGATAAAAACCGGTTCCTGGTTTTTTAACAACGCGATCGACTGTTCCACTACCTGATCGTCATTCAGGGTCGGGTCCATTATGCTTGTAGTAAACCCTCTGCTTACCGTGCGGTAATCTGCAACATTTACTACAAATGCCGTTTGTTTCTGGGGAGAAATCACTTCCTGTACCATCCGGTTGTCAGGTTTCATAAAAACACTTCCGGTATGGAGCATCGGGTTGGGAAAAGAGCAGCTGTTAAATTTGCTGTAATCCCCGATAGTCGGATGATGCGGGATGATCATATATGACTTTTGTACGTATGTCCCCTCCCGTACCAAGGAATTGAAGAATGGCATATCCAATTTCTGAGGCGCTTCCCAATGAAGTCCGTCAATCATGAAAAGGATCACACGGTCCGGGCGTTCGGCAGCATTCAGTGCCATAAAAACGGACATCTGAATTATTATTGTAAGAATAATCTTCATTTCATACAACACATAAAAATCAATTAATCAAAGACTTTTTCTCAAAACTATTTCGCACCATTACCGAACTTTCGTTATCTAAAAAAAGATCAGCCGACGGGTGTGTTCTGAGAATTGTCGACGGGTACTCTTCAATTATATCCTTATTGATTGTATTGAAAACAGCCTGTGCTTTTGTTTTTCCCGGAACAATACAAAAGATACGTGATGCACCCATCAGCAGCGGGATAGTCAGGGTGATCGCCTGTTCGGGTACCTGTCCCAATTTGCTGAAGCAGCCATCATTCACTTGTTGCTGGCGACAAACCAGATCAAGGTCAACAATTTTTATCGTTGCTTTATCGTCAAAATCGGCCACATGAGGATCATTAAAAGCGATATGCCCGTTCTCTCCAATTCCCATAAAAACGATGTCTGGCGGAAATTCGTTCAGCAAGTTTGCATACCGGGTGCATGTTTCTTCCGGCGAAAGGCCTATTCCCCCGATATAACTAACAGTGCGAAACGGGACCTTATCGAAAACCCGTACCTTTAAATAATTCCCAAAACTTTGAGGGGCATCTGCCGGCAGGCCGATATATTCGTCCATGTGGAAAGCATTAATCCGGGTCCAGTCGATTTCCGGTTGCCGGATCAGCTCTTTCAGAAACTCATCCTGGGAAGGGGCTGCCGCGAAAATGATATTTAAGTTTGTTTTGGATCGAAGCATGGAAATAATTTCCGCTGTGGCTTTCAGTGCTGCATATTTACCCATCTCCATACGGGAGTCAAAGGCACATACATGCAATTGGTCAATACAAAATTCTTTTTTCACTCGAAAATATTTAAGTTTTTAATTCCAATTTTTTTCATTCTGCACAATTCACACGTAAAAAATATTTGTTCTGAACTACGCCTTATTTTGAAAATTCTGAAGGTAGCCGGGCAATACTTTTTACTTCGTCTCTTTTTTTGAAATCTTTCTATGGATATAATTTTCAGTGTATATCATTGAGAGTAAATAATTTCTCCTTTAACAATGGTTGTTTTTACATTAATTTCCTCATCAAAAATCACCAAGTCGGCCTGTTTGCCAGCAGCAATACTGCCTTTCTGTTCCGATATTCTGCAAATTCGGGCAGGAGTGGAAGTAATCATCCGGATGGCTTCAATAAGGTTTATCCCGGCTAGATTGATCATTGTTCGTACCAGTCGGTCGGCGGTGGCCACACTTCCGGCAAAGGCAGTACGGTCAAGCAATTTGGCAACTCCGTCTTCAACAATAATTTCCTGTCCGGCTGTAAGGCTCCCCAGTATACTTGGCCCTTCGGGCATCCCGGCAGCTCTCATCGAATCGGTTATCAATGCAATTTTATCGGCCCCTTTAATCTTATAAATCAGCTGAAGCAGGCTCTTTGGCAAATGAACCCCGTCGGCAATGATTTCCACCGTCATTTCGTCAATCAGGAAAGCACTTTCGATCACCCCTGCGTAGCGAAAAGCATTGCGGCGGGTGACCCCCGACATAGCTGAATACAGGTGCGTGATATGTGTAAACCCGTTTTCAAAAGCCTCTGCAACCTCTTCATAAATAGCATCGGTATGGGCAATAGAAGGTAAAATCCCATGTCTTGCCATAAACCGTCCGAACTCCATTGCACCTGATAATTCAGGCGCAGCGCTCCACCGGATAATATCTTTTGAACCCTGAACAATCGGGACATATTCAGCAGGGTCAGGATCATGAATAAATTTCGGATCTTGTGCCCCACATTGTTTTAGTGAGAAATACGGTCCTTCGAGGTGCAACCCCAACATTTGGGCCCCCTTCTCGTTTTTTTCTGAAGCTTCACGAAACAACGACAATGTATGTTTCAATTCCTCCATACTACTTGTAAGGGTAGTTGGTACCAACGAAGTTGTACCGTGACGGGCGTGCATTTCGGTTGCGCCTAAAAATGCCTCCAGCGTACCATCCATAAAATCGTGGCCTCCTGCCCCATGGGTGTGCATGTCGATAAAGCCCGGAGCGACGTATCTTCCTTCTGCATCAACCGTTTGTGCCCTGCCAAAGAGTTTCTTTTCCGGTTCAATCCCGACAATGTATCCATTTTCAACCCAAAGATCATGGTTCTCAATAATCCGGTATGGAGTAATAATTTTTCCGTTGATTATCTTTAATCGTTTATTTTCAGTGTTCATATTTTTTTTTTAGTGTTCATTCAATACCGGCTTACTTTTCAGGGTCCAGCTTTTTATACGATATCCGTAAAAAGCATAATAAACCAAATAGATATAACATGGCATCAGCACCCAATATGCTAAATGTGTATTGGCTTGATCCGCAAAGTATCCATAAATCACCGGAACGATGGCGCTGCCACATAATCCCATAATCAGAATGGAACCTCCCATTTTTGTAAACCGTCCTAATCCATTCAGCGCAAGCGGCCATATTGTCGACCACATCAATGAATTGGAAAGTCCCAGTATAACAAGAAACCAAATTGAAAGATTAGTAGTATGGCCTAAAAAAGTCACCTGACCTTTCACTATAAAAAACAGAATGGTCAGTACAGTTGCCGAGGTGGTACAGATTCGCAGCACCTTGAGATGCTTAATAAATTTCGGGATCAGGACAATTCCCAGTAAAAAGCCAAACATTGTGATACCTAAAATATACGAAGGGAATACTTTGGCTTCGGACAGCGGAAGGCCCAGCGACTGGGCATAACCGATTATCGTATTGATGCCTGTAACCTGAGAACCAACGTGTAAGAATATTGCCACAGCCCCCAAAATTAAATGTGGAAACTGAAGTATACTGGTTTTGCTTGAATTTGCAGTGGCTACCTCTGCATTTTCTTTATTTGTATCTATTTCAGGTAGAATGGAATACCGGATCATCAACCCAAGAAGAAGAAGTACCACTGCCGTTAAAGAATATGGCACAATAACGCGGCGGATCAATTCATCCAGCACTGCATTTTTAGTAGTTTCATCCATGAACGGTATCTGGCTAAACAGTTCCGAGTCGGTAGGCCTGAGTATTGCAGCAGCCAGTAACAATGGGGCAATAATACCGGCTGTTTTGTTACAAACCCCCATGATACTCATTCTTTGCGCGGCGCTTTCGTGCGAGCCTATCATCGTAATATACGTATTTGCCGCCGGTTGAAGGATGGCCAATCCTGTTCCGATTGAAAAAAGTCCGACCAGGAATATTCCATAAGTACGGGTCAATGCAGCGGGTACAAAAATGAGTGCCCCCACTGCCATAATACAGAAGCCAATCATTATCCCCTTCTTGAACCCAACTTTTTCTAATAAATGAGCTGCCGGAACTGCCATCACCAGATAAGCGATGTAAAAAGCAAAAGCGACCAACAAAGACTGTACATTGTTCAATTCACATGAAATTTTAAAATAGGGGATCAAAATTGCATTGATCCAGGTGGTAAAACCAAAAACAAAAAACATTACCCCGATAATTGCTACCGAGATGATTGTAGTCCAATCTCTTTTCGGCTTTTCATCTGTCTGACTTTTTATATTTCCCATGATTTTGATATAATTTCTTTTGATTCTCTTTTAACTAATTTTTTTCTCTAACACGTTCCACTCCACTCTTCGTTTTTCAACATAGGAAAGGTGGGCCATAATACAGGCGATGCCTTCTTCATAAGCCCTGTCGATATTGGCGCTGGGTGTTCCCCCGTTACGGATACAATTTAGCCATTCGCGCAGGTGCAGGTGCGTTACATCAACCGGGCGCCCATTTATGGTTGTGGTGGTCAACCCGCGCGAAGCATAGTATTTTTCGGAAGCCGAAGTAACTGCATCAACCTGTCCTGCCGCAGGATTGTATGTCAGCATTGGCGAACCGGTTTCGATCAGCCCTGATTTGATCGCCTGCTGATAACGGGTAGAATCCCGGTCGGCATGAATGACGATATTATTTCCCAGTTCCATCGAAGCGTCGTGCCCCATGAACACCCTTCCGCGGCTGCGGCCCGAAGCCAGGTTACCGCTGTACAGCAGGGTCAATTCCCGATCGGGGTATTCAAAAACACAATGCAACGAATCGGGCATTTCACGGTTATCCTTCCAGTAATAAATTCCTCCGGAAGAAACCACCGATCGGGGGATACCAATCCGCAACAACTGGTTTACGGCATCGAACTCATGTGTAAATAATTGCCCGATCATGCCGGTGTCATAAGCGAACCATTTGGTCCAATTATAAAACCGGTCGGTACTGAATGGCTGATAGGGAGTTTCCCCCAGCCATTGTTTCCAGTCGATGGTGGTTTCGTCGCCCGGTTTGGAGTTTCCCTTTGCATCCAGGTGCCTGATCCATGCACCATTGGCTGTATTTCGGTTGGACGTAGTTTCGATTAATGTAATTTTCCCCAGAATATCCTTTTTAATAATTTCGCGGGCTTGCTGAAAAACAACGCTTTGAGTAATCTGGTGCCCTAATTGATAAACAATGGCGCTGTTTTTTACGGTATGGTACAATTCGTTCAGTTCTTCTTCGTGTAGGGCGGGGCTTTTTTCGCAGTACACATGTTTTCCGGCTTTGGCCGCATCAATCGACATCCGGGCATGATGATGGTCGGGGGTTGCGATAATTACAGCATCAATATCTTTGTCGGCTAACATTTCCTGGTAGGTACGGTACCGTTTTACAGGAAAGCGCATGGCATCTTTTCCCCCGGGGCGAATGTCATTCGCGGCAACAGCCAATCCATTTTCCGCGTGCAAATCAAAAACATCGCAAATCCCTGTCACGGCAACATTCAGATATTCCTGTTGCAGCCAGCTGTCCAGTGTATTGCGCTGCTGCCGGGTTTTCACATCACCTGGATGCATAAACCCAAGGGCATTGGCCAGTTGCATGGCACGGGTGCCAAACCCGATAAAGCCCACACGGACCATATCTCCCTTTGGTCCCTCTGTACCATAACCGGAAACCGGAGATTCCAGTGAATCCAATCCCAATTCTTTTATAATTGAGCTCCTTTTGGCATGATCATAACTTCTTTTTTCAAGTAAGCCGGCACCCAACAATCCCAACACCGGCACTCCGGCCAATGCTTTCAGCACAGTGCGCCGGGGCAATTCTTTTTTGTTGCCGGAACTTTCTTTTTCCTGCCTGTTAGGGTCATTTATCAACTCATTCATTTGCTTGTTCCTTCCTTCTTTTTTCGACCTTTGATAAGAATATCCAAACCCAGAATTTTGTTGGTCGGAAACAACGCCAGTACCATCAGGGCAAATGCCTCGATCAGGGTTTTATCTACAATCAGGTTGTTCCCGTCAGTCGGCAGCGAATACTCCAGACCGACCAGTGGCGGGCAATTCAAATAATATACTATCAATAATAGGAATCCGGAGAAAGCCGCAATCCTGAAAAAAAGCCCCATAATCAATCCCAGCCCGATAGCGATGAGCCCCCATATATTGAGGAAATCGACTATGTTCAGGATGGCAGGATCGGAAACTACCCAGCGGGCAAAGCCTGACAATATCCATTGTGATTCCTTCAGAAAGCCGGCCGACGACCACTGGGGGTTCATCAGTTTGGCAATTCCTTCATACAAGAGGTGCCAGCCTGTCAGAAACCGTAACAGCACCAAAAAAATAAACTGAAGACGGGTGTATGTATTTTGTTTTATTTTCATTCCAAAAACAATTCTTAATCCTCATTATCACAATACCATTTCCCAACCTTTTTCGTACTCGCGCGACCACAGCTTTTTTGCTTCCTTATCTTTCAGTATATGTCCGTTAGCGGGGTTAATATCAAGCGAACGGCCTACACGTTGGGCAATATTCCCCAACTGAACCAGCAGGGTGCTTTTATGTCCCGAATCAATATCGGAACGTAGTTTCTCCCCCTTTGTGATACCACTGAAAAAATTCTGGATGTGCAGGGCATCTAATTGCTGGGCAGGACTGGCTGCATTACGCGGATCAATTTTTTCTTTATCCTGTAAAGATTCTACTTCTTTTCCATCAATATCAAAGATGGTATAGCCATTTCTACCGGAAATCTGCATCGACCCTTTGTCACCATAAAATGTTGCCCCGACCGAAGACCCTTCGATATTGCGGGCATTGCAACTACGGCCTTCCCACGTCATGGTAAAACCTTCAGCAAAGTCAATAGTGATCACCTGTGTGTCGGGAGTCTCCCAGTCATCCTGATAATGAAAACGCCCTCCGTTGGAACTAACCCGGACAGGGTAGTTTACATCCATTCCCCAACGCAGCAAATCGACCATGTGTGTCCCGTTGTTCAGCGCTTCGCCGGTTCCCCAGTGCCAAAACCAATGCCAGTTGTAGTGTACGTAATTATCTTTGAACGGCATCCGGGGTGCAGGTCCCTGCCAAAGTTCCCAGTTTAGCCATTCAGGAACAGCCATTTCTTTTCCGACACCAATCGGTCCCCGTTTATTGGTGTACCAGCTTTTTCCAAAATATGGCCTCCCAATTACCCCCGATCTGATTTTTTCAATGCCTGCAATTACATTCGGCCACGAACGGCGCTGGTTCCCCATTTGTAATACTTTGTTGTATTTTCCGGCGGCCTGCACCAGTATTTCCCCTTCTTCGGGACTGTGACTACACGGTTTTTCGAGATACACGTGTTTGCCTGCCTTCATGGCCAGCAGGGCTGCCGGAGCATGCCAATGATCGGGCGTGGCCACCACCATTGCATCTAAACTTTTATCGTCCAGCGCCTTTCTAAAATCAGGCGATGCTTTAGGACGTGAACCGGAAATCTTAAAAACGCTATCGATGCATTTCTCCGTAGCACGGTTATCCACATCGCTGATATAAACCAGGTTACAGTTTTTTTGCATGGCAAAATTATCAGCTAATGCTTTTCCCCGCGAGTTAACGCCCATCACTCCCACGTTGATCCGCTCGTTCGCCCCGGAAATATTCCGGTAGCTTTGGGCGCTGAAACCCGGAAGAATGCCACCAAACGACAATGCCGTAGTACCGACCACCGTTGTTTTTATAAATTCTCTCCTGCCTTTTCCCATGATCTTATTTTAATTAATCCAATTTCAATTTCTTTTTGCTCTCTTTGGCAGCTTTCGCCATAATGTCGCTGATTGCAACCGGAACGCCGCTTTTTTTCTTGCTCAGGTCGGCAGCTTCCATGAAAGCCAGTATCTCAAGGGTTTCGGCTTCCTGAACAGGGATGACGCCCGTATGGAAATACTTCACAATTTCCTCTAATAGTGGATTATACCCATTATAAGTGCCCAGCAATGTGATTGCTTTTTCGCCGAAAATTGTACCTCCATAGCCGGCTTTTCCTCCACGCAGGCCACGGAACGAACCAATCCGTCCATCCGACCAGGTCCCCACTGCGACATCGGTATCTGGTGTTGTTACACGTACTACGGTCTGGCAACCGGTACCCATTGCGGTGAACAATGTTTCCACACCATGAATGCCGTACCAAAAGAAATCGGGATGAGAAGGGTCTAATTTACATGGGCTGTATGTTTCGGCACCCAGCACTTTCCCGGCGGCACCTTTTTGAACCTCGTCGATCCCTTTAATGTAGCGAAGCGATGAAGCGGAGAAAACAGGGACCTTATAATGCCGGGCAGCTTCAAATATAGCCATTGCATCGGCCAGCGAGGCCGCCATGGGTTTGTCGATAAACATCCGCTTTCCGGCTTTCAACACGGGCAAAGCCTGTTCAAGATGGCGGCGCCCGTCGTTCGTTTCCAACAAAACCACATCAACTTTGGGGAGCAGTTCTTCAATAGAGCCCACAATTTCCACATCATATTTCTGAACCTCTTTTGTATATCCCTCAATCCGCTCAACAGCAGACTGAATATCGAGGCTCCCTTGGGGATATGCTGCTACTACTTTATAACCCAAAAATTTATTCCCGGCTGCAGGGTCGTTCAACGCTTTTGTAAAAGCAGTGCTGTGAGAAGTGTCCAACCCGATAATCCCGACCCTCTTCCCTTCTCCTGCTTGTTGTGCAGTTGCCTGAATACCGAATGCGATCAGTATGATTAATAAGAAACTTGTTTTAATAAAATCTCGTTTGTTCATTGTTTTTATTTTTTTAATGTAATTTTTTGATTCTGATATTCCTGAATTTTACCACATCTCCATGCCCCAGGAAAGCAATGTGCCCGGTCTTATAAAATACCGATGGGGAAACAGTCCCTTCCGAGTGGTTTTTTGCCGCTTCCGACAAATATCCATCGACAATCACTTCCCCGTTTAAAACAACCCTGATGTGGTCGCTGTCAGCTGTTACTTCCTGGCAATTCCATTCCCCCAAGGGTTTCAAGAATCCCCTTTTTGCAGGGATCAGGGTATACACCGAACCGTGGTACTGGTATGTTTTCAGGTCTTTGTAAACAGGAGCTTTATCGTCCAAAATCTGCAATTCCATGCCATCGTACCCTTTCGGGGTTGTTACCATTTTGTGCCGCAAGCCTAACCCATTGTTTGCTGCCGGTGTAAGCATAAATTCAAACCGGAGTACAAAATTGTCATACTGCCCGACAGAGTATAGATTTCCGCCTATTTTCCGGGACGGTTTCATAACAATACACCCGTCTTCCAGTATATAATCTTTCGTATTCGGACTTGTCCATTGCGACATAGAAGTCCCGTCGAAAAGAATTTTGAACCCGTCTTTTCTTTCTTCCTTTGATAATTTGTATGGCCTGAACTGTTTGTTTTTTTCTGTTGACGATTTTTTTACCGGCAACTGAGCTTCAACAGACATTGCAATACTACCGACCACAACAAAAAGAATTGCTATGGAAAGAAGTTTCATTTTCATCGGATAATCATTTATATATCAATTTTTCAGCATCCCAAAATACGGGTTTCTGTTTTAAATAACTCAAATTACAGAGTAATGCCGGGGCAGCCGAACGAACGGCAAACAGGGCGTCAGCACTGATCGGGGCCCCATTTCGGATGCCTTCAAAAAAGTGGCTGAAGTGGTCGTAATGTCCACCTTTATAGGTTTTATCCGTCTGGAAAATAAATTCATTCGAAGATATTTTCTGTGGAATTTCGATCCCTTGTCCGAGTTCTTTCAATAATCCAAAAGAATTTTCATCAGTAGTATTTAAAGTTTTCAACACAATTTTATCCCAACCCACTTCCAATGTCCCTTTATCTCCTACAATCCGAAAATCTGTACTGCCCCATTTTTTTGAAACGCCATCGACACAATTGGCCCCTACGGAAAGAGTAAAAGCTCCCATATTATTCTTGTCCGGATAATCGAAATACCCCAGGATAAAATCAGGAGTATCGCGCGACCCATCAATATAGTGGCGGATTCCGCCGGTTGCATATACTTTCTCGGGACCGGAAGCATTCATAATGTACTGAATGCTTGCCACAACATGGACGAATAAATCTCCTGCTAATCCGGTTCCATAATCACTCCAGCTTCTCCATTGAAAAAAACGCCTTGGATCGAACTCACGTTTAGGGGCATTCCCGAGAAAACGGCTCCACCAGATTGTTTGTTCCGAAGCATCGTCAGGAGGAACAAATTGAGATAAAGCACGTGGAGTAGACGAAAACTGAGCTTCCACAAAATTTACCCGCCCGATTGCGCCTGCCTGTACCAACTTACGTGCAGCTCTATTCCCGAGCGAAGCCATCCCCTGGCTACCAACCTGGAGCAAACAATTGCTTTTTTCCTGGGCTTCCAATAAGGCTTTTCCTTCTTCCAGCTTATGGATAACCGGCTTCTCACAATACACATGTTTGCCCGCTTTCAGGCTGTCGATCGCAATTTGCTGGTGCCAGTGGTCAGGTGTTGCAACAATCACTGCATCCACATTACTCATAGAAAGAATATCTTTATAGTCTTTGGTAACCAAAATCTTATCTCCCCATAATTTACGGGCATCCTGCAAACGTGCATCGTACAAATCACACACGCCAATCAGTTCCACACCCCCGGTCATTAACGCTGTTCTTGTATCAGAAGTCCCCATCTTTCCCTTTCCAATCAGGGCAATCCTTATCACATCCTGATTTTTATCATTACGGGGATGTGATCCCGGGGCACCGGCACGAAGCAGAGCCGGGGCAAAATTTAATGCCACCGTCCCCATCAACGCTTTTTTTATGAAAGGCCTTCTTGTGTACATTTTTTTGCGTTTTTAAAAAGGCCCTTGAATCTTTACCAGGTCTTCCACTATTTTCCCTTCATGTTCAAAACGCGCAAGGGTATAAACATTATCATTTTTGTCGATCGCAATAGAGTTCACATAAGTGGGCCGTGAGCCATCTTCGTAGAAAATTGGCCCGTGATCGGTATATTTCCCGGAAGGGATATGATAGGTGACCAGATGCAGGTTTTCTAACCCCCGTGCAGCGCCCATTGCAATCTCATCCAGCCCTTTCACTCGTTTCCCGTCAATGTATATCGGGCCTCCGGTCAGGTAATGCAGGGTTTCCCGGTCATTGCCCAGGTCAAAGCCCAGGTAGCCGTAACTAAACTGGTCGAACATCCCGCTTTTTTGCGATGGCTCGGAAGTGATGCGGTCAACAATCTCGATTTTCTTTTCCCTCGGGTCGAACCGGAAAAGGTAGCCTGAATTGCCATGAACCCCGTAGGCCACATTCTCCTGTGGGTACCACACAACAGACCTCCAGTTATATCCCATATTGCCCGGACGGGTTGGGTCGTATTTCCCGAAATAATCAAGTTTTAAGGAAACGTCTTCTAATTTTTGCAGCGTGGTTGTCTGGGGATTATAAAAGAAAATTTCTCCTTCGGAAGTAGAATAATAGACCAGCCCATCGCGCGGGTCAACCACCATGGAACGGCATAATACGCGGTAATCTTCCCCTACTTTTCCGCCTTCCCCGTTGGCCGAAACAAGGCCGAGATTATTCAGTTTTTTTGTATTCAGGTCATAATGTACAAAATACCCCTTTGGCCAAGTGATAGCATAAATGTGTTTTCGTTCGGTGTCCATGGTCATGGTTAGTACGCCTTCTCCATGAGGGGCAATTGCAAGATCCTCGAATTTACCCGTTTTCAGGTCATAACTCAGGAAATGTCCCCCGGTGTACAACGAATACCCTTCCGGGGCATTTACCGGCAGGCATTCCATACCGTCAATCATTTCGTAGTAACCGATATGAGTTGAAAAATAAAGTTTGCCATCGCTTTCATAAAAACGGACATGGCTTTTTCCCTGGGCAATGGTTTTTGTGTCTTTTTCACCACAAATTTCATTCAAATCGGCGATAAAGATGGTTTGGTCAAGTTTCGTGTCGTACATGTACATTTGCCCGGGCACATCGTGAGGTTGCGACGAAAGTACGTAATAAATATTGCCGTCGCTGGCCGCCGATATGGCGTTGTAAGTATCATGGGCAAGTTCAAATCCTGAATAATATGATTTAGCGACCAATTGTCTGCCTGTTTTCCCTTCTGATCCTGCCTTTTCCTCTTTTCCTGTACCGGAACAACCGGCTATTACTACGAATAGCGAAATCAGTGGAATAAATAAAAATGTCCGTTTCATAAGTATACCTTTCATTATTTTAGTTGAATAATCTGTTTATTTTTTCTATTTCGGCGAAGACTTGATTTGTTGCGCCTGTTTGATCACTTCCCCGATAATTTTTTCTTCGATACCGGTTTTCCATGTGGAAGGCATTCCGTAAACCATCGGGGCGGATTCCACCTCGTACCCGCCTCTCAGTATCTCGGCTTCCGAAGGAATATAGGTCATCACATCGTTTGAATAGCCCAGGACGAAAAGTTCGCTGCCCAGGATGCTTTTCAACCGGATGGAATAATCGACCAGCAGTTCCCCTCCCAAAGCAGCCAGCAACTGGTCGCCCATGCGCCAAACCTGCACCGGGTAGGGATATGATGCAGGTAGTTTCCCGTTCTGGTCAAGCTGACGGAGTACTCTTTCGGCCCACCTGCTTTTATAGGCTAAATATCCTTTATCGGTTTTTTCCATATTTTTTAAGCGTTCCAGTTCTTCTCTTGAAAACGCCGGGTTCAGTTCCAGGTCAATTTCTGAATAAGCGGTGGCCAGTTCCGGGCCCAACTCTTTCATCTCTTCATTCAATACCCGGGCAACAGCCGCTGCCAGTTCTTGTCCGAATTGCCGGGCCAAAGCAACTGTGTGCCTCGGCATTGGGTTCATATCGGCGCCGGCGCCCTGAAAAAACAGGGCCGTTGCCCCCTTGTATTTTTTCTCAAGTTCTATCTGGGCAAATCCGGCATAGTCGCCCGACCATTGGTAAAGACCCAATACCGTCGGGTGACAGGCATATCCAAAAGCCAGCGCTTTGACCTTTCCTTTTTTATCGGTGATTTTCAAAACAGGAACTGCAAAGTCGTTGGGGCCGCTCAAGGCAGTTTGTGCCGTCAGTTTCTTTTCCGCGTTATGGCGCCGGTTCACCTGAAAACGGACTACCCCGTTCTGGGAATACACACTCACCAATTCTGCATCTTTCTGCGCTTTTTGCCCCAATTCTACAATCTGGCCGACAAGCCAACCGGTATATTGTTCAACCTTCTGTTTCTGAAAATCATCCATCGGATAAATATCGGTCAGCGCTTCAGACAAGACAGGCCCCGAGTGGGTATGCGAGCTGTTCAAAATAATCTGTGCCCTCGATAAACCCATCCTGGCCTGCAACCCATCGCGGATACGGTCGGAAACAACCTTCGAAAAAGCCACCAGGTCAGCGGTAATCAGCAAGGCCTTATTTCCGGTCGCATCTTCCAGGAAAAGGGCTTTCGCCCATAAATCATGTATTTTTCCATCGGCCGGTTTGTCCCTGGCCGAATACCCCCCCATCCATAATGGTTCCTGGGGGGTGATAACCAATTTTGCCACGCCGGCTTTCCATCCTGTCTGCCCTGACTTGTTCCCTGCCCAACCATACATCCCGGTTATTAAGAGAAGAACTATACAAATCCTGATTCTCATGTTTATAAATTTTCAATCGTGTTTCTGTTATTAATTCAGCGTTTCAATGCTGTTGGATTTTCAACCAATCATGTCCGTTTCATACCTGGATTTTCTTTTTGATCTGATCTGCATTTTTTCTTATTTTTTCTATTGCATTTGCAATATCGTCCATGTCGGTTTTCGGGCCAAGCAACAGGTTTTGCGTAAGCCATACTGCCTGGCTGTTGCATAACAAATCGTTATTCGGGCACTGATTGTTGGCCAGATACCTGTTGAAGTCGAGCATTTTCTTCGGATACATTTTTTGGAAATTTTTTGTATGAAAAGCATGGTTCAGGTACGGCATGTTGTTCAATGTAGCATATCCACCTGAACAGGGAACCCCCTCGGCGCGAAGCGCTTTAAGGAATACTTCCCGCGACATTCCTTCAAATTCATCCTGAACAAACCGGAACGGGAACAAGTGAAATGCTGCCTTTGTCACATGGTCGTACAATTTGTAAGGGATAATCCCCTGAATATTCTGTATTTTCGATTTAAGATAAGCCGCATTTTCGTTTCTCGTCTCCGTCTGTTTTTTCAGATGTTTCAGTTGCAATAAACCTATTGCCGACTGGTATTCGGTAGTACGTATTTTCGTACCCAGCATTAACGTTCCGGCCCCAATTTCGCCAACTATCGAACCATACGGATTTCCGTAATTATTATAGGAGAAACAACGATCCATAAATTCATCGTTATTGCTTACAATAGCGCCACCTTCGCCTATTGGCAGGTTTTTGGAATTTTGAAAACTGAAGCAACCGGCATCGCCAATGGTTCCGACTTTCTGGTGGTTTATCTCAGCCAGATGCGCCTGACAGGCATCCTCCAGCACAAGAAGGTTGTGTTTTTTGGCAATCGCCATAATCTGGGGCATATCGGCAGGCAAGCCTAATATATGGACCGGAAGAATAGCCTTGGTGCGGGACGTGATTTTGGCTTCTATTTTATCGGGGTCTATCTGGAAAGTTTCCGGGTCAACGTCCACAAAAACGGGCATCGCCCCGGTATTCAGCACTGCAGCGACTGTGGCAATGAAGGTGTATGGAGGGACCAACACTTCGTCTCCGCCACCGATCCCTAACTGGACCAACGCGGCAATCAGGGCATTGGTGCCGTTTACCACGGCAAGGCACCGTTTTACCCCCAATATTTCGGCCCATTGTTTTTCAAATTCGGTGGTGACATTGGCACGCGACCACACCCCGCTGCGGACCACTTTCAACACTTCTTCGTCCATGGCAGCCGCATCCCAGTAAGGCCATTTTGTCCATCCTTTTCCCCTTACGGCATTGCCTCCAAGTATGGCTGGGGTCAACGCTTCTACGCTATTGGAAGTACGAGCAAAAACTCCCTGTACGGAACTCAAGCCCAACAGGGTACCCGCTCCTATCAGTGAATTTTTCTTGATGAATTCGCGCCTTGAATAATCTTTTTTTGAGATTTTCATAATTGTATGTTTATTTATTTTTTAATCGTTATTCTGCTTAGTTCTTTCTTCTCAACGCCTGATCGATAAAACGATATGCTTCTTCACGAGCTTCGGGAGGAAAATCATGCGCCGCATCCGGATAGATCACCCGCAGATGATCTTTAGCTTTAAATAAGCGGTATATCTCTGTTATCCGGACGATTCCTTCTTTTACGCCATTCACATCGAAATTTGAATCACCCACGGGTGAATTAGAAAAAAAGTACCGGGGTGCAATTGCCGCAATCACGCCATCAAAATCAAAAGGAATTTTCTGGGGGTCAAGATTAAATTTTGTACGGAGCAGAGGCATGTATCGGTCCTGCGCCCAGGGGCCGAGACGATGGCCGTACTTTGTAATGGCAGCCTCGCCAATGTCGTAGTAATCCATCAATGTCCATCCGCAGCTGGAAACAACCACTTTTAGCCGTTTATCGAATGCCCCTGTAAAAATTGCGTTGTGCCCTCCCAAAGAGTGCCCGATCACCCCGATCTTTGCAGTATCGACGCAGGCAAGCGATTGCAATAAATCAACACATCGGATATGATTGAAAATTCCTTTCATTGTCCCCGATTCGTACCGATCGGTTTCAAAATTGTGATTTGCTGCTTCGCCCATGCTTGGATAATCGGGGGCAATGACAACATATCCCCGTTGGGCCAACTCTTTTGCATAAGCCCTGTTGGGTTTGGTTGTTTCTCCATCGGTATATTTCTTACCGAGGGGGCCGGTGCCATGTAACGCGAGCATAGCCGGGAATTTCTGGCCGGGAACAGTTATCAGGGGAAGATAAAGATAGGCATAGACCCTTTCATTATCAGCTGCCAGAAAATTAACAGTCAGCCGGTAATGGTCGCCCCGGGATACACTATCGGTGACAATCAGGTCAAAGTCATTCTTTTTGCTTCTTTCAGGTAATTTTCCCATGGCTTCCTGCATCGCCAATATCACCATAGAGCGTTCTTTTTGCCAGTCTTTTACTGACTTTATAGATTTTATTTCGACCTGTCTTTCCGCAATACCGGGCAATTCTTTTTTTCCACCTGTAAATCCGGGGAAAAGTATACCTGATAGGAATATGAAAATGATAGATAAAAGAAACTGCTTCATTATTACCTCTTTATTTATTCATTACTTATTAAATTGGGTCAGATTCAATTTCGGATCAATTTTCCCGGAGGATGAAAGCAATTCATCCCAGGTAATCATTTTCTGTTGTAATGCGGCTTCGCGTCCCAGTATAGCGCTCAGCGTGGTTTCACTACCCGAAACCAACTGGTTCAGGTAATTCCCGCTTTCAATGCTGTGAATGAACGACATGCCTTTATTCGTATCGGCATCATCAAGCGACGAAAGCGAAGTGCCTAAGGCAATTTGCTGCGGACTAAGATCAGCGCCTGATTTTACAATTCCTGAATCCCACTCATTTTTACCTTTAATAAATACGCCCCCGGAATAATGCGCTTCGGCAATCCCTTCAGTTCCGACAAAGCGGGCGCAAACATCGCCAAAACTTGGCCCGATTTTGGACGATTGGACACCCACATTTACATCGTCAGGATATTGGTAAATAACCTGATAGTTGGTCCAGGCATTTCCAAAATCCAAATGCCCTTTTCGTCCGCCGGACCCGATTGCCTGCAAAGGTTTACTTTGCAAAGCCCAGTTGCAAACATCAATCATATGGATCGCCTGATCTAAATAAATTCCTCCGGATAATTCATTGAAAACAAAATGGTTTCTGATTCTGGCTTCATCATCCGGCATACCTTTATGAGGAACAATAGCAGTACCCGATGAAAAATAATATAACTGGACACAAACCATCTCACCGATGTCGCCCCGTTGAATCCGCCTGACCATCTCTACATAAGGAGTTGCATAACGGATTTGAAACCCGAGGACAACACTTAGCTTATTTCCTACCGTTTCACTTATTTTAAAAACCTGTTTGCAACCAGCAACATCAATTGCTGCCGGTTTCTCGCAATAAGTATGTTTCCCTGCAGTAACAGCCGCTTCCAGAATATCGGGATGGGCATAGGCCGGGGTCGAAATCAGCACCGCGTCAACATTCTTATTTTCAAGCAACCGGAAATATGCCTTTGACCCCTGATACATATTTTCTTTCTGAATATCTGCAAACCCTTTGGCGGTATTGCATTTTCCTAAGTTTTCCCGGGCCATTGCGAGCTTATCGTTAAAAATATCAGCCAACGCAATAATATTGACATTCGTGTTTTTCGACATGGCAGTAAGTACGCCGGTTCCCCTGTTTCCACATCCGATCATCCCGATGCGGATCGCCGAATTATTTTGAGAGCCAAATGCAACCCGTGGAGACAAGATTGTAAAAGCCGAGACAGCGGCTGCACTTTTCAAGAATGTCCTACGTTCTATTTTTTTCATTTTCATCTACTTTTTAATTATTAAAAGCTTCGATTAAATCAACAATTTAAGACCAGGCCTACTTTTATGTTTAGAGCATTACTGGCAGAACAGATAAACCGCCTGTCCCCACAATACATGAGAACTGTCGCGCGGGAAAAACACATCAGATTTACGTCCGGGGGACAATTGCAGGTGAGGCCATGTACCATAATCCCGTTGAATCGTTTCGAGCGCCTGTTTTGCTTTCTCGAACTCGCCCCAATAAGCATAAGCAGCTACTACTGAACCGGCGCCCCACTGAGACGAACGTGCACTATTGAAACGTACTTGCTCACCAGTGTAAATTATATCCTGCGGAAACTCCATGATCTGTCCATCTTTCCAGAATTGATCCACGGATGCAATTGCCTGTTCCCGAGTCCATGGCAGCTTGACCCGGCCACCGTAGTCCCGGTACATTTCGATGCCCAGTATCGTGTAAATATGGTGAAGAACATCGTTTGCACGTTTAGGATCATGGCCCGGCCTGTAATCCCAGAACGGCAGATCTTGCCGCAATTCGACGGTAGCGACAATCGCACGGGCCATACCATCCACTCTGCTTTGCACCAGGCGCCGCTCCTGACGGGTGAACGCATCGGGGTGATCGTGAAGCAGGCGGGCCAGGTTACCGGTAAACAGAGATGGAGAATTGACTGCGAAAATATCATCGACCGGGCTGGGGCTATACCAGAAATAACCACCACTGTACCCTTCCGACCAAATCTCGCTGCACCATCTCACCGCAACTTTTGCCATGACCATGAAAATTTCGTCGCATTCTGAATCCGACCAAAAATCTTTTAAAGCCAACGATTCCAGCAGGCCATTTAGGACAATCGCACTTGTGATCGTATAAGGCTGGTTTATAGGATTAATCGCACCATCGCTGAACGCATCCCATGCCTGGGGCAAGCCCCAGCCGGGTTTCCCGTCGTGGTCCAAATCCTGGTTGTCTAACAGCCAACGTACCGCCTTTTGGATGCGGCGTTTACTTTCCTCCCCACGAGTGGCCCGAAAATGAAGGACCTCGGAAGTGAGGACAAGTCCGTAGGTCATGGGCTGATGTTCGGTCGTTGGAAATATTTTCTCTTTTCCAAGTCCCTGGTTATCCTCGGGATACATGGCAATCAATTGTTTATAAGCAGTATATTGACTGAAATCAGATATCTGTCCCTTTTCTGTTTTTCCTCCCGAATTGTCGCCGGTACCGATACAACCGGTTATCAGGGTTAAAGCTATTAACTGCAAGGCAATTGTTAAAAGGTAATGTTTAGTTGGCATAGTAATTATTGTTTAACCTCCAGCAATTTTTTAATCGCCGAAAGCAGTATATTTTCCACATCCCCGGTAACAGGACTCGCTTTAATCTCATAGCCCCCTTGTTCATAAGCCTCTTTTGTGCCAATGTAAAAAGGGCCATAATCGCCATACGCCGCCATTGCCACTTTCAAATCGGGGCGCATGGCCTTTGCCGCGAGCTGATATTCAACGAACAATTCGCCCGGCATAAACAAAACCCGGGCATTGTCAAGCCCCAGGCAGGCAATGTCGATTTTTTTACCAGCCTGTTGGCGTTTCCACCAGGCCAGTTTGCCCATGTTGTTGGTAAGCAGCCGGGGGCTCATTGTCCGCATCCGTTTTTCAATCGCGGCCAGCGAATCCTTTGCTGCCGGCAACTGAACAGGGACAACTTCCCAACTCAGATCGGAAGGTGCAACCGGAATTTTTTCAACTGATTTCCAGGCCCGTTTCATCCCGTCGGCAAGCCTCCGGGCCAGGATTTCCCGATTTATATGAGCCCCGTCGTTGTATTTCCCTGCTGCAATATTTCCTCCGGCCCCGTTAAAATGGATATGCAGCGCATCGGGAACTTCCAATTGCCGGTAAAAACGAGCCAGCCCGGGAAAATCGGGGTTGGCTACTTTGGTCAGATAATAGCTCTGAGGATGGACTGCATAGTAACTCATCACGGCCAGCGGTTCCTGTTGGTTCCAGAAACTGATTACCGTGACCATCGAATCGATGAGACCTTCGGGTTGGGCGCGCAAAAACGGGTCACGGGAAGAAGAGCCCCGCATTGTCCCCACTTTCCCCTGTTCGTTGATTATCCTCCTGTTTGAAGCAACCTGCCGGACAGGGGTTTCTCCAACGCCAATGTGGGTCACCGGCTGAGTTTTGGTCAACGAGTTTTGCACGGCCACTTTCAATTCCTGTATGAAGTTCCGGGCAAAACGGCCATCGAAGCTGTGGGTTTCCATCCCTGCATCCAGCAAAATTTTTTCAGCCCCAAAATCACAAATAGGGGCATCGTGCTGGTGGACGGTATGGACAACCACCCGTCGGGGAGTGGTGTTGGCTGCTTCGGCAAGCGCTTCTTTAAAAGCATCCTGGCTTTCATTGGCAATTCCGATCCAGTCAACAGCACACAAAACGACAGGTTTCCCGGCCCCGGAAATTACAATCCCTTTTGCCCTCAAACCCAGGTCCCAACGGTTTTCCATACGGTCGTACGCGAGCATGCTGCCAACCGGCGGTGTCGCATCAATATCAAAAACAGACAATTTCAGGCCGGAAATTTTTTCTCCACCCGCAACGTCCTTTTCTATACCTTTTGCAATAGTTCCGGTTCCCGGGAACAAAATACACAGCAGGACGAAACACCAAACCCGACAGGATGTAAACATGTCCATACGTTTATCAGATAGAGTTCAGTTTATCGCGATTTTCATACACTTTTATCATGGCATTGATTACATCGTCCATGTCTTCTTTGCTGCCAAGCAGTGGGCCTGATGCCCATAACATTAACATTTCCTCATCGCAGATAAGGTCGCACACCGGGCAGTCCATCTCTTCTTTAAATTGTTGAAGCCTATCTTTTCCATACATTTTCTGATATTCTTCCCTATTCAAAATATTGTCGATCCACGGTTCTTTGTGCAGGCCATTTTTTATATAAGGGCTCAGTGAGATGCCCTCGGCTGCAAGCGCTTTAAAGTATTTTCCCCTCGGGGCCCCGTTGTATGCCTCTTTGTTGTAATTCATTGTATACAAATAAAAGGAGCCTTCTTCCGTGCCATCATATAATTTCTGAGGGGTAATTCCAGGAATATCTTTAATTTTTGAAGTAAGATAATTTGCATTTCTGTTACGTATTGCATGACGCTCAAGTGCAGTGGGGAGCTGCCCTAACAGGATTGCCCCTTCAAATTCGTTCATCCGGTATTTTGGCCCGATCGTTTCGGTACGGCCTTTTCTGGATGTTCCATGGTTCTGAATGGTGTAACACTGTTCCATTAATTCGACATTATTACTGACGATACTGCCCCCTTCTCCACATGCTACCACTTTGGAGGTTTGATGGCTAAAGCAGCCGACATCGCCTAAAGTCCCCAGCATTTTACCCCGGAATTTTGCAAAATGGGCCTGGCAGGCATCTTCGATGAGGTACAGGTTGTACTTACGGGCCATTTCAAGGAAACGGTCCATATCGGCAGGTTGGCCCATCATGTGTACCGGCATAATGGCTTTGGTGTTTTTATTAATCCGACGTTCTACATCGTCGGGGTTGACCTGAAAAGAATACCGGTCAATGTCGGCAAGCACAGGGAGCGCCCGGGCTGAGAGGACGGCTGCAATGGTGCCAGGATCGGTATAAGGAGAGGTAATTACCTCGTCGCCAGGCCCCAGGCCAAGCGCTTCGACCGAGGTATGCAATGCCTGGGTACCAGACCCGACCGCAACGCATGCTTTTACTCCGATCATTTTTGCATACTCTTCTTCAAAACGGGCAACTGTTCCATTTTTCGGATTATTGATACGGCCCCACAAACCGCTTTTGGTTGTTTCGGTTAGTTGCGTAATCATTGTTTCATCAACGTGCGGCCATTTGGGCCACGCTTTGTTTTTGCGCACCGGGTCGCCTCCCAAAATGGCGAGCTTACCTGTATTGCCTGTTGTTTTTCCAATAACAGGTATTGCCCCCGATGTGGCCAGACCTACCGTACTTAACGATACTGTGCCAATAAAATGGCGACGTGATAAATTATTCTTTTTCATAGTAGTGATTATTTATAATTTCTTATCTAAATTAATATAACTATCTGGTTCTTTGCTAATATTAGCTACACAAGAACTTGTTTTTCGCAGCATATTTTTATCCACCTTGAGCAACTGCATATATCTTCACACGATCGAGGTTTACATGGATAGTTGATTTTCCGCGCGTTACAGTACGAATATCAACAGTTCTCGCATTATCTCCGAGTTCCGGACTTCTGACCAACATCGCAGGCAAGGTCATTTTTGTAACATCAAGTTCGTAAACCAGATTATTGTCTTTATTAAGCGATTCAACGTCCTTCAAAATCGGATTGTTGGAGTAATCTTTCAAAAAGGGGTGCGGAACTGCAACAAGGGCCGTATTCATAAAATGAAGAACCGGTTTCCCGTCGTGTAACCTTATCCTCACCGCCCATCGTTTATCGCCCGAAAGTTGTTTTATAACCGGTTTGAAAACCCCATCCTGTATCAGTTTGCCTAAGGGGTCCGAAACAATGGCGCTTTCGATAAGAAAGAGATTCTTAAATTTCATTTTCAATAGTTCTTCCGACAACGGGATTGCCCTTTTAAATCCTTTTTCGTCGTGAGTTCCGAAAGGTAATGCAAGCCATACCTGACCACCTTTTGAAAGATACGTTTTAACCGCCTTAAATTGAGCATCAGAAACACACCCAATACCATCAAGTACCAGCGGGCTATGTTCGCGGCATAACGCATCTGCATCAGCAAGTTCTTCACAACGGACAAAACGATAGCCTACATTTTTTTTGACCAACCAGGCAGACCATGCAGCAGCCTTGTCCCATTGCTCATGCCCATCGTCCCCTCTCCATCCATTATCACGGCAATACCTGCTATTTACCAGCCTGAGCTCAACCAGATCGAAACCGTTTCTGTAATTCAGGTTACTATTCTTTACTTCCCAATTATTTAACGGCCCTACAATATCCTCTATTCCCATCATATCTTCCGGGTCTTCTTCAATCCTTCCGTTCAGGGTGCTGCTCCAGTTGGCCACGCCCCAAAAACGGCTTAGTCCCCAACCAAGGTAACCACCCTTCTCGTATATAGTGTAACTACATGCCATTGCAGGGGCATTCCCTTTCTTGTGGGCCATATCTTTCTGATGCATCGCTTCGGCATCCGCTTTTATCCACGATGCGCTTTTTACATTTATACCGCAGTTCTCAAGCATAAAAAAGTCGAGATAGGGTGACATCCGCTCCAGGTTCAGCGTAATTGAATTTAAAATCATTGGTCCCGACGAAGAACAACAGGTCATTAATGGTTTGTCGTTAATTACACTTTTAATCATTTTCAGATGATCGGTAACCGAATCGGCTCGCATATTGACCCAATTTCTGAACGCGGGATTTTCGTAATTTCCCCACGCCGATACATTTTTTGTTTTGGTGTCGCCCCAAAAAGAAACATCGTCCAATGCCGGAAGTTCCTGTCCGTATTCCCGTTTAAACCGGTCGCGGCAAAACCGGCACCCACAGGTTGCAAGGCCGGCATAATCACACATGTCATCAATCTGAAAGGCATCAAACGGGACTTCGCGGAGAAGGCGTTGCAGGTATTTTTTGTGCATATCGAGAAAGCCCGGGTTATTGTGGCAAAAGGCTTCCATCTGGTATTGCGGCGCATATCCCCGACTGCCATCACGCAAGTCGACCTGACATATATCTTTAAAGAAATGTCCCTCGTACGACGCATATTCGGCAGCCACCGGATCGTGGAACAACAACACATGGTGACGATGGTTACGGTGCAGTTTTCTGAATTCAGAATCTCCCCTTGGCCTTTCAACATGGTTACATGAATAATGGTCCATAAATTTAATACCATGTTTGTGTAACTCGTCGCACACATTGGCATAATACCTGTGCAACTGGCCAAAATAATTGGAATAATCGAAACGGATGTGAAACCCGAAATTGATTGCCGTATCGATTTTTGCATTTGCAAAACCCTCGGCCCTGCGTTTTATTTTATCCACAATTTTCTTTTGTGGCCAAAGCAAATCTTCGAGGGTACACCACCAACTGGCAACGCGGTTGGGAATAAACGCGACATTGCCGGCAACGTTACTATTTAGCCCATCATTTGCACTTTGAACAAAAAAAGTTTGTTCAAACGCGGGTATGCTACTTGCCAGCCCAATAGTACCTATTGCTGACGTTTTCATAAAATGACGACGGGATAAATTGCTTTTTTTCATGTTGGCAGGCTTAGTTATTCTATTTAAATCCCTTCTTGATCATTTGATATTTTTTTGCTGATTTTTTAGGGTCCTGATGACAATAGATAAGTACCCCGTCTGCGCATTTACGCCCTGCAGTTATAACCTCTCCCACATATTCCGGGGTCGAATCACCCAACCGGCTGTGGGCAGTGGCATAAATATCAAGAAAAACAGGAAAACCCTTTCCGAACATTGTTCGCAGCTTATTAATTTCCAATTCTACGTATTCCGAATCCTGCAAGTTCGCGGTATGCGATTCGGCGCGGTACGGGAACAATATCCCATGAAGTAAATGGCGATAATTCTCTACAAACGACGCCGTAATCTGTTTATAATAACAACAGGGGATAAAAGCCAGTTTCGGGTTAATCGCCGATGCATTGTCCAGCATCTTTTTCAGGTATTCCGGCGTATAGAATTTTAAATTGTGTACAAAATCGTCGATGCTCCATGCAGCCAGATTGGGATATTCCTTACTTAGCAAAGCGATTTCCTTTGCCCAGTGTTCGTAATCCAGCTCAAACGGTTCAGAAGAGTACTTTGCAATCGGCTTCGACTCCGTCGGAGGGACAAGGGTTACCCACACCCGGATATTCTCTTTTTCGGCCAATGGAAGAAAAAGCTTTAAGTCGTCCCAATCGGTCGATCTTGTCCATATCAGCCAGTTGTAGGTATTGGCATGAATGTCGCGAAGTTCACGGATCAATTTCTTCGCATCAACACGCTTGTTTGCCTGGAGGGGAGGATTTGCATAGGTACCCAATACACCGTGAATATCCATCTTGTCTGCCGGGACAGGTACCTCTTCCTGTGCACAGGCAATATGCAATACCAACGAAAAAAGAATAAAGACAATAGAAAAAACAATACAATGTCTCATGAAATTTCAATTTTTGTAGTTATACATTTTTCTGAAAAGATTATTTTTTATTGACAAAAGCATTAAACTCTTTTTTTATCACCTGGTACTTTTCAGCATCGTTCACCGGATCCTGATGGCGATATATAAATACTCCGTCAGCAAATTTGAAACCTTCTTTCATAACTTCCCGGACATATCCGGCAGTTGAAGGCCCCAAGCGGCTGTGCCGTGTAGCATAGATGTCAATTATGATAGGGAACCCCGGTGCAAACATTTTCCGAAGTTGTTCGATTTCGTTCCCAACTTTTGACGGGTCTTGCAAATTAGCGCCTGCCGATTCGGCTCGGTAAGGAAATAGAATCCCGTCGAGAAATGGGCCATATTTCGCAGCAAACCCGGGAGTTGTTTTTTTGAAGTAGCAACAAGGGACGAATTTGAAATCTGGATTGATTTGCTTTGCCATCCGGGTAAACCGCCCCACATATTCAGGAGTAAAGTAATTCAGGTTATGTACAAAATCATCGATACTCCAGGCAACCAAATTCGGTTCTGAACGACTTAACTTTGCCAGTTTTACAGCCCATTTCTCAAAATCGAGCCGGTAAGGCTCCGAATATCCGACTTTGGTTACCGGGGGCGACTCTGATGGAGGCACCATCGTAAGCCATACATTTATCCCAGCCTTACCAGCTTTTTTCAGGAATTTTTTTACCACCGTTAAATCGTCGTATGTTTCCCGGACCAACCAGTGATAAGTATTCACCTGCAAGTCCTGGAGTTCGGCAATCAGCCGGTCCATATCAACCCGCTTATCGGTAAACCGGGGCGGATTTGCATACGTCCCCAGCGTACCGGCAAGCATCTTATTTCCTTCATCTTGAGAAAACACTGTTATCCAACTCAGGGAAAGAAACATCGCTCCAGCAATCGTAATTAACACCCCTCTTCTCATCATTTCATTCCTCTGTTTCAATCTTCGACAATGCCCTATTCGATTACAGTAATCTCAAACTTACGGACTATTTGTTTGCTATAGTCAATCGAATTATTTGAGGCAACAAAGTAAGCCTGGTATGTACCCGGTGCAGAATAGGTATAACTATACCCTTCGGATTGGGTCTCTTTGCTTTTTATAGCTGTGGCTTTATCCGGGCCTAAATCAATTTTATCAATATGAATGGGAGCACTGACTGCCCAGTTCTCACTCAGGGGATCGTTATACGGACTATTGTAATCGTACGGGACAAAAACAGGCAATTCTGCGTCTGGATTATAGTCAGGACTTTCCGGGTCATAAATCGGGTTTTCCGGGTCGTAAATCGGGTTTTCCGGATCATATATCGGATCAGCGGGATCTTTGTATATATTTCCCAGCAGGGTAACCCTTGAGGTAGTAATTACGGAACGGGCAGGGGCATTTTCCGGATTTTCATCTACAATCCTGAACCCGGCATACAACTGGCTGTAAACGGTGAGATTAGTGGTTCCCAGTTTTGCTTTGCTAAGCACTGTAAAATTCTGGATCATCCAGGTACGCGCCCAGCCGTTTTCTATCTGGGGCCTGTTCGTATATTTAAACGCAAAATAAATGGGTTTTCCAGCCACTATCAATTCGGAAATATCGAACGGACCCGATGCCAGGAAAGTAGCGCTTGTCCCCAGTTTAAAATTACTGGTTATATCCACCCAGGTGGCGGCCTTTACGCTGGCAAGATCATTGTAATTCCCATTGAAATTGGTTGAATACAATACTGACAACTGATTTTCCTGGGTGCCCCCGCTTACTGCCGAAGTAAAAGAAACTACTGCCCCGCTGTCGGCAACCTGAATGATCCTGCCGTCTTTGAACGAGTAATCTTTCAGCAGTTCCCCGGAATAGAAATATATATTATCGGCTTGGCCTGCAAAATTGAAAAGAATTTCCTGACCTACCTGAACTGTAGTTGACTCAACGGATACATCGAGAGTGGGCTCGTCCACCTCTAATTCCATGCTACATCCCGTTATTACAATCAGGCCTATAACTAAATTGAATATTTTAATTTTCATTATTCTTCGTTTTAAGAATTTAATACTAAGATCACTCCCATCCCGGATTTTGTACAATTGCCTCATTGACATTCAATTCAGCGCTAGGGATCGGCATTAAAACATGCTTGGGCTCTGCATTTGCATAGGCTCTTTTATAAATGGCGGTAGGCGCCTGAACTGCAATATAGTTTCCCATATCCTGCATGGTTTCCACAAAAATACCCCAGCGGACCAGGTCTGATTTGCGCATTCCTTCAAAATTCAATTCCCGCACCCGTTCGTCCATAATGAATTTCCGGAAACTTTCTTTTGAAGCATAATCAGAAGGTTTAATATTGGCTTCCTCTTTGGTATATATTTCAGCGACCGCTTCAGCACCACTACCACCGCCTCCTGTTAATGTAATCGTTGGAGCCGATGAGTAATTGCCTAATTTATAAAATGTAGCGGCATCGCGGGTCAGGTTAATTGCGGTTACAGCGCCGTTTGTCACAACAGCTGTAGCTTCGGCCCCCCCGTTCCCGGAAAAAGTAACGGTGGGTGCGCTGGCGTATCCTGAACCTCCATTGGTGACAGTAATGCTTTTAATTCCGGATGCCCAAGCCCTTTGCCGTACCTGGTTGACAGCATCAATCGCCGAAGGGGTCGGCCCATTTAGCTCATTTTCAGCTTCTGCATACATCAGCAGTATATCGGAATAGCGTAAAAGTGGAAAATTTTGAGGTGTTGTAGTGGCATGTTTCGGTAATAAAACTTCATGCTCCCTTCTCCATTTAGCGGGGTACCGTGTAAATTTATGTGCTTCATTTGTTGACTCTGCCGTAAATGTTTTGGCCCCATTGGCTCCCGACGAATTGTAAGTAAAAAACGCGATACTCCAGAATTTTCGTAAATCGCCAGGCTCAAAAACATTATATGTTTTTGGTGTAATATTCATATAAGCGTCAGCCCTGCCCGTATTGGTTTGAGCTGAGGAAACTGCCGGGCCATTATGCCATCCAATAGTACCAGTTTCAGTATAACTATCCAGCCGATTACCCCAAAACTCCACTTCCCAGATACTTTCTTTAATATCATAGGCATCCGCCGAGTAATTAATAAAAACCTGAGAAAAATCGGGATTCAGAGAATGGCCTGCCACAGCATCATCCATCACCATTTTTGCCCATTTTTTAGCTTCGGAATATCCTGAAATATCATTAACAGGCTTTCCGGCCATATACAAATTAACTCTGGCCAAAAGCCCCCTTACGGCAGATTTGCTAACCTGACCGCCGTGACCAATCTCAGTAATATCTTTCACCAGCTTTTCAGCCTCTGTCATATCCTCTATAATTTGTTCATAGACCACTTTTGCATCGACATTGGGGCTGTCCACATCTTCAACTGATACTGTAGGCCCTGTTTTTAAGGGAATTGAACCGTAGTGTTGCACAAGCAAAAAATAGTAATATCCTCTGAGGAATAATACTTCCCCCCTTACCTGGTCGCGAAACTCCTGACTTAATTCCGTATTATTATCGACATTGGCCAAAACCACATTGGCCCGGTTTATTCCGTAGTAAAGATTTCTCCAGAAACGCAGGTTATAGCCATCAGAAGGAACGTGATTGAGGTTCCATGGCCCTATATTCAGCGACGACCGGTTCATGTATCCTTCATCGGCAGAAAAACCTAACAAATAGTTGGCAATTGTACCCCATAAATCAGAACTTCCAAGATGATGGTAAACGCCGGCTTTGGCATAATTTAGCTGTTCTTCCGTCTGATAATAAGTTTCAGGCGCCAGAAAATCATGTGGAACAGTCTCCAGAAAATCCTTGGTACAGGAGAATAAAAATGCTGTCGTTAGGATCAAACAATATATTTTTTTCATCACTATTCAGTTTTAGTTCTTATAATTAGAATGTTGCTTTTACACCAAACACAATAGTCTGTGGCTGAGGATAGGCTGAAAAATCAAAACCCGGCCCTAATGTTTTGTTCCCGCTGACAGAAACTTCCGGATCAAGTCCCGAATAATTGGTCAGGGTATACAGGTTCTGGGCTGAAACGTTCAGGGTCAGATCTCTCATAAATAGTTTGCTGCAAATTTGACGGGGGAGGGAATATTCGAGCGATACCGTTTTTAACCGCAAGAAGGAACCATCTTCCACAACGCGGGAGGAATGATAACCAACAGGACCCGGGCCACCGGACCTGAAATTTTTATTCGTTTGGTTATCCGGCGACCAACGGTCGATGTAACTGGCGAACTGGTTCATGTTTAGCCGTCCGTTGCTGTTCCCTTCCAGGGCAAGCCGGTTGGCATTGTAGATATGGTTCCCGTACGACCATTGCAAAAATATATTCAGCGAGAATTGTTTATATACCAAGTTATTCAGGAAACCGCCAATATGAATGGGTTGTCCCCTCCCGATAATGGTTTTGTCGTACGTGTTGACTACTAAATCGCCGTTCAGGTCCTTGTACTTAATGTCTCCGGGTTGGATGGATTCCCGGGCCATCCCGTTGGTTGTTACCGAGTTTTTGAGAAGATATACTCCTGGCGACGGGTTGTCGAAATCATCGTACTGGTAATTTCCGTCCCAGACATAACCATACATCATCCCGATAGGATTACCGATTTCTGAGATGTACAGGGGGGTGCTATATTGCGACTCGTATTTTGCCACATAGGTCAGGTTTTGTTGTCCCCTGGTCAGTTCTATAATTTTATTTTTATTGAAGCTGATATTAAAATTGCTGGTCCACCGGAACGAACGGTTTTGTACATTAACAGTATTAATTGTTATTTCCAATCCTTCATTCTTCAGGCTTCCGATATTTTTGATTGTCGAACTAAAACCTGTAGTAGGAGGTAGTGGCGAATTCAGCAACAGGTCGGTGGTCGTGTTCCGGTACAAATCAATTTCCATGTTGATCCGTTTTTCGAAGAATCCGATCTCATACCCAATGTCTATTTTGGTTGTTTTTTCCCATTTCAGATCATCGTTTGCCATAGCAGAAACATACACGGCCCCGGTTGGTGTTTGATTGTTATAGGAATATCCGTCAAGACTTTGCGTCAGCTGGGCAAAACGGGCAAAATCTCCCACCCGGTTGTTTCCGTTGCTCCCATAACTAACCCGTAATTTGGAGTTACTAATAAAAGGAAATGCCGTTTTGAAAAAATCTTCCTGTTCCATGTTCCAGGCAGCCGAAACCCCGGGGAAATAGCCCCATTTATTTTTGTCCGAAAATTTGGAGGAACCGTCGGCCCGGAAAGTCGCACTAAAAAGATACTTCGATTTATAACTATAATCCCAGCGGGTTGCGTACGAACTCAACGTGCTTTCCGAGGTAGCCGAAACAGGATCAAAAGCAACGCCTTCATTCATTCCGGCGATACCCAGCGATTCGTTGGGAAGCATTTTACTGGAAAAACCATTGCTGTCCGATGTATATTTATTCAGGCTAAACAAACCCAGGCCAGTTAATACATGATCATTCGCAAAGGTTTTGTTATACGTAAGAATATATTCATTCATCCAGGCATTTGCATTGGCAGTGGACAAAGTCCCCCATATTCCGTTCAAATTATTAGGATTAAGAGGGTTTCCCTGGGCCGTTTTGGAATTATAAAAACGTTCGGTTTGTGTAACCTGCCGCCGGATGCCTCCCGTAATCTTGAAGTTAAGCCCTTTCAGAATTTCGTAATTAATGTATCCGTTGGCTTCCAACAGGCCTTGATCGGTAAGCTGATGTTGGTTCTCAAGGTCGACAAAAGGGTTAATCCGGATGTCGCCGGCATAAATAGCATCCTCGTCCACATCCTCGTACAAAAGGTCGGGTGAAAGATCAGGGGTAACAGGCCGGTATACCCAGGTCCGGAACAAAGCGGTACTCGACACACTATTGGCCGAAGAAAAAGAGGAAACGGATTGACCATACGATTTAACGCCACTGTAATTGGCCGTTAATCCTGTTTTTAATTTTGGGGAAAGATCCTGGTCCAGCGTAACCCTTCCATTGTAACGCTTTAAGCCTGTATTGATGATAATCCCCTCCTGATCATATATAGATCCTGAAATCGAATATTTGGTTTCTTCATTCCCTCCGCGAATCGACAAGTTGTAGATATTCACAGCGCCGGTACGGAATACCAAATCGGCAACATTAATTCCTTCCACATCACGGTAATCTTCCAATGTCTTGTCGTTTAAAAAATAATTTTTCACATATTGCTGTGTCGGATGAAGCTCACTGATATACTTAACAAACTCATACGGCTCCATTAAATCCATCTTTTTCCAGTTATTCTGGATACCTAACGAAGCATTGAAAGTAATGACGGGTTTGCTCACCATTCCTCTTTTTGTTTTAATAAGGATTACCCCATTGGCTGCCCTCGAACCATAAATAGCTGTAGAAGAGGCATCTTTCAGGACTGTCATGGTTTCAATTTCTTCGAGGTTGAGCGTAGAAGGATCCAGGTTTTCAACAGGAAAGCCATCTACCACAAACAGGGGAGAGGTACTTTGAGTAAGCGAACCGGTGCCCCTTATTAAAATGTTCATGTCCTCTCCGGGTTGTCCGGAATACGCTGAAACCTGCAAGCCGGCCACCCGTCCGGCCAGGGCTTCAGTGAACGAACCAACCGGGGCTTTTGCCATTGATTTAACTTCCACATTTCCCACAGCACCGGTCAGGTCGCTTTTCTTAACTGTACCATAACCTATCGCAATAACTTCTTCAATACCAACTGTTTCTTCTTCAAGGGATACATCAATTACAGTTTTTCCTGATACTGATGTTTCAAATCGCTTCATTCCTACAAAGGTAAAGACAAGAGTAGCATTTGAAGATACTCCAGATAAGACATAGTTCCCATTTAAATCGGTAATCACACCTTTTGTTGTGGCTTTAACGAAAACAGAAACCCCAGGTAATGGAAGCCGGTCAACAGCGTGAATGACACGGCCTCGCACAGTTACCTCCTGAGCTATCAGACTAAAAGGTAACAAGAAAAAAAACAGGATAACTTGAATCCGGTTTTTCATTTTTTGTTTCAAAAATTCATCGTTCATAAGTTTCAAAATAGTTTTATTAGTCATTTATTAGTCCATACAAATTTAAAAAACAAAGATTAAATACGCAATCGTTTGTGTAATTTTTTTTTCGTCTTTTGTATCAAAACAACATTCTACCAAAAACAGAAAATGAAAAATAGCCTGAATCGGCTTGACTTAAAACAACTCAACATCTAACTGCATCACATATATGTAGTACAATACTTATAGAGATGAAAGGGAAAATAAGATATTTTCACCCAATGAAACGGAGAAAATATTCGGAAAAGAAGCAATTTCCTCATTTTCCTGATAAAATAAATTCCAATTAACCAGACTTAAAAACATTACAATAATGCAATCGTTTGCCAAATATTGTACATTACAATTAACAGGTTCTTCACTTTTTTTCAGGCCATCTTATGGTATAGCAAAGAAGTGGATAACACTTCAGCTCTTCATCGTCGATCCCCTGACGATCAGGTCATTCCGAATAATGATTGTTTCGGAGGCAATATTTTGCTGTGATTCTTCAATCTGCCGGATCAACAACCGGGCAGCAGCCTGCCCCATCTCAAATGCGTGGTCGTCAATAGTGGTTAAGGCTGGTTCAATAATAAGCGAATTAGGTGTGTTGCTGAACCCCACTACCGCAATATCGCCGGGCACTTTCAGCCCCGCCTTTTTAATTTCCTGAATAGCGCTGATGGCGCTCGTATCATTGGAACAAAAAATCCCGTCCGGGCGGTTTTGCATTTCGAGAAAAACCTGGGCGGCCCGACTTCCTTCCATGCTGCTAAGGTCTTCGGTAAAACAGATCAATTTATCGTCTATAGGTATATTGTTTTTCCGCAAAGCTTCCTTGTATCCTCTGAGCCTGTCCCGAAAAATGGCCATGTGCTGGTTTCCCGCAATGTGGGCTATCCGTTTGCAACCAATCGAAATAAGGTGCCCGGTTGCCTTTACTGCAGCACCAAAATCATCAATAATCACTTTATGGCTTTCAATTTCATAACAAACCCGGTCGAAAAAAACCAATGGAATATTATTTTCCTGAAAAGCTGCCAAATGATCGTAATTATTTGTTTCCATTGCCAAACAGGCTATAACGCCATCGGCCTGGCTGGCCATCAGCATACGGGCATTTTCTTTTTCCCGCTCATACGAGTTATTCGATTGAAAAATAGTCACATAATAACCGGCCTTACTGGCAACCTCCTCAATCCCGCTAATGGCCGATGACTGAAAATACCGATCAATCCGGGGAATGATCACCCCAATCAGATTCGTTTTCTTTCTTCGGAGGTTTGAGGCAAGCGAGTTGGGATAATATCCCACTTTCTTGGCAAGCCTATGCACCTCGGCAGTCATCTTTTTCCCGATACTCGGGTGATTCTGAAGGGCCCTTGAAATAGTTGAAGGTGAAACATTCAACAGTTTGGCCATCTCTTTAATCGTTACTTTGGTTTTTTTCATAATAATTTAAAAAATCGTTTGTCTGTTTTCTTGAAAAAAACATCGCACAAAGTAACAACAAAAAGTTAACATTTCAGAGAAACATGTTGTACCTGAAAGATTATTACAAGTTTTCCGTTTACATATACAGGAATTAAAACCCTGACAACCGATTGTTTTGTTCGTCCATTGCATAAGAACTAAAAATTGCAAACAGGTCATCAAATTTTTAAAAATCAAAATTATCCGACAGGTATCGATCAAGAATAAAATTTCTTCTCACAGGGAAATTTCCACGACATCGCCGGTTTTCCATTTTTTTGCCACCCGGCAATATTCGCCCGGTACGGCTTTGTATTTAACGCCTCCGACCTCTACCGACGCCTGTGGCACTTCAGAAGGAATGCGTACATACAATTCGACAAACCGTTTGTCGGTGGTTTCAAAACGAATGCTCACCCGGTTGCCTTCAGGATAATTGGTTTCCTGCATAATACGGACTGCTCCACCGGTTGTATGCCCGTAATGAGCCGATGAGTTCCAAAAGAGATTCACATATACCTGATCGTTCATTTTTGTATAAATTGCCCTTTTTAACCCTTCTTCGTCGGGGAAAAACCCGGGATCCGGCATATACAGCAGCTTCTCCATCTCGTCGGCATATTTTGTTGCACCTGTCATTTTGAGCAATTCCAGGTTCATTAAAAACCATTTACCGGCCAATTTTTTATCAGAAGGTAAAAACCCGGAAGGCCTCAATTTTTCCACATAATTTTTTATTTCACCCCATCCGGAAATGGTCCTGTTTAAATCGGCCTGTGTTTTTACCGAATCCGCCATCAGCTGGTCCAAACGCAATAATAGATTATTTTCGTGTTCGTTTATTGTTGATAATGAATCACTTATGTATCTTTTCGAAGTAGCGGTCCCTACACGATTTTCTATCAACACATCGTTTTCCGGAAACGAACAGGAGACCATCCGTATATTGTCGGAAAAAGAACAGGAAACAAGAAAAAGAAATGCTGCGATATAAAAGGCAAACCTCATTTTTATGAAATTTTCTTTGTAAAACATACGAAAGTAGTTTCAGGTTCACTACTTTGCTCCGGTTTTTCGATACGACATTTTCCATTCCGGAAATTATTTCTTCAAAAAATGCAAGGCCGGCGCAACCCTGACAGCAAAATTTGAATCATGGAAAAAACAAATTGATATTTTTTCTGATTAAATCTTTACATTTGCCAAAATAAACAATGCGCAGACCATGAAAATTACCCTTACACTGACGATGACGGTCTGGTATCCCGTCGTTTTTTAAGGAGCAGTTTCAGAGACAGCCCCGTCCAATCACCATTTTTTCAATTAACCGTTTTTATTTCATTTTAATCTTTTATCAGATGTTTGATAAAAAGTATTTTGTGTCGGAAAGACTCAGCATATCCCGTTTAAAATCGTTATGGGATGATATTAAAGAAGCTGTTGCGGGCAGCGAACGTGATTTTACCAGTACAAAACTTGGAAAGGCCATTTTTTTGCTTTCCGTTCCAATGGTACTCGAAATGATCATGGAATCGGTGTTTGCCGTGGTCGACATTTTCTTTGTTTCAAAATTGGGGGCCCATGCGGTTGCCACCGTGGGGATTACCGAATCAGTAATGACTATTGTATACGCCATCGGCATCGGATTGAGCACTGCGACCACAGCCCTTGTAGCCCGCCGCATTGGGGAAAAGAAACCGGAAAAAGCAGGTACGGCAGCTTTTCAGGCTATACTGGCCGGATTGATTATTTCGGTACTGCTGGCCATTCCCGGGGTTATTTTTGCATCCGATTTTCTGAAACTGATGGGCGCCTCTGAGGAAATGGCCGAAAAAGGGGCAAGTTATCCGGCCATTATGTTTGGAGGAAATGCCGTTATTATGCTCCTGTTCATCATTAATGCCGTGTTCCGAAGTTCAGGCGATGCGGCTATCTCAATGCGTGTCCTGTGGATCGCCAACCTGATCAATCTGGTACTCGATCCGTTGCTGATCTTCGGACTGGGACCATTTCCCGAACTGGGAATCAAAGGGGCAGCCATTGCCACAAACATTGGTCGCGGAGCGGCCGTAGTATACCAGTTTTACCTGCTTTTTAAAGGACACGGACGAATACGGCTCTACCTGAACAGCATCCGCTTTAAAGCCCGGGTAATGTTCAAATTATTGAGATTATCGTTGGGGGGGATCATGCAATATTTAATAGCTACTTCCAGTTGGATTGCCCTGATCCGCATTATTTCGGGCTTTGGCCCCGAGGTACTGGCAGGGTATACCATTGCCATCCGCATTATTATTTTTGCAATGCTGCCTTCGTGGGGGCTGAGCAATGCAGCTTCTACTCTGGTCGGGCAAAACCTGGGGGCACATCACCCGAAACGGGCCGAGAAAGCAGTATGGATAACTGGGATGATCAATGTCATTCTTCTCGGAATTGTAAGTATCATCCTCATCTCAATACCTGAACAGTTCGTGCTTTTATTCATTGATACACCCGAGGTACTTGCGAGTGGAGTCCAGGCCTTACGTACAATCAGTTACGGTTTTATTTTCTATGGAATGGGAATGGTTGTCGTTCAGGGATTTAACGGAAGTGGTGACACCCTGACGCCTACAAAAATCAATTTTTTCTGTTTCTGGCTGTTTGAAATACCTCTGGCTTACTTTCTGGCAATAGTCCTGAACATGGAGCTGACCGGCGTTTGTCTCGCCATCATTATTGCCGAATCGCTGCTGACAATTACCGGTATTCTGATTTTTAGAAAAGGGAAATGGAAAACATTGAAAGTATAAAAAGAAAAGCGGTGTAACAGCCGCTTTTTCTGTAATAATCTGTAACCGTCCCCTCCGTTATCAAAACGAAGCACCATGAAAATTACTTCCTTTACAGGAGTTCAGGGCCGAAAAAAGTTAATTTACCGATTATTTGTTTCCTGAATTTGTGTGAAATTTATCTTCAACCCGAAAATGGAAACCGAATATTTACCGGATCAGGTTTGATTTCATTTCAACCCTGAACAAAAAAACAGTTTATCCGAAAAACAGATGAAATAGCCATGAGTGCAAAGCCCACGCAAACCGAAAATGAATAAATGGCTATTCCATTCCGTTGATAAGCAAATTGAAATGCTGACTTTGATTCGGAAATTATGGAAAACGACTTTAAAAATTTATACACATGAATATGAACACACTTGGCAATTTAATCTGGTTGATTTTTGGCGGGTTTATCGCATTCATTGAATACATGATCGGAGGTCTTATACTGTGTATCACTATTGTAGGAATTCCGTTTGGGCTTCAGGTTTTCAAACTGGCATTCATGGCGCTGTGGCCCTTCGACAAAACCATCGAATACCACGATTATGCCCCGGGATGCCTGTCAACTCTTATGAACCTCATCTGGCTTTTGGCGGGAGGCATCTGGATTGCGCTCACCCATTTAATAATGGGGCTACTCCTGGGAATTACCATCATCGGCATTCCATGGGCCAGGCAGCATTTTAAACTGACTTCACTGGCCCTGGCACCCTTCGGGAAAAATGTGGTCGACAAAAAACAGTAATGAGTATATAAGCCCTGTATCCTGATCAAATTCCAGAGAATCACTGCGGAATGGCAACTTCAGGATAGCTGCTCCGGATAAAATCGGCTCCTGCTTTCAGGTTGTCAATCGGGAAATGATGTCCTTTCAGGGTTTGTTTTCCAAGCGTGTTGGGATAAACCGTTGCCGGTCCGCCCAATCGGATGTAATTATTCAGCAGTTTGTAGGTGTTTTCTTCCGGAGGAACAATACTGTCATTCAGACCGATGGAAAAGAACAACGGAACTTTTGCTGCAGCCAGTTTTTCCAGCTTGTCGATCGGGTTATCGTTGTATTCCAGAGCTTCTTTTTCTCCGGAAAAACTATACGCTTCTATCAGCTTTTGCCACATTTTCAAATCGCCTTCGCCGGAGCCTTTTCCTCCCGGCCAGCTTTTAATATCGCAGACAGGTGCTTCAGCATAAATGCAACTTACCCGTTCGGGCCAGCGTTTGGCAAAACCAAACACGAACAACCCACCACGGCTCACTCCTTCCAGCGCCACTTTTTTATTGAGCCCGTATTGTTCTGTCAGGTATTTGTAAAAGTTATCCCAGATTTGCATTGCCTTTGGCGAACCAAACATGCCATCGGTATTCACATAAGCTACATGAAATCCCTGGCTGATCAGGATACTGTCCATCTGATAATGCCATTCGGGGAAACGGGCGCGCCATACCCAGGGTTTGCCGGGAGCCGCTTTTTGGGGAATGATGAGGTGGCAATTGGGAAGATCGAGATAAAAATCATATCGGGTAAACCCGTGCCATTTCGATTCATCGCCCGGATATTTCGCATCCACCAAAGTCCCTTCCGTTCCTGTGAGCGCCTTATATACTGCTTTGGCGATCAAACCGGCGCCTTCCGCATTCGGATGGATTTTATCCTTAAAGAGTTCCTCTTTCCCTGAAAGTGCTGTAAACAGGTCGATTACCGGAAGTTTTTCTTTCTTTGCCAATCTCTCGACCAACGGAAGTACGCCATGTTCCACAATCGAATCGCTGATGCTGAACTGCTTTTTTGCATAAGCCGGAACCGGCTTGCACAAATAAATGCGGGGGTGCGACGGCAAGTTCCTTAACTCATTGATCATTGCCTGGTAATCGGGAAAAAACTCAGCAGAATATTTCCAGTTCTGAGGTTTGGTATCGTTGGTCCCCAGTTTGATGATGACCACATCGGGAAGAAAAGCCTTGGCCTGAACGTATGCTTCTTCGTTCCAGTAGGGATAATCACCCTTTTTCAGCATGGTGCGCCCGCCAATTCCAAAGTTGCGGACGATCCATTGTTTACCGAGCATCCGTTGCAGTTGCGAAGGATACGAATCGCGCGGACGGTCGGGGATGGTAGAACCTTTTGTAATGCTGTTGCCGATACAGGCTACTTTCACCGGGGCAGAATACTTCGACGGGTCGATAGGTTGTGCTGTTCCGGCAGATATCAAAAACAGAAACAACAGTAAAAGAGAAATGCTTTTCATAAATAATCTGATTTGACTTGTTCTTTACGCATGCAATTTTATCAATAATCCGGTACATTCCCAATCAAAACGTAACGGAAAAAAGGCAAATAAAAAATAAGAAGAACAGCAATAAAAACTAATTTTGCTGACGGCATTCAGCTATAAGGAGATACTCAGTATCTAAATACAATTTTTTATGCTGACAGGAAATTATCAAACATTATACCGCCGCTTGTCGGGACAAGTCGATCCGAAACGCATGTTTCATGATCCGCTTCACACTCTGGCATTTGGTACCGACGCCAGTTTTTACCGGCTGATCCCGAAGTTGGTGATCAAAGCAAAAAATGAGGAAGAAGTATCGTTGGTGCTGAAAGAATGTTCGGCGCTCAACCTGCCGGTAACATTTCGTGCTGCCGGCACCAGCCTGTCGGGGCAAGCCATTTCCGACTCGGTTTTGCTCATTGCCGGTGAACATTGGAAAGGGTATGAAATATTGGACGAAGGCCGGAAAATTCGTCTGCAACCCGGATTGATAGGTTCGAAAGTAAACATCCTGCTTGCTCCGTATCAGCGAAAGATCGGCCCCGATCCTGCATCGATCAATTCAGCCATGATTGGCGGAATTGCTGCCAACAACGCCAGCGGGATGTGTTGCGGAACAGCCGACAATTCGTATCAGACTGTAGTTGGAATGAAGATTGTTTTTCATGATGGATCGGTGCTTGACACACACGACGCACAGAGCAAAAAAGAGTTTCAGCAGAATCATCCTGAAATTATTTCTGAAATTGAAAAACTGGGGCAATCGGTAAAAGCAAAGGAAGAATTATCGGCCCGGATACGAAAGAAATTCAGTATAAAAAATACGACAGGCTACAGTCTGAATGCCCTGGTTGACTTTTCCGACCCATTCGATATTATTGAACACCTGATGATTGGTTCGGAAGGCACGCTCGGGTTTATTTCTGAAATCACCTATCGCACAGTTGAGGAACTTCCGTATAAAGCCAGTTCGATGATGGTTTTCCCGGATATTGAAAAGGCCTGCAATGCTGTCATCCGGCTGAAAAACGAAGCTGTATCGACGGCAGAACTGATTGACCGCGCAGGACTTCGTTCTGTGGAAAACGAACCCGGGATGCCCGGTTGGATCAAAGGCCTGAGCGAAGGAGCTACTGCCTTGCTGGTCGAAGTTAGAGCTGGCGATAAGGAAACACTGACAAACCGGATTAATTCGGTAAAAGAAGCAGTTCATACTATTCCGGTAGAAATACCTCTATATTTTACTGAAAATCCTTCGGAATACACGCTTTACTGGAAAATCCGCAAAGGACTTTTCCCATCGGTTGGCGCTGTACGCAAAACCGGTACCACGGTGATTATCGAGGATGTGGCTTTTCCGATACCACGGCTTGCCGAAGCCACACTCGACCTGCAATCGCTTTTCAAAAAATACAATTATACCGAAGCTGTAATTTTCGGTCATGCCCTCGACGGAAACCTTCATTTTGTTTTTACCCAGGATTTTTCCAGTTCCGAAGAAATTACCCGCTACGAACAGTTGATGCAGGATGTGGCGAATCTGGTAGTAAAGAAATACGACGGATCGCTGAAGGCAGAACATGGAACAGGCCGCAATATGGCGCCTTTCGTGGAATTGGAATGGGGTAGGGAAGCCTACGAACTGATGAAGCAGGTCAAGAAAATTTTCGATCCGGCAAACCTGCTGAATCCCGGTGTAATTCTGAATACTGATGAAAAGGCGCATTTGAAAAACTTCAAATTTCTCCCGCCAGCCAACGAAAAAGTAGATAAATGTATTGAATGCGGATTTTGCGAGCCAACGTGTGTGGCTGCCGAACTCACCCTTTCGCCGCGCCAGCGGATTACCGTGCTCCGCGAAATAAGCCGTTTAAAAACAAGCGGAGAGGAACCGCATATTGCAGCTTCTCTGATCAATCAATATACTTATTCGGGAAACGAAACCTGTGCAACCGACGGGCTTTGCGCTATTGCCTGCCCGGTGAAAATCGATACCGGTAAAATGATCAAGGAATTGCGCCACGATCACATCAGTCCGCGACAGGCAAAAACTGCTATGTGGATTGCTAACCACATGGGCTTTGTAACCTCGTCAGTACGAAACGGACTTTCTATTGTAAATTTTGCGCATTCCGTTTTGGGGACTGGGCTGATGAAGGGAATTTCAGGGACGATGAGAAAATTGTCGGGTGACCGTATCCCGTTGTGGACAGCCGCCATGCCCGGTGGGTCGGGAAAGATAAAATCAAAAATTAAACTGTCTGACAATCCGGATAAAGTGGTTTATTTTCCTTCGTGCATCAATCGTTCGATGGGAAAATCGAAGGATTATAACGGGGAAATCCAATTGACTGAAAAAGTTCAGCAGTTGATCGCAAAAGCAGGTTTTGAAGTGATCTTTCCTGAAAAGATGAATGACTTGTGTTGCGGGATGGCTTTTTCAAGCAAAGGGTACAAGGAGGCTGGCCTGAAAAAATCGAAGGAACTGGAAGACGCTTTAAGGAAAGCGAGCAACAACGGGCAATATCCGGTCTTGTGCGACATGAGTCCCTGTTTGTTTACCATGAAAGAAAACATGGAGCCGGGAATGAAACTGTACGAACCGGTTGAATTTATCCTGGAATACCTGGCGCCAAAACTGGAATTTGCACCGGTGGAAGAAACCATTTCTGTATTTGCAGTTTGCAGTATGAAGAAAATGGGGCTGGAAGAAAAACTGGTACAACTGGCTAAAATGTGCGCCACTAATGTGGTAGTACCGGAAACTAATTGTTGTGGTTTCGCCGGCGACCGCGGCTTTTCGTTCCCGGAACTGAATGCGCACGGCCTCCGATACCTGAAGGAGCAAACTCCGGTAGCTGTAAAAAATGGCTACTCAACCAGTCGTACCTGCGAAATCGGACTGACCACCCACAGTGGTATTTCATATAAATCAATTGTTTATCTGGTTGATAAAGTTAGTACGCCAAAGGAACAGAGAAAATAAAAATTGAACCTGCCGGATTAACTAATTACAGGCATGTCTCCGACATAAAATGATTATCCATATTGTAGAAAACAGATTTCTGATAATTAAATACGATATTTACAGCAACAAAAATCTATTTTTTTCAGAAAGTCTGAACGTGGAAAATTCGGAATCATATCTTATAAAAGCTTTTAAAAAGGGAGATGAGCAAGCCTTCAGGGCTCTTTTTGACCTTTATTATGAGCGTTTGTATTATTTCCTGTTTGGCTTATTAAAATCGAAAGAAGATGCCGAAGAAATTATTCAGGAAACCTTTCTGAAGATATGGGAAAACAGGGAACATTTTTGGGAAGATTACCCTTTTGAATCTTTACTTTTCAGAATAGCAAAAAACGCTTCGTTAAATTATAACCGGAAAAAAATAAACCGTGCAGTATTTGAAAAGGACTTTGGATTTTTTGCCGATTTATCGGAATATTCTGCTGATCAATACCTCCTGTTTCATGAAACACAACAAATTATCGATACGATATTGGATGGATTGCCCCCAAAGAGAAAAGAAATTTTCCTTTTGCAAAAAGTTGAAGGACTTTCAAGACAAGAAATTGCTGAAAAGCTAAATATTTCAATCATTACAGTTGATCACCAGTTATTTAAGGCAAATGAATATGTCAGGAAAGAATTCCAAAAGTATAGCTTACTGCTGATCAATATCCTCTTTGTATAACTTTTTTCAATTTTTCACAAAAATAGTTTAGAAACGGATGGCAGGTTTCTGATGGTCATGTGTATTTACTCATGACATTAAAACCTACTCATGCAAAACAGTAATAAAATACAACTGCTGCAAAAATTCCTCAACGGCAACATCACCGATAAGGAATTAAAAATTTTGTTCGTTTGGTTGAACAGCGAAAAGGGTACCCGGGAATATCAAAACCTGTTTGATGACCGGCAGGCATTCAATGAATTCGAGAAAGTCGGAAATATTGATTCTTCCATGCTGTTTGCAAAAATTGAAGCGCGGATGCGCGATAAAAAGTTATTGCGCAGGAAAGAATACATTATCCGGTTCAGAAATGCTGCGGCCATTTTCCTACTCGGGTTATTTATTCCTCTGGTATACTTCACTGTTTTTTTACCAATGAAAGATAAGACAACCGTGGTTTTCATGAAGGAAAATCTTTCAAACGAAAAAATCAGACAAGTGACTTTATCGGATGGAACGGCTGTTTGGTTAATGTCTGGAAGTACGATTACTTATCCGTCAGACTTTTCAGGAATGAAAACCCGAAATGTTGAAGTAACCGGTGAAGCCTTTTTTAATGTAGCCAAAGATTCGTTGCATCCGTTTATTTTAAATCTTGGTGAACTTGGATTAAAAGTAGTTGGAACCAGTTTCAATGTTACAAACTACGAGGATGAGGACCGGATTAATGTGGTCCTGAAAACCGGGAAGGTTAATCTTTTTAGAGGCAAATACAGTCCGGACAATCAATTTGTACATTTGGTATCCGGGCAATTAGGAACCCTAAAAAAAGGTGAGCCTGAATTATTAATAAGCGAAGTTGATGTTGCTAAATATACATCATGGATTGATGGGATCCTGCAGTTTCGGGATGACCCCTTGTCAATTGTTCTGAAGAAATTGGGAAGGTGGTACAACATTGGCATTGAAATTAAAGACCCGAAAGTTGCTGAATTTCCCTTCTCCGCAACCCTCAAAAATGAAAATCTGGATCAGATTGTTGATCTGCTCGCTTACTCAACGCCATTTAAATACTCTATTTTGAAAACGAATGGAGTAACGAAACTGGTAATCGAAAGAAAATGACAGATAGGAACCTAATAAAAACGATATGCCTATGAACATGAAATAGTCAAAAAAAGGATTCCGATAACATCGGAACCCCTTCTGTAATTCATGCCTTTTCTAATTACCAGTCAGCGAAGGCATAAATAATTCGAATAAAAAATTCAAATCATTACAAAATTATGAAAAAAAATCGTAGTTCAATGATTTCTTTACTCGTATGGGTATGGAAACGAAAAACAGTATTTATTATGAGATTAACATTTTCAATATGCTTGTTTTTTGTACTGCAGTCATTTGCAATCGGGTCTTTTTCGCAAGACCTGAGGTTAAGCATCAATCAAAAGAATATCAATATTGAAAATGTACTGCAGCTAATTGAGGATCAAACCGACTATTATTTCATGTACAGCACGTTAACTGTTGATGTAAAAAGAACTGTTGATCTGGAAGCAACAAATAAATTAGTGACTGAAATTTTAGATGATATTTTTAAAAACACAAATGTCAGCTACAAGGTAAATGGCCGTTTAATTGCCCTGTCAAAAGATGGCGATAATTCAACGATCGCCCAGCAAGTCAGAGTTTCAGGCAAGGTTACCGATTCTTCGGGGCAGCCTCTTCCGGGGGTCTCTGTTGTAGTGAAGGGAACAACTACGGGGACAATTACCAATTTCGATGGGAAATATTCTCTTTCGGATGTTCCTGCCAATGTAACTCTGATATTTTCCTTTGTCGGGATGAAGACCCAGGAAATCTCAATAACAGGGAAATCAGACATTAGTATAGTAATGGAAGAAGAGACAATTGGGATTGAAGAAGTGGTGGCCATTGGATATGGTACAATGAAAAGGAGCGATTTAACAAGCTCAATCAGTTCAGTCAAAGGTGAAAAATTTGCTGAAATACCAATAGCAAGATTGGAGCAACAATTACAGACTCAACTGGCAGGTCTCAATGTTTCAACTAGTAACAATGCTCCTGGTGGTACTATGCAAATAAGAATCAGGGGATCAAATTCCATTCAGGGAGATAATAATCCATTAATCATTATTGATGGAATGATTGGCGGAGAATTGAAATATATAAATGCAAATGACGTTGAATCAGTCGAAGTTCTCAAAGACGCCTCAGCAACAGCAATTTATGGTTCCCGAGGAGCCAATGGAGTAATTATTGTAACAACCAAAAAAGGTCAATCAGGAAAACCACAAGTGGGATTTGAAGCTTATTATGGAATTCAGACAATCTCAAAAAAGCTGGATGTTCTGAACACACAGGAGTGGCTAACTGTTGTTCCTAATGAAACCACAATTTCGGATACTACTACTAATACTGATTGGCAAGATGAAATATTTCAGGCTGCGCCTATTAAAAATCTTCAATTTTCATTGTCAGGCGGGAGTGAAAACAACAGGTATTTATTTTCTGCGAATTATCTGGATCAGGATGGGGTTATAATTAACTCAGATTATCAACGACTTACCACACGGTTGAATTTTGAGCAAAAAGTCGGTAAAAATATAACTATTGGGAATAATGCATCTTTTAGCCGATCGAGTAATAATCGGGTTCAATTGAATGATCGCTACGGAAATGGAAATCCAGTGACTATAGCTGCATTATTAATGCCTCCGGTTGTTCCTGTCTTTGATGAAACCGGCAGTTATGCAATAAACCCTTACGGTACCACTTCAGATAATCCTGTTGCCCTGATTAATAAATCAACCAACCTGAAAATCAAAAATTATTTGATTGGAAATTTTTATACAGATATTAAATTTCTAGGAAATTTCACCTATAAATTAAATTTAGGTTATAGATTAGATAACTCCCTGAATCCATCATATAGATCAAAAGATTTAATTTCTTCAGCTTTAGTTGGAATAGCCGAAATTAATAATTCTGCAAATCAGGAATATCTTTTAGAAAACACTTTGAATTTTACTACTATACTGAATGAAGCACATTCATTATCAGTACTTGTTGGTGCAACTGCTCAAAATCAAAAGTCATGGCTTTCAGGACTCACTGGTAGAGGATTTTCAAGTGATCAGTTAAATTACTACGGAATTGGAGGTGCTGAACTGTTTAGTAATATTTATGCGGACGAAAGTAAAAAAGCAATTCTTTCATATTTGGGGAGAATTAGTTATAATTTTAAAGACAAATATTATTTAACTGCATCAGGGAGGTATGATGGAGCTTCAGTATTCGCAATGAATAACAAATGGGCATTTTTCCCATCTGTATCAGCTAGTTGGAAAGTTACAAATGAACCTTTCATGGAGTCTGTAAAAAATGTGGCTGATATAAAATTAAGAGGCGGATATGGTGAAACCGGAAGTCAGGCAATTCTTCCTTATCAGTCCCTTGCCTCATACCAGTCTGGTATCAGGTATTCTTTGAATGAGGACCTGGTTTTAATTAATGGGACGCTACCACTCAGGCTTGCCAATAATTCACTTCACTGGGAAACAACACGAGCCTACAATATTGGCCTTGATCTAAACTTTTTTAAAGGGAAGGTGCAGTTAACTTCAGATTATTATTATAAGAGGACTTACGATTTACTTTACGAAAAAGAATCTCCCAAATATTCAGGATACGACAGCCAAACATCTAATATTGGTGTGATGAGAAATTCTGGTTTTGAGACTGAACTATTTATTAATCAGACATTAGGTGATTTTAGTTGGGAAGGTAGTATTAATGTTTTTACAAATAAAAATAAAGTAATCGATTTGGGCGGCGACGAGCTGATTTATATTACTTCCAGCTCTGAATTTGCCCCGGTAAGTATAACCAGTATTCTTACACCAGGACAACCATTGGGCGTCTTCTATGGTTATATTTTTGATGGTATCTATCAGAACGAAGCTGAAGCAGATGCAATTGATGATCCGACCGCAGCACCCGGAAGTGTTAAATTCAGAGATATCAACGGAGATCAAATAATAGATCTTAATGATAGAACTATTATTGGAGATCCCAATCCGGATTTCGTATGGGGATTCAACAATTCATTTATGTATAAAGGATTGGATCTTGTTTTTAATATAAGAGGAGTTCATGGAAATGAAATTTTCTGGACATCGCAATATATTTTGAGCAGGACGATAAATTATAACAATGGTTTAAAGGAAAAATTAAATTTCTGGCATGGTGAAGGTACCAGTAATACTTTTCAGTCGCTGGAAACAGAACCCGGAGCTTCTTCTACAAGGTATATCGAGAACGGTTCATATATTCGACTTAATAATATAAGCCTCGGTTACACTATTCCTAAAAAGCTATTACAGCGTATGTCAATTGATTCTGGTCGTATTTATATTTCAGCACAAAACTTAGTTACCATAACCAAATATCCTGGCTACGATCCGGAAGTTAATTCACGTGGAGGTAACGAGGATTTATCTGCTGAAAATATTCGAATGGGTTATGACCATGGATCATATCCCGGCACAAAGGGATTTACCCTCGGTCTGAGTTTTAAGTTTTAATTTAATACTTTTATATAATGAAAACAAAAAATCTAATTATAATATTGGTCATATTAGCGAGTGTTAATATTACTTGCTCTGATTTTCTGGAAGAAGATCCAAAATCAATTCTATCCCCTACCTCGTATCCAAATTCTGAAGCTGATGTGAGACAAATTTTTGGCGGGGTTCATTCAATAATAGTTGGTCTTACAAATGCACGCTGGCATATTATAGTAACTGGAAGTGATGAGGGAATTAGTAGAATGTTACCAGGAGAATCACGAGGCGATCTGGATCATTATGCTTTTCAAATCGATAATGGATTTTTTCTTGATATATGGCAAAGTGAGTATCAGGTTATAAATAGCATGAATCTCATTATTGACCGGCTTGAATCACTGGATGAGAACTGGGTTAATCCCTATATTGGTGCTGCACAAGCCTTGCGCGCATTCATGTATTTTGATCTGGTTCGGCTTTTTGGGAAAATTCCTTTAATTGTTATTCCTTCTAGTGAAATAGCCTTATTTGAAGTAGAAAGAGAAGAAATCAGTGTGGTATATGACCAAATTATTTTGGATCTTACCAATGCAGAAACAAACCTGAGTGGACATCAGTGGGATATTCCTATTATGCCAACAATTGGTTTTGCAAAGTCAATGCTGGCAAAAGTTTATATGACGATGGCCGGCAATCCTTTAAATGATGCAACAAAATGGGCATTAGCATCTTCAAAGGCTAAAGAAGTTGTTGATCTGAATATTTACCAACTTGTAAAACCATATTCAGATCTATTTCTGATCGCTAATGAAAACGGACCTGAACATATTTTCTCGGCCCAAATTTCGGTTGATGGCCCTAACAGACAACTACTCAATTTAAATTTCAGGCCTAGAAATATTGGCCTTCAAAGGGGAAATGGACAAGCAGCAACAACAATTCAATTTTATCAGGAATTTTCTGCTGATGATATTCGACGAGATGTATCCATTCTCACTGGAGTTCTAAGTACAACCGGAAATTCGGGTGGGGCACCAAAAACATATACTTATCCCACTTGGGGAGGAAGCGCTAAAGAACGTACTCCACATATTAAGAAATATTTTGATACTAACAGACCTTACGAGAATTGGATGGAATTTGACAGAAGTTCCGGTAATAATTTTCCGATTCTTAGATTTGCTGATGTCCTGTTAACTCTTGCTGAATCTGAAAACGAGGCAAATGGGCCTACTGATTTAGCATACAATGCTTTGAATCAAATAAGGGACCGAGCTGGCCTTAGTCCACTGAGCGGTTTATCTCAAAGCGAGTTTCGTAATGCCGTCCGGGATGACAGGAAAAAGGAATTGTGTTTTGAAGCGCATAGAAGGTTTGATTTAGTCAGATGGGGTACTTTTTTTAGTGTTATGTCCGCTGACCCTTATGCTGGCCCAAACGTAAAACCACATCATGAATTACTCCCTATCCCCTTGCTTGAATTGAATGTCAATCCCGGGTTAGGTCAAAATCCAAATTATTAGTAAAAAGCTTTTTTTTCATTTCATATATAATTAGTTATGAGATCACTGATGATTTTGATAATCACAATGAATATTTTCTTGTCATGTACCTCAAATAAAAAAAATGATGGTAAAGTTGTATCAACTGACAATAAACGTGAGAACTATTTTGAATTTAAATGGGAACTTGATACAACTCCGGTACTAACCAGATCATCAGGTAAAACCTTCGATTCTAATGTAGTGGGTGATCCATGTATTGTTTGGGACGATCAACTTGAAACCTGGCGTATGTTTTATTTTGCCGGTGGTTTTGATGAAAATGGTAAATCAGGATCAAGAACCGGTATGGCTTTAAGTAAATCGCAGGAGGAGATTGGGCCTGGAGATTGGTATAAGATTGAACCGGTTAGAATATCGAATAAGGAAGACTTGCTAAATGACCCGGGATGGCACAAATGGTGGATTATAATGGATGCAAAAAATAATAACAGAGCAGCAAAAATTAAAGGTAAATATTGGGCTGTATTTACATGTAGACATACGAATACATCGGGAGTAGGAAGTAATAAACACCTACAGGTAGCCTCAGCAGAAGAATTGAGTGGCCCCTGGACGGTGAATCCTATACCCGTAGTATCACCGGATGAAAACTGGATCGACGGCAGTCATTGTGATACTCCAACTGCTTATTGGTTTGAGGACAGAAAAGAAGTAATTATTTTTTACAAAGCCTATCCCAAATTTAGTCAGGATATGCAACCAAAATCCCCTTTTGGTTCAGGTACTGTAATAGCAAGCTGGCATCCTGACAGCGTCAGGGCTACAAAAATAAAAGTTATTCAAAGACCTGGGCAATCAGGTGGTTGGAATCAAGGATGGATGAGTACTCCGCAAATTTTCTATGATGCAAAATTAGACCAATGGTATGGATTAATAAATGGTAGTCCAACAGCACCTCTTGATGCCAGCCATAGAGAACCCGCCCCTTCATTGGGCGGATGGGTTAAGTGTACTCCTGGAAAATGGGTTGATGCAGATTGGGGCCCAGATACTTTATACAGTCCATTTCTTTATCCTGAAAACCTATCCAATATTGAACTTGAAGCAGGATTGGGTGTGAATTTCTGGAGGCATCACTTATTAGAAACTCCGGGAGGTAAAAGGAGGATTTTTTTCAATTCAGGTAAATATGGAACAGAACAGATGTATTCATTAGTCAATAATAAATGAATCATATGGGAACTATGATAAAATTATTTTTGAAGATTATCTTTATTGTTTTTTCATTTAATTTATCTGGACAACAAATTGAAATAACCCGTTCATTAAAAGATATAAATACAATTAAATTTATTTGTATCACGGGTATCTTCAATAATTATCCGATGTTAGATACTGATAGGCATAACGAATTAATCAAACATCTGCTAAATGAGGTTGAGAATGAAAAACCTGCCTTTGTGTTTTTAACTGATATTGCCACTGACCTGTTGGGTAAAAATCCAATTATTGAATCAATAATTTATCATTGTGAAGGCTACTACCCGGAATGGCTCAAAATGATGTCACAATTCAAAATAAATTATTATTCCGTAATGGGCCCGAATGAAGTTGGTGGTGAGTTATGGAACGAACAAAAGACCAAGGTATTCGATCTATATAAGTCGCAGCATAATAAGTACATGCAAATGCCTCAGATGGGAGGCAAAGGTCTTTATTATTGGATAGCTTATAAAAATTATTTTATTGTGGTTTTGGATGCCTATGATAAATCCGTTGAATACAATAGCAGGTTAGTACCCAACATCGGGAAGGAGCAACTTGATTGGCTGAATAACACTCTTCGCAGCCATAATTGGTTCAAGTACAAGATTGTAATTGCGCATTCATCCAGGCTCCTCGGTAAGGGGTACCAAAATAGTAATGAATCGACTGATATTGAAAAGAATGAGACCAATTTACATGATATTCTGATGAAAAATGACATTGACTATTTCTTAGCATTTGATGATTTGCCTCCGAAACAAAAAGCTCCAGATGAATTTAGGCTTTTAAATTTTTCTGCAACCAGACAATTTCCTGATAAATTACAATTCTTGATTTTTTCGGAAAAAGAGAGTGAAATTGAAATCATTAAAAAAGAAAAAGTCGTGAAGTTCAAATTATCAGATGGAAAAAGAATGATCGATTTCAAATCATTATCTGATACAGAATTTAAGGTAATTGAATAGAAACCTAATTGGAAATTGTCCGGGCGATCTGATATTTGAAAAAAGATTAAATTGAAAACTATGAAAAGTGTCCTTCATGCCATATTATTTCTTCTGTCACTTTCGGCTACTACGGGGGTCGCTAATGACCCGAAAAAGAAAATGAATGTACTCTTTATTTCTGTTGATGACATGAACAATGATTTGGGTTGTTATGGCAATACCTTGGTGAAATCCCCAAACATCGACCGGCTGGCCTCAAGAGGAATAGCATTTTCAAACTCATACTGTCAGTTTCCCCTTTGCAATCCCAGCAGAAGCTCTGTTTTAACTGGTATGAGGCCTGACAGAACACGCGTTTTCGACCTGAATTATCATTTCAGACAGGAAATCCCTGATGTAGTGACACTTCCTCAGATGTTTATTAATAATGGCTATTTTGTTGCTAGGGTAGGGAAAATGTATCACTATGCAAATCCGGGACATATAGGTACAAATGGGCTTGACGACAGGGCATCGTGGATGGAACGTATTAATCCTGTCGGCATTGATAGATCTTCTCTTGAGCCTGACCTCATCAATTATACTCCCGATCGTGGTTTGGGGACTGCAATGTCTTTTCTTTCTGACCGGAAAGGAAAAGACGAAGATCATACTGACGGGAAAGTTGCCACGGAAGTAATTAAACTCTTAGAGCAGCACATGGATAAACCCTTTTTTATTGGTGCCGGATTTTATAAACCTCATTGCCCCTGGATTGCACCAGAAAAGTATTTCGATTTGTACAGAATCGATGATATGAAACTTCCGGAGATTTCAGATGAAACACCATCAAATTATCCGGAGCAATCCTTAGCAGGTACAATACCCTGGCCCTATTTTGGCATCAATCCCGACAATGCCAGAGAGTGCAAACTGGCATATTTTGCTACTATCTCCTATATTGATTCTCAGATCGGACGATTACTCGAGGCGATTGATTCGTTGGGTTTGGCTAATAATACAATTATTGTTCTCTGGAGCGACCACGGTTACCACCTTGGAGAACATGGCTTGTGGCATAAGCGAAGTTGTTTTGAAGAATCAGCAAAATGCCCTTTAATTATTTCTGTTCCTGGACTTAAATCAAACGGTAAGATTTGTCAACGGATTGTCGAATTAATAGATATTTATCCAACCCTTGCCGAGCTTACAAATATAAGCACCCCTGAAACTGTAGATGGAAGAAGTTTGCTCCCACTTCTTAATAATCCGGATGTAAAATGGAAATATCCGGCTTTTACACAGTTTCAGGGAGAAGATATTTCAGGGCATTCCGTACGAACGGAAAGGTGGCGTTATACAGAATGGGATTACGGAAATTCCGGGATAGAATTGTATGACCAAAAAAAAGACCAGCAGGAATTAAAAAATCTTGCACATAATCCAAAATATGCAAGCGTGGTTAAACAAATGAAGGCTTCGTTGAAAAAGAATCATCCGGAGCTGGTTTCAGGGGGTAAGGCAATTGCAAATACAAAAGAAAAATATTCCAATTAGAGGATTGATAGTACAGGTTCATTAATTTTAAGATATTATGGTTTTTTTAAAGTTAAAACTCATAGTGAAAATCAAAATATGCGGATTAATAATGGCAATCATATTTTGGTCATGTAATTCGAACAGGAAAAATGAGTCGGAAGGCGGAAAACCCTTCAATATTCTGTTTATTTCTATTGACGATCTTAATGACTGGGTTTCGCCATTAGGAGGAAACGTTCAGGTGCTAACACCTAATATGGATGAATTTGTAAAAGAAGGTATGCTCTTTAAAAATGCCTATTGTACATCACCCTTATGTAATCCATCAAGAGTCTCAATTATGACCGGTGTTACCCCACACAAATCAGGAATTTACTATAATCCCCAGAATATGCGCAAAAGTGAGGTCCTTAACAGCAGTTTAACAATTCCTCAATACTTCAGAAATTACGGGTATTATTGTGCGGGAGCCGGTAAAATATTTCATAACAAATGGCCGGATCCGGTTTCATGGGATAATTACTGGCCAGGGAAAAAAAATCATATGCCCAAAGATTTAAAACCTGAAAATCCCAATGCAAACGGTTTGTTTTTGCCAAGGAGTATGGACTGGGCGCCGCTAAATGTGAAATGTGATAGTATGGGGGACATGCGATCCGTTAACTGGATATTAAAACAATTAGATAATACATATGATAAACCATTTTTTCTTGCTTGTGGTATTTATCGCCCGCATTTACCATGGTATGTTCCTAAGGAGTTTTTTGATCTTTATCCAATTGAACAAATAATACTTCCGGAAACCATAAACGATGATTTGTCAGATGTTCCAGATTTTGCTAAAATTTTAGCTAGAGGTTTCGGTGATCCTATGGATAGATCAACACAGGAAATGCCTATTAAAACTGATCACGAAATAATCCTGGAAAATGATGCTTATAAAGAAGCTATTCAAGGGTATCTTGCAAGTATTAGTTTTGCAGACCATTGTTTGGGAATATTAATCAAAGGCTTGAGAGAAAGTCCATATTACAATAATACACTTGTTATTCTCTGGTCTGATCATGGATTTCATCTCGGAGAAAAAGAAAAATGGTGTAAAGAAACATTATGGGAAGAAGCAACAAGAAGTCTGTTTTTTATTAGAGCTCCGGGCATTACCTCCGGAGGGTCTTTTACGGAGTGGCCGGTGAGTTTATTGGATATTTATCCGACTTTAATTGATTTATGCTCACTACCAAAAAAAGAAAATCTCGACGGTAATAGTTTGGTAGAGTTGCTGAAAAATCCTTCTGTAAAATGGGATAAACCGGTACTCACCACATACGGATATAAAAATCACACGATCCGCTCAAAAGAATTCAGATATATTAAATATCGCGATGGGTCAAAAGAACTTTATAATCATATTAATGATTCAAATGAATGGTACAACCTTGCTGATCAAAAGGAATATCTGAATGTAATAGAAGATTTTGAAAGACTCCTTCCTAAGGAAGATATGGAACCCGTACCTTATACAATCCCACATTGAGTATGAAAAACCACAATAAAATATTTTTGATTTTATTACTCACATTATTCATTTCGGGAGCAAATAAAAGTGCCCCAAGAAAGAATGTATTGTTTATAATTGTTGATGATCTCAGGCCTGAAATCGGATGCTATGGTTCAAAAATGGTTAAATCTCCACATATGGATAAGTTAGCCGGCGAAGGGATATTGTTTTCCAGATCATATTGTCAGGTACCCATTTGTGGTGCCTCGAGGGCAAGTTTAATGTCAGGACTCCGGCCTACAACCACCCGATTCCGGGTATGGAACTCACGGGTAGATGTTGATGTACCTGGACAGGTTACTCTTCCTCAGTTATTTAAACAAAATAATTATTATACCCTTTCAAATGGCAAAGTATTCCATGAGTCTCAGGATTCGGAAGAAGAAAGTTGGTCTGAACCGGCCTGGCTTGCTCCCTTAAGTCATAAGGCATTCCTCGATGATTCTACCATTAATTATATTGGAGGTAAAGAAAACAATCAAAGAGGCCCATGGTTTGAAGCGGCCGATATTGATGATTTCCAGTATACCGATGGACAAATTGCCATGAAGACCATAAATGATCTGAAGCGCATGAAAAAGGAAAACAAAACTTTTTTTATCGCATGTGGATTCTATCGTCCTCATTTGCCATTTTATGTGCCCAAAAAATACTGGGATTTATATGACAGGGATAGTATCTCTATCGCCAAAAACCGGTATCTTCCCGAAGGCATTCCTTCATCTTTAAGGGCTTCACCAGACTTCAATCTATATCATACCGGAAACATAGAATATAATAGCGATGAATTTCACAGAACCGCACGTCATGGATATTATGCCTGTGTCAGCTATATTGATCAATTAGTTGGATATTTATTACAAACCCTTAAGGATTTGAAACTTGATGATGAAACCATTGTCTTATTAATCGGAGATCATGGCTGGCATCTTGGAGAGCATAATTTATGGAGCAAGCATAATTTATTTCACAATGCGCTGTTGTCACCTATGATCCTGAAAGTTCCGGGAGAGCCCTCTGGTTTGAAGATCAGTCATATAACAGAATTTGTTGATATTTTCCCTTCCCTGATTGATTTCACAAATTTAGATGTATCTGATAATGTATTAATGTCCCTTCAGGGAAATTCAATAAAACCACTTTTAAACAATAAGGATACTCAATGGAAAAAAACTGCCTTCAGCAGATTTGAAAACGGTGAAACTTTAATCACTGAAAAATACACTTATACAGAGTATGTAAAGAATAATGGAGAAATGGAACGGATGATCTACAACTTGGAAGAAGATCCTGAAGAGAATATCAATTTGCTGGCAAAACCCGGGAATGAGAATTTGATGATTAGGTTGGATCATCTTTTACATAGTGGATGGAAAAATAGTTTTAATGCAGACAAATACTGAACATGATATTAAATAAAAAATACATAATCAAACTGTTCGTGATATCTGTTTTCATTTTAATAATGATTCCGGTTTGTGCTCAGGAGGTTGTTAATGAAGAATGGAGTTTCGTAAGTGTTCCGGATTTCCTTAACAAGGATACAGAATTTCCTCATCCGGGATTTGAGGATGGATTAAATTTCTTTTTAAAAAGTATTAAAAATGAAGGGTGTGAATTTGTATTGGTGCCCGGTGATCTCATAAACGGAAGGTGGCCTGATAAACTTGAACCTACGAAGGAGGCAATCCTGAAGAGTTCTGATATTTATTATACTGCATGGAAAAAAAGGTTTGAACATCATAGTCTAAAATATTTTGTAGCTATTGGCGATCATGAAATAGGTGATAATCCATGGCCAAAAAATAAAGCTGAATTAGTTCCATTATTTAAAGAACAGTTTATTAAACATTTTCAATTACCAAATAACGGCCCCAAGGACTTTCAGGGCACATCGTATTATTTCACACATAATGAGGCATTGTTTGTCGTTCTGGACGTTTTCACAAAAGGAAGTGGTGAGGAAGGAGAAATTGTTGCTGATGTAAATGGCAAACATTTGAAATGGGTTAATAAAGTCCTTAAAAAACATAAAGACTCCGAATTCAAAATCGTAGTGGGACATACACCCATTCTGTCACCGGTCAGGACGCTAAACTCCAGCGGAATGCTATTTCAGAATGGTGAGAAATCGGGCTTGTGGAAAGTTATGCAAAAAAATAATGTTGATCTTTATTTATGCGGCGAAGTCCATGCGATTACATGTACTGAAAAAAACGGCATAAATCAAATAGCTCACGGCAGTCTCTTTGGATGGAACCCGACATTGAATTATTTATTGGTTGAAATTTCTAACCACTCGCTTAAAGCAACACTAAAAGAAATTGACAATATTCCAATACGGGGAGGAGCAAAATCACTGGGAATAACAATAACCGAAGAATCAATGAAGGAAGGTTTCAAAACTATTGGTACCTTAATAATAAATAAGAACAATAAGGTTGTTACAATGGGGAAATCAGGTGTTTTTAAATAAAATGAGAATTCTAAGTAAGCGTTTTTACACATTATTCTTTATAGGGATATTAGCTCCAATAGCTGAAAATAAAGAAATGAACAAGCAACCTGTTCGTCCGAATGTTATTGTTATCGTTACTGATGATCAAGGCTATGGTGATGTCGGAGTTTTTGGTGGCACTGACCTGAAAACTCCTAATATTGATAAACTTTTCAACTCAGGAGTCAGATTTACAAATTGGTACTCAAATAGCCCGGTATGCGCTCCTGCAAGAGCTTCCATGATGACAGGGAAGTACCCGGAAAAAGCTGGAGTTCCTGATTTGTTGGGGATTAGAAAACCGGGATTACACCTTAAGGAAAAGACGATTGCAGATGCATTTAAATCACTTCATTACAAAACTGCACTTATTGGAAAATGGCATCTCGGGGGTGCCCTTGAATATCGTCCCAATAAAAGAGGATTTGACTATTTCTTTGGAATACTGGAGGGTTGTGTTGATTATTTTTCTCACATGTATTTTTTACCTCGTTCAAACCGGCCTTTCCATGATTTATGGAGAAATGAAGAACCTGCCTGGGAGGATGGAAAGTATTTGACCCATTTAATCAGCAGTGAATCAAAGAATTTTATTTTGGAAAATCTGGATAATCCCTTTTATTTAAATATAGCATACAACGGCCCTCATTATCCCTTGCAGGTTCCCCGGAATTATATTGATGAATTTAAAGGTTTAACATCTGAACGACAGGCAATAGCAGCGCTAATTAAAGCGGTTGATGATGGAATTGGTGAAATTATAGCGTTGCTCGATGAACATAAAATGCTCGAAAATACGATCATATTTTTCCAAAGTGATAACGGCTCTAGTAATGAGATGCGTAATTTTTATTATGATCATGAAAAGAATATTTTCAATGGCGGTAGTGCCGGGGGACTAAAAGGCAATAAGGGTAGTCTTTTTGAAGGTGGGATAAAGGTTCCTGCTGCAATTTACTGGGAAGGCCATCTTCCTTCAGGAATAATAAACGATCAGATTGGTATTGGTATGGATATCTTTCCAACTTTACTATCAATGGCAGGGAGTGATTTAAAACAATATGAAAATATTGATGGAAAAGATCTTTCTCAGATGATAAAAAATGGAGATAAATCCCCACATGAATGTTTGTTTTGGGAATACCTGAATCAGAAAGCCGTGAGAAAAGATGGTTGGAAACTAATAGTAAACGGGAAGCTTGATTTTGAAAGGCCGGCGCAGGATTCGTTGATACTCATTAACCTGAATGACGATCCGGGTGAATCAAATAACCTTTCTGATTCAGAACCCTTGAAACTTCAGGAATTAAAATCAGAACTAAACAATTGGGATAAAATAACTTCAAATCCGTATGATAATGATTAATCTCAAATTTACTTCAATTCTTTGCTTGTTTCTATTGCTTGGCTTTATTTCAGCCCATTCTCAGGTTACTCATGGTCCTATATTGGGTAAACCTTCAGACAAAAGTATGGGAATTTGGGTTAGGACTGCTCTGCCTGGAAGTGTAACTGTAAATTATGGATTGTATTCGGATTCAATGACTGAAACAATAGTTTTTGAGACCAAAATTGAAAAAGATTGTTCAGGTTGGGCTTGTTTTAATAATCTAAGCCCAAATACTGTTTATTACTATAGAATCCGGACAAGTGGTTCCGCGAAGGAAATACAGCGAACATTCAAAACTTTACCATCAGGAAAAGATTATTATAACGAAGCATACAATAAAGGTGGCCTTTTTAATTTTTCATTTCATCTTGGACATTGCAGCAATCAAAAGATGCACGATTTCAGCAAAGGAGATATCAGCACATTTCAGATAATGAATAATCAGTGGAAAGAAAAAGTGAATTTTGGCATTCTGAATGGAGACTTCATTTATGAAGATGCAAGAGATACACCGGTAGATGTTTGGCAATATTCAGTTGGATTGAAGTCAAATGAAATCCCTGATATTGTCAGCGTAGCTCCTTCTGTTGTTGGCGTATGGCAAAACTATAAAAATTACCTTGATCGTTCTGAGAATCTTTCAAAATGGCATTCATACGTCCCTACTTTTTTCACTATGGATGACCACGAGGTTTTGGGAGATTTCTATGGATCCGGTGAGATTGGGCGCAAAGACAAAAAAGCATTGTTCAGAGACATCGGAACTCAGGCATGGCTGGATTACATTGGATGGGGTAATCCCTATATTACAAATCAGAATATAACTTTCGGCAAATGCCAGCTAAAGAAAGGTACATCTTTCTTAAAAGATGAAAATGTCGATTTTACAAAGATAAATTTAAATGAAACGTCAAATCTGCATATCCATTGGGGTGATTCGAAAGAAGGCGCACAAAATGCAGGTGTTTACGAGATTAATGAGGTAATAGATAAAAATACCTTACGAATTAGTCCTTCGCCAATTGCAACGGAAAATTGCTCATATTCCATTGGAAGGCAACTTTATGGTAAGTTTAGCCTGGGTAATTGTGATTTCTATTTTCTTGATACCAAAAGTAACAGGCCAATGCATGATACGAAGAATCCTTCGAAATCCGGATTAAGTATGCTCGGTAAAATTCAATATAATTGGCTTTTGGAAGAGATGAAGAATAGTAAAGCTGATTTTCATTTTGTTATATCAACAGTTTCATTTATGATCCCGCATACCGGTACTCATGGGAAAATAGGCGTTCCAGATAAAGATGATTCATGGACTGCATTCCTTTGGGAAAGAGAAAAGCTTCTTAATTTTTTTGACGGTCTTGGCAAGAAGGTTTTCATCCTGACGGGTGATGTTCACAACAGCTATTCAATTAAAATCACTGATAATGTATGGGAATTCATGGGAGGACCGCTTAGTTCCCGAAACCACTTATCTTCTCATCTTGACAACATCCCGCCAACCGGAGATGTTAATCTGAACGGCAGGCCTTTCAACATTCGATGGTCAAGCTATTTTTTACCTGATATTCCCTCAAAGAAACTTCATTTTCCAATCTTTTGCATTGTTCAAATAAATAATGTATTTAATAATCCTATTGTTGATAACACAGATAGGTGGGTAAAATATCCAAATCCACAGGTTGTATTTCAATTTTATTCAGGTATTACAGGTGAATTGTTATATGCAGAGTCAGTTACTAAAGAATGATTTTAAAAATGTGTATTTATTTTGTTAAAGAAACGAAAAGTTAAATGAATATTACAACAAATTCAGATAAATGAAAATAGTTAATTTTTTCGTAGGAATAATATTTCTAAGCCATCTATTACACGCACAACCGAAAGGTCTTCCGAAGTCTCCTCATGAGTACATGATGGTATTTGATTCTGTACTGGTTCACCACCATTTCGTAGGCGTTTTCTAGATGCAATGATTGTAGAGGAATCTCAAAATTTGCAGAGAGTATTTCTTCAGCAGAAAAATATGATGGAAATCCTTTAATAGTCAAGGATAAACTTTGGGAAGGATGGGGGTATCCCCTCTACCAACCGCGTCTTGTTTGTTCTCCTGTCAGGTTCTAACTTCGTGCCATGCGAAAGAATCAGAAGTATAGCAAAGAAGAGACCTGCCCGGCCAGTTGACGGGTGTAACTGACCACAGAGTTGTGGCAGGAGAGCGGAATCTCCCAGGTTAAGTTTTGTTACCGAGAAAAACTCTCGGTAAAAACTGAGTATTCCGGTCAAAGTGTACACCTAAACCGGAGTAAAGTGTACAATCTAATTTTAGATTGATTTGCACGATAAATATAGGATTAATTTTTCTTTCTTAATGATTCTCCTTTTAAATCGAATCGATGTGCATTTCCTGACAGTCTGTCCATAATTGCATCTGATATTGTAGATTCTCCGATGTATTCATACCACTTGGCAATTGGAAGTTGAGAAACGATAATTGTGGATTTCAACCCATATCTGTCTTCCAATATCTGAAGCAGCGTTCTGCGGGTTTGGCCGTCAACCGGGTGAAGGCCAAAATCATCAATAATTATGAGCGTTGCTTTTTCTATCTGGTTCAACAATTTAATGTATGTTCCGTCAAGTTTTGAGAGTGATATTTTCTCAAGGAACCGGTTGATTCCAAAATACAAAGTGCGATAGCCCAGCGTGCAGGCCTGTCTGCCCAGGGCACAGGCAAGAAAACTTTTTCCGCTTCCCGTGGCACCGGTAATCAGTATGTTTTCTGCCCGTTGAATAAAACCGCAATCGGCAATGGCCATAAGTTTTTCTGTTGTCAGGTTTCGCTCCGGGTTACACTGTACCTGTTCCAACACAGTATCATATCTGAGTTTGCTCAGTTTTAAAAACATGTCTGTCCTTCTGGATGCCCTTTCCTGTATCTCAGCTTCAGCAAGTTTTGCCATAAACTGGTTTAATGTTGGCTGGTTTTGCACCGGCATCTCTAAAATGGCCTGGTAGGCCCTGGCCATACCTGTCAGTTTTAGTTGCGACAGATGGTCTAAAGTAATTTGAGTATTCATTAGAAATTGCTTCTGATAAATTAAATAATTAATTTTCGCACTACAAAAAAAGTCAAATTATGAACACCAATTCTGAAACCGGTCACGCAAAGAATGTGGCCAACTTCGAACAATTAGTACTGAATTGCACTTCGTATGGCCGTGCCTATAATCCGGGAAACCTTGCCCTCTCTTTGGAAGCGTTGAATACTCTTTTATCCCAGGGAAAACAGTGCCTAACCTCTATTCACACGGTACAGGCTAGCCTGTCAAAAGCGCTTTCCGAAAGGGAGATAGCATTTGAACCGCTTAGTAAGCTCGCAACCCGTATTGCCAACGCAGTAAGGTCATCGGCAAGTTCCCCGCAAGCCGATACCCAGGTAATCGCAATTATCCGCAAGTTACAGGGACGTCGCGCTGCCCCGAAAATGACCGAAGAAGAAAAACAGGCTGCCAGCGCCGAAGGAAAAGAAGTTATTGAAATATCAGCATCCCAGATGAGTTTCACCAACCGCATTGCTAATTTCGATAAACTGATTGAACTGCTGAAGTCCATCCCGGAATATACCCCGAATGAATCCGATTTAACTGTTACTGCATTGACTGCTTATCATCAGGATCTTACTGCAAAGAACCAGGCTGTTATCAATGCCGAAATATCTGTAAGCAGTCTCCGCATTACCCGCAATAAACTCTTGTACAAGGAAACGACCGGTATGATTGATGTAGCCGCTGCCGTGAAAACCTATATCAAGTCGGTATTTGATGTAACAAGCCCCCAGTACAAACAAGTCAGCTCCCTGAAGTTTGTCAGGAGGTAGTTCAACGTTGTAATTTCCTTCCTGTTTTGTAAAATAACCTTCGTATATTTTGTAATACATGTCGGTAATATTGTAATGCCTTTGGGTATATTAGTATTACCGGCTGTACTATTTGTAATATAGATTGGTGTAATTTGATCTCTCAATGTGTTTATTGTAATTAGAATAGTTGACATTGTAATATGGAATGTTATTATTGTAATGCTCGTTGGTACTTATGTAATTCAGAATGTCATTTGTGGAATTCCGACCGGCAAAATTGTAACAATGAAAGTTCTCTTCAAAAAAAGAGACCAGTGTTCTAAATCGGGGAAATCGCTTTTAAAGTTCCAATGGACAAGGAAGGAATTCTCTTTTACCGGAAATGTTTCGGGTTACGAGGTGCGAGGTGCTAGTTAACCTGGCTTTGTCATGCTGAACTAGTGAAGCATCTTTTGAAAATAGCTCTGATCATCAGATCCTTCGCTTCACTCAGGATGACAAACCGCCATTTGATGGTTAACACGACACTCGCTAACCGAAAGCTTACAGGAACGAAGAACCTCCCTGTCCCCAGGCCGGACTGGCCCTTCTTTTTTCCGTATATAAAAAGGAAGCAAAAATCTTGTCCCAACGAACCCTCACCCGGGCGTTGGGACGGCCCGCCCGCCGTTCTGATGTTGCCTCAGCAGTCTTCTGTTCTTTTGTTTTTCAACCCATCTTTTTCCTGGAAAAGAAACAATAGCCGGGCTGTTTCCGCCTGAGGGAAAAAAGCGTGAAGAAAAACGGCGGAGTGAGCGTGACGAAATCTTCCCTGTTTGACGACCAAAGGGAGGAGTTTGGAAGATTTTAGCGAACACAGGCGTTTTTTAGTCTTTTTTTCCTGAGCGGCGGCTCTTTTTGGATACTTTTTCCAGCTGCTGGGAAAAAGTATCAGCCCGTCCGGCTGGGAGGACAGGGAAAATCATTTAGGTGAACAAACTTCCTTTACTGAACCCTCCCCAAAGGGAAAATTCTAAAAGCGATTTCCCTGCATAATTCCATAACTCCGTAATTCTTTAATTCCGCGAAGGAGATGGGTTATTCATTTATAGCGGTTTCCCCAAAACCAAATGTTCCAGTATTTTTTTTACCGTTTGCGGATCGATTTTTTTTGCGATTATTTTTTTGTCTTTGTCAAGGATATAGATTATTGGCGTGGTTTGCACATCAAAATTGATTCTGAAATTATTCAGGTCCTGCGGGTCCCATACATGAATCCAGTTGTACAGCTTGTGTTCGTTGATAAAGTTTTCCCATTCCTCTTTTTTACCTTGGCTGTTGACGGCAAAATAGCTGATGCTTTTATCTTGTAGCGGAAGGTAAACATCGTTGTAGAGCTCGGGTATTTGCTTCTTACAATGTCCGCAATCAGGTTCCCAGAATACCAGTACCGTATATTCCGTTTTTATTTCGTGCAGGCTGAAATACGGACCTTCCCAGCTTTCCATCTTCAACTCTTTGGCCTTCATGCCAAGCAGGTTATTTCGCTTAAAAACAACCTGTCGCCCGATGCTTGCAATGGTTGCCGAATCGGCCCAGTTGGCTTGTCCGCTGAGGTAATATTTTTCGGCAATTTTCACAAAGGCGGCATCCATTCCCATTACTTGCGACTGCGCAAAATGGTTCAGGAGAAAAGTTGTGATATACCGAAAACTTTTAGGGCTGGCTTTTGCTTTTTCAATCGTTTCGATTGCATACGGAATAACCGAATCAGGCTGTTGGATCAGCACTTTATCGAAAAAACTTTCGATGCGGGGTTTTAAAACCGGCGTCCGCAGGAACCGTTCGTCCGACACATCCAGATAGTCCCAGTAATGATCTTTCCTGAAATTATATTCATACACCCACCGGAGCGAATCATTTTTCAGCCAGTTTTCAGGGATGTCTTTTTCGTTGAGTACGGGAATATAATTCGATAGCAGAAATTTACTGTAAAACAAACCGGGGTATTTTTTTGCTTCAGAGAACCAGAATCCGGTCACTTTCCGGTCCAGTTCATCCAATTCTGCATGAACCTGTTTTAGCCGGTTTTCGTCATCCCCGGCTGCTTTCCGCCGGGCGACCAGTTCCTGCTGCCGTACTTTCAGACCGGAAAGGAACAACCGGTACGAATTGAAAAGCTCGGTGTCCTGTGCACCTTTTACTGAAAATTCTTCAGGCTTTGAAAAACGGTGTATGATTTCAAACTGCTGGTCGCTGCCCAATAAAAAATCAGCAAAATGGTCTTTGTTTAAATAAACTAAGTACATCCCCTGATCGAGCGGCGAATCGCCCTCGAAGATGCCTTTCCCCTGTGGGTCAAGACGGACGGTATCGTCCACAAAAATCTGCCCGTTAAAATGATGGGCCAGATAAATTACCGAATCGGCGGCATCGGGAACAGTCAGTGAAATGGAATATTTCTGTGGCCAGGCAGTTGGCGCAAACATTAGCAAAACCAATAAAAAACTAAAGAAGTTCCAGTATTTTTTGTGCATTTTTTTCATTTGAAAACTCGTTTTCCAGAATTTCTTTTCGCAATCGAATGGCTTCTTCCGTAAAATTTTCCTCGGACAATTCTTCAATCGCGGCAATCATTTCAGTTTGAGTGTCTGCCACAGTACACAGTTTTTTAAGGCTGGCCGATGGCACCATCATGGAATTTGTAATGCAGTGCCGCCCGGCAAACAACGAGGCCAGCAACTTCAATTTCATGCCGGTTGGCTGAAAAGAAGGGATCAGGCAGATATGGGAATTTCTGATCAGCACATCCATCACCTCGCCCGACACGTTTGAAAAAATATTGACATGCGGGATGTATTGCACCCGGTCGACCAATTTTTGCGGCGGGTTCTTTCCCACAATATAGAAAAGATAGGTAATTTCGGTAAATATTTTATCAACCAGAAAATTTACCACTTCTATATTTTCGGCAACTTCAAGATTCCCATGAAAAATAATGTATTCGCCTGTTCCTGTTTCTGAATACACCCGATCGAATGGATGAAATGCAGGCACATAAATACTTCTGCCATATTTGCTGCCGAAATAGCCGGTGTCGGGTTCCGAAATGCACAAAATATGGTCGGCATGGTGCAGTACTTTTTCGTAATTCCGTAATTTTATGGCTTCCTGCCTGAAAAAATATTTTTCTTTTGGGATATCTGTCGAACGGCTCAGATATTCATAATATTCGTGTTCGATATTGTGGGTCCTGACAATTTTTTTGTGTTTTGACAGGGCTGGGTGCTTCAGGAAAAAGGTTGAATGCAAGCCTTCAAATAAAACAGGACGGACATCGGCTGCCAGGTTTCGCAGCAAATCTTCGTGGTTACGGGTATTTACAATAAACGGAGTGGTTGACAACAAACGAAAAAAACTTTTATTACGTGGGTAATAATAAACTTTTTCACAATATTTTTCGAGTTCGGGGGCATTCTCACGGCCATATTCAAAACAGTGGAGGATAATTCCTGCTCCGGCGCCATGCAAGGCTTTCAATTTATAAAAAACATCAATAACCCCCCCATAATCAGCAGGATGGGGCACATTAAACGAAACCAGGTGAAGCAACTTATCCACAGGCGAAATTTTGTTATAAATATAATAAAATACGAAAACCACGACCTATTATTTTGTCATGGTTTTCGTGCCGTGGATTTTTCCCGAAAATTTATTCTGTCAGTTTTACCCCTCCGTACCGGCTGATGATGCGGACATTGGCGGTACCGTTACCGATCTTTCCGTCAATTTTCAGGTTCTGGTTGTCTTTTTCCCGGTTTCCTTTAAATAAATTTTGGGGATAATCGACCCCGCAATAGCTGCACTCGGCATACAGTGTATAGGCCCTTTCGTCAAGTCCCAGTTTTATTCCCCCATAGCTGCTGTCGATATCAATGGTTTCAAAACCGTCAGCCACTTCGTCAACCGTTATATTACCGTAGGCCGAATCCAACACGAGTTTCTTTTTGAGTTCATCCACATTGTAATGGGTGTACTTCGATTCGGCAGTAATGCTGCCTGCCTCGTCGATAGAAAACCCGTCGTACTTTGATTCCGTCTGCAATTCTCCCACCTCGTTCATTTGGATGGTCGAATATTTTGATACTAACTTCAACACACGTGTTTCGCCCAGGAATAATTTGGAATAGCCGATTGCCGCATTTAGCTTGTTTACCTCCTGAAAATCGGCCCTTCCGTACGACAAGTCCAGCAAAATGGGTTCGTTTTCGGGGGCTTTCATTATTTCGGCAGTAATGTTTCCATAAGCAATGTCAAATTTTCCACGGGCTTCGAGTTTATTGACCGACAGGTTCCCATATTTGTTACTGATATCCAGGTCGCGGTCAGCCGGGATGTTCACTTTGTAGTTAATGCTGAAGTTCTGTCTTGTTTTAAAATCGGAACTGATCTTTGTTTCGGCCATTGCAGTTTTTCCCGATTTACTGAACCCGACGCTGATCTGGTCGAGCAGTTGCCGGGCTTTGCTCCCGTCGGCACTTTCAACCACAATGGTTACATCGATGGTTACCGAATCGCCCCCTGCATCGTTAATGGTAATTGTCCCGTATTTGTTACTGATGGAAAGGGCGGCAACATCGCCTTTAGGGTATGCCTTCCGTAACTTTTTTGTATAATCGGCAGAATGCGACGAAAAACAGGAGAATACGATTGCTATTAAAATGAAATTAACTTTCAGTTTCATGGTTTTGCTTTTTTACTTGTTTTACTTCTTTCAAATTCTCTATAATAATCGTTATAACGTTCAGTTTCGACTGGTAAAATTCAATCATTGCATTGATCACCCGTTCGTCGTTCGGGTTTGCATTTAATTCTTCCTGAAGGCTTTTAAATGTGGTATCAAATTCCTTCAGTTCTTCTTCAAGCAGCGTTTTTTCCTCTGCCGTAAGGGCCCCTTCTTTTTGCAGCGCATCCCAGTTGTTCAGGCTGGCGTTGATGGCCGAAACGTAGTAGGTTTCTATTTCTCCATATTCAGGAGAAACCGAAGCAAGCGTCATCTGTCCCTGTTCTTTAGGGGCGAAAAGCAGGAGTGCCTGGTTGATGGCCAGCAGCAGGAATGCAACCGCTGCAGCGGCCTGCCACACCATCCGGAAATTGATTCTTCCCTTCCGCCCGGGCTCTCTGTCCAATTTTGCCTGAAAACGTTCAAAATGTCCTTCCACTGGTTCTGCCTGGTTGAAAAACTCCCGGTTTTCAATAATTATATTTTCTATATTGCTTTTCATTTTCCTTGTTTTAGTTGACCGAAAAGATTTCTTTTTGCCTCAAAATCTCTTTAAGTTTCTGTTTGGCCCTGAAAAACTGGGTCCGCGAGGCAACATTGCTGATGCCGAGCATCTCCGACACTTCTTCGTGGTTGTACCCTTCTATAAGGATAAGGTTGATCATCACCCGGTATTTTTCAGGAAGTTCCCCGATTGCTGTTTGTATGTTTTCGAGACTGTTTTCTTCCATTTCCATAAAAACCGGTTCATCGGGAATTGCCATTCTTTCATTGATTTCCTCAAACCGTATCCGTTTCTTTTTCAGATAGTCCAACGAACGGTTGACCACTATTTTTTTAAGCCAGGCCCCGAAACTTACTTTTCCTGCATAACTTTCAATATTCCGGAATGCGTTCAAAAATGCTTCCTGCATAATGTCTTCTGCTTCTACCTGGTTACCGGCCATCCGCAAACAAATATTATACATCGGCTTGTAATATAGCTTATAGAGTTCAAACTGTGCCTGACGGTCCCCTTTTCTGCAACGGTCGATCACCTCCTGGTAAATATTTTTGTAGAGCGTTTCCAAGCATTTTTGTTTTTCTGACCGAAAGACGACAACAAAAATGCAAATGTTACAAAACGGCAGGCCAATTCATCAAAGAATAGTGAAATTCGCAGATTTGCAGGATTGTTCGCGGCAATATTATTTCACTACAAATGTTGATCTTTTTCGGGATTTAATTATATTTGGGAACAATAGCGCATTATTGTTGTACTCGTGATACCTATCAGAAAATTGCTGCAACAGGTACATAAAAATGAGGGGGGAGATGTTTGTTGAATTAGTATACAATGCCGCTTTACTTGTTACCTTATCTGTTTTTTACGGGGCATTAAGCCGTTTCCGAACAGGGGATAATTTTCTCTACAAGATTTTTGTTGGCCTCCTGTTTGGGTTTATTGCCGTTGCCGGGATGAACATCCCGGTATATTATGCAGAAGGCATCATTTACGACGGTCGATCGGTAATCCTTGCCCTGGCCGGGCTGTTCGGTGGCGGCATTGCAAGCATATTCTCTATTCTGGTTGCAGGAACTTACCGGGCCCTGATCGGGGGGGCCGGAGTTGTTGCAGGTGTTGCCACAATTATTGTCTGTGGCTTGACCGGTGTGTTTTTCCGCCGCATTTATAAGAACAAACCGGAGCAAATATCTTTGTTCATGCTCTGGGTTATCGGGATTGCAGCGCATATTCTCATGCTCATATCGCAATTATTGCTTCCCTGGGACAAGGCGACAGACGTGATAAGAAATATCTGGGTACCGGTCTTACTGGTCTTTCCGCTTGCCACCCTGCTGATCGGGATTATGCTGAGAGCCGAGGAAAAACGGATTATAGCCTATGCCACGATAGAACAAAGCAAGAGGCTCTTTCAAGCCCTTTCGGAAAACTCTCCGGCAGGAATATTTCGCGCCGATGCGGACGGGAAGATAATTTACATCAACAATTGGATATGTAACTTAACCGGCATTTCGTTGCAGGATACCGTGGGCAATAACTGGCTAAACCTTGTTCATCCCGATGACAGGGAATGGCTGCACAAAAAATTTACCAATGCCATCAAGGCAGGGCGAAATTTCCATTCCGAATTTCGTATTTCAAATAAAAATGGAAATCTTATTATTGTAAGTGCCGAAGCAGTGCCCGAACCGGGTGAAAATGGAAAAATAAACGGGTTTGTAGGAACTGTAACCGATATAACCGAACAAAAGCGGTACCAGGAAGCGCTCATCCAGTCGGAGCAAAATTTCAGAGAAGGATTGGATGAATCTCCTTTAGGAATCCGGATTACCGATTCAGAGGGGAACACCGTTTATGTAAACCGTGCCCTGCTTGACATTTTCGGAGGAACAGCTGAAGAATTCATCAAATTGAGGTTTTCGTCGGTATATACTCCCGAGAGTTACGAGTTGCACAAAATGAGAAAGGAAAAACGTGAAAAAGGCGAGGAAGTCCCTATGGAATACGAAATATCGATCGTAAACTGTAAAGGCGAAACCCGTCAGTTGCACGTTTACCGAAAAGAAATTGTTTGGGACGGGAGCCTTCATTTTCAGTCGTTGTACAGCGACATAACAGAAAAAAAAGCCGCTGAACAGGCACTCCGCGAAAGGGAAGATTCGTTACGGGAAGCCGAACGAATTGGCCAAATGGGGCATTGGGAAAACAATATGCTGACCAACAAAGGGAAATGGTCGGAAAACTGTTACCGGATTTTTGGTCATAAACCTTTTGAATTTGAAATCAACTTCGACTATTTTTTAAGCCGGGTATATCCTGAAGATATTCAACTTGTCAAACAAGGATATGCCGAAATTTTAACGAACCGGCAGCCTATTGAACAACAGGTACGGATTATTTTGCCGGATGGCAGCCTGAAATGGATGTTGAACAAGATAGAACCTGTTTTTTCAGGCGACGAACTTGTTCTGCTGAAAGGGGCTATCATGGACATTACCAAACTGCGGTTGGCTGAAGATAAATTGAAACTGCTCAACAAATCCATTGAACAAACGCCGATCAGCATTGTCGTCACCGATGCGAAAGGGAAAATAGAATACATCAACCCCGAGTTTTCAAAAATTACGGGGTATTCTGAAGAAGAAGCCATTGGCAACCGGATGAACATGCTCAGCTCGGGGACCCATTCCCGTGAATTTTATGATAACATGTGGGGTACCATCCTCGCGGGAAAAGACTGGATCGGGGAAGTACAAAACCGAAAAAAGAACGGGGAATTATACTGGGAATCGTTGATTATTTCACCGGTTTTTGATACCTCGGGACTGATTACAAATTTTGTAGGGGTAATAGAAGATATTACCGAGTATAAAAAAATGATCGAAGAAATCACCCTTGCAAAAGAAAAGGCAGAAGAAGGCGAACGGCTGAAATCGGCATTCCTGGCCAACATGAGCCACGAAATACGGACTCCGTTAAATGCCATTCTGGGGTTTACCCAAATGCTTATTTCAGAAGACGATCTGCCTGAAGAGCAAAAAAATGAATTTACCTCTATTGTAAACAGAAGTTCAGAGAACCTCTTGCAGATCATCAACGATATTCTGGCTATCTCGCAATTAGAAACCAACCAGCTTCAAATCTTCAAAAAACAGTTCAATGTAAACGACATGCTCTCCCAGATTTATTCGCAATGCAAACTGCGGATGGATGATGAACCGAAAAAGGCAGTCGATCTAATCCTTGATATCCCCGATCAAAAAATCACAATTGATTCCGACCAGGTAAGAATAACACAGGTTTTAATGAACCTGCTGACCAATTCGATAAAATTTACCGAACGTGGGCACATTCGTTTCGGCATTTTGGATTACGACATTTCCCGGATCGTTTTTTTTGTTTCCGACACCGGAATTGGCATCGAAAAGTCGATACAGGAAAACATGTACGAACGGTTCAGGCAGGCCGACGATTCCACCACCCGGCTTTACGGAGGCGTAGGGCTTGGATTGTCGATTGTAAAAGGATTGGTTGAATTAATGAAAGGGGAAATCCATCTTGAATCGGAAATAGGGAAGGGGACGACTTTCCGGATCAGCTTACCGGTATAAACCACCATAAAAACGAATTCTGTTTCACTGAACCCTGCTGATATCCCATTTGACTTTCATATTCAAGAGTGCATCCGGGTTCAGGGCTAAATAATTCGGCACTACATTTTCAGTCCTGATTTCGATAGTGGGCCTGCCTTCCAGTATATCTGCCGCCATCATTCCGGCAGTTTGGCCAACATCGTAATATTTTGCACCTACCCCGAAAATGACATTTCCATATACTTTGTACGGGTTGTTGGTAAACAGCGGTATTTTTGCCTTTTCCGCCGCATTGATCAACTGATCGATACCCGCTTCCACTACGTTGTCGCCGCCCAGCCAGAGGGCTTCCACACCACGCATGGTCAGGCTCATCGCCGCCTCTAATATTTGCGTTGAACTCTCCACGCTCATTTCCACCAGTTCGATGCCCAGCTCCCAGCATTTCTTGCGGGCCAGCCGGACACAGGCCTCCGAACACACCTCGCTGGTACACCAAACCGTACCTACTTTTTTTAAGGCCGGGTACATTTCGCGGGCAGTATCGAATGCCCGTTCCACCGGCTGGAAGGTACCGATACCCACTAGGTGCGGCGGGTGCTGGCCGGGAGCACTGCCGGTAATGCCGACACCCGAGATGAACGGGTCGGTCACCGCACAAAAAACATGTTTTACCCTGCCCTCCTTATTCGCATTGGCCATGGTTTGCAAGGCCGGCGTACTGATGGATACCACGATATCGTAATTGCCGCTCACAATGGTTTGGGCGATCATGTTGCCGGTAGGCATATCGCCTTCGGCACAATACTTTTTAACGGTGCAGCTTTTTCCTTCCACATAGCCGCGTCCGGAAAGTGCGTCCATCACGCCGGCCTCTGCTTCATCGAGTATCGGACGGGAAGCAATTTTATAAACGGCGATACGAAAAAATTCCTTTTTATAACCGGATATGCGGTTATCCAGATCGAGGAACAACAGCACTGCCGAGGTGAGCACGACAGACAGGAAAACTTTTAAAATGGTATATCGTTTCATTTCCCTTGTTTCATTTTAGTGCTCCCTTGATTGTATTCTTGGGTATTCTCCAGATCAGGGTTCCCGGTCCCTTGTTTCATCAATCCAATAAGTTTACCGAGATGGTCCTCATATACCCCGCGGGGGCTGGTATTTTCATTTTTACAAACCGAAGCGGCCATGCCAATCACTTCGCCCATCATTCCGGTGGTGCGCATTACCCGCACAGTGCCCAAGGCAACATGTGTTACGCTGATATTGCGCCCGGCCATCATCAGGTTATCCACATTTTTTGAGTACAGGCAACGGAATGGTATCGGGTACGGATAGATCGGGATATGTTTTGCGATGGATTTGAATTCCCTTCCGGAAAATAATTCACTGTTTTCCGGATCGGGATAATGCAGGTCGATGGTCCAACTGGCAGGTGCAGTACCGTCGGGATAAACGTTGTGTCCGGTCAGGTCTTGCTCTTTCAGGATATAATCGCCAATCAAACGGCGCGATTCGCGTTTCCCGGCCACGTAAGCCGCCCACTTCAGCCGGCTGTTAGCGAAATCAGCCTTTTTGCTGCTGTGGTTTTTCAGGTACGACCAGTTGGAAAACACCACTAACAAACCATAATCGCGGATGCGTTCAAAATCGTTAATCTGGTCTAAGTTCATTCCGGTCTCCCAGTTCCAGTCGCCGCGTTTAATCGCTTCGGCACGTTTTTCATCCCAGGGAAGGCCCCAGTCAATATCAGGAAATAAAACCGGTGCGCCTTCTTCTTCGGCATACCACTGCACCGAGGCCCCCATCGTCATTTCGTCGGCCTCCTCCGGGGCTGTCGGTTCACCATATTGTGAACGGCTTTCACGCCCTATCATGAATTCGGCCCCTGCCAGGAAACCGATTGTCCCGTCGCCGGTACAGTCGGCAAACAAGGGAGCAGTAAAAACTAATTCCTGCGCGGTTTCCGTATTTACGGCAACAAGCTCTTTTATCTTGTTACCTTCTGTAACCACTTTGTTGGCCCTGTAATTTAGAAAAAGTGAAATATTTTTCTCCGCCTGTACATAAAAAAGTTTTTTCTCGTCCTCATAATATTCGTAAAGCTGGGCATTTCCTCCCCTGCGGGGGCCTATTTCGTTGATCATGTTACCTAAACCGGGATATGGCTCAAGTTTGATGCGCCCTCCCAGATGGACACGTACTTCCGAACTGTTGTTGCCACCCAACACCGGACGGTCCTGGATGAGGGCTACTTTCACGCCTAAGCGGGCAGCCGATATGGCCGCGCAGGTTCCGGCCATTCCTCCCCCCACCACCACAAAATCGAAGGTCCCTGCCGGTTCGGGCTGGGCAGGCAGGCCAAGCGTCCGTTTGCGCCAGGCAGCCATTTCCGTTTTTCCTGAAGGCGGGATAAAATTGGGGTCCTGTGTGAAAAAAAGGGCATCGCAGCGGCCATTGAAACCGGTAAGATCGTGTAGGCTCAACTGGCATTTCTTATTTTTGACCTCTACTGTACTGCCATCAATCCAGCCCCATTCGGCAGGATACTCGCCAAATGTTTCGCCTGCCGCCTTCCCGTCGATCAGTACCTGAAAGCGTCCGGGAGCTTTGCGGGTCCACAATGAAGCCCAATTCCGGGTACGCACCCACACATAATATTTTCCTTTCTTTGGAAAGTTAACGATAGTAGTGGCATCTTCCACCGGGGTTCCAAGCCCGTGTGCCAGCAGGTAAGGCGAGCCCATCTGGTCCATAAACTGCTGGTCGACAACCCAGCCGCCTTTATTGATAAAACTCTCGGCTTCCACCAACACGGATTGGGCATGGCACCAGCCCATTGTCAAAAAAAACAATATAAAAAAAAGGAACTTTTTCATTTATGCCAATTAAATCATCTCTTATCAGTTATTATTAATAAGTTATCCTCCCCAGGCTTTCACCATAAAGAAGCATTACAGAAAACATGCATTCCTTTTGGAGTAACTTTTCCGAGCAACAAAAATATCTTTTTAAATTGTCAGGGCAAATTATTTTGTATTAACTGACAGAGAAATCGCTTTTAAGCTTTATCGAAAAGAATTTTCTTTTATCGGAATTTTTTACAGAGATGAACTTGTCAACAATCATTTAAAGAAGGCTTGTAGAAATTAAACTCTTTAGTGTCCTCAAGCCGGACAGGCCCTTCCTTTTCCAATTCAATGAAAAGGTATACTCTGACAATAGCAAATGTTTAAGCCACTTTTTTATATTCTCGCGGGTCCTTTGTTATATGACCCAATGTATATTCCTTTTTTGAGTTGACAATACTGTAAATAGTTCGTAAAAGTTTGTTTGCCAAATTATTCATTATTAGGAAATACGGTTTCCCTTCTTGCTTTTTTCGTAAATAGTACAACTTGTATTCAGGATTTTGGCTGATCGCAACCACCGAGCATAAATATAAAAGTGTTTTAAGCTTCTTATCTGCCATTTGACTTACCTTTGATTTCTTCACCATTTTCCCGCTTTCATTTGGGAATGGACATACTCCAGCGAAAGACGCTGCTTTCTTTGCCGTATCAATTTCCTTGAAATTACCGGTTTTGATGATCAGATCACAAGCTGTTACCTGGCCAATACCTCTGATTCCGGTAACGAGTTCAAAATTGCTTCTCAACTCTGGGGTTGATATAATTATTCCATTAATTTCATGCTCTATCTCGTTTATTCCTTTGTTCAGACTTTCAATCATAGTATGAGCTATAGCATGAGCTGCAATAGAATTATACGGCAAATATTTTTTCCCTTCTTCGTGGGTTAAAAGCATTTTCCTTTCTTTTACCAGTTGAGCTCTCAATGTATACAATTCGTTTAACTCTTTTAAGTCCTCCGATGAATATTTGACAAACTTGAGTTTATCAAAAAATCGTTCTCCATATTCCCGGATTCTTTGGGCATCAATTTTATCACATTTCCCTTTAACTAACCCTAGACTATGTCTGATTTCATAACCACTGGATAATGATATTGGAATATCCATACAGCTTGCAATAAACATCAGTAATTGCCCATAAACGCCAGTGTGTTCAGCACATAACACAGCCTCGTTCGAAAGATTTTCTAAAAAATGGGTTATCCCTTTGAGATTGTTCTTTACAACAAAACTTTTAGACTCATTGTTAAGATTTAAAAAGTTTACATCAAACTTTTCTTGTGATAGGTCAATTCCATAAATTTGTCTCATAGTATTTAATTTTTATGAGGCTCCGCATTGAGTGGCTACTACCGTAATAATGGGTTTTCCCCTAAATACTCTCTGGCTCTAACTCAATAAATATGTTGTTCTTAATACCTTTTATAGGTTTTACCTAAAGCAAAAATGAAGTTATCGCAACATATGGAGTCTCTTTTTATTAAAATTAATCCTATTGAAAGAGTACTCCAAATCTAACGGAAGCAAAAATCTTGTCCCAACGAACCCTCGCCCGGGCGTTGGGACGGCCTGCCCGCCTTTCTGAAGTTGCCTGACCGGTCTTCTGCCCTTTTGCTTTTCAACCCTCTTTTATTCTGAAAAAACAACACGGACCGGGCTGTTCCCGCCTCAAGAGAAAAAGCGTGAAAAAAACCGTTGGAGCGAGCATGAAGGAATTTTCCCTGTTTGAACCCGGTATAACCGGAAGAATTTGGTAGAGTCTTTCAATCAGAAGGGTATTCTCTTGTCAACAGACAGGCCCAAATTTCTTCCCTGTCAGGGGAAGATGTCAGTCGGTAGACTGACAGAAGGAGTTTTTGTCCCCAGCGGCGACGCCCTGAGAGCTTCAGGGTGTTTATTTTTTTTTGCTGAAGAAAAAAAGTATCAGCCTGTTCGGCTTCACGACAAGGAAAATCATTCATCCGACAAACCCTCATTATTGAATCCTTCAGATAGTAAAATTCTAAAAGCGATTTCCCTGCCGCGAATAATGGAAAATGCTTATGGAAGCCGAATGGTTCCGGTAGGGCTTATCGGAAACAAACAGGTCTCCTTTCTTTGCGAATCTTAGTTTTGAGAAAATTGTGCCCCGTAGTTTGTTCCTGCTTGATGGGGCATAATTTATATCCGACCGGTAAAATTTTAAAAGTTTTTTAATTGTATCTCCCGTGTTTGGTGCACAGTTCGATAAACTTTTCGACCCGTTCGGAACTGACATCGTTTTGGATGATATGTGCCGGGGCGATCATGTAGCCACCGCCTTTCCCCAGAATACTGATCTTTTCAATAATGTCGTTTTCAAGTTTCTGATCGCTACCGTTGGGTAGTAGCGCCTGTTGGTCGATGGCGCCCCAGAACGAGAATTGTCTGCCGAAACGGCTTTTCATGTCCTGCGGCAAATGCCCCGGAACACCCGGCTGTACCGGGTTGAACACTTCAAACCCGATTTCGCGGATGTCGCCCAACAATTCAGCAACTGCTCCGTCGCAGTGAAGTATCGGGATGATGTCGGGCTTTTTCGCTTTGAACCGATCAATCATCCGTTTGTAATGTGGTTTCAGCTGGCTGCGGAAAATTTCGGGAGGGATAATCAGGCTGGTCTGGGTACCGAAATCATCGCCAAACCAAATGGCGTCTACCCCCCGGTCGATTAGTTGAAGCCCTATTTGTGTCTGAAATTCGGCACAGGCCTCAAACAGCGGTACCACATATTCTGTTTCCATCATCATGTCGATCAATAATTTTTCCATGCCTGCCAACTGGTGGGCCAGCGAGAAAACCGTAACTTCAATGTCTCCGAATACCAGATAGTTGTCGTGGTATTTTTTTACCAACGTTTCGGCATCGCGGAACCGTCCCGGTGCATTGGGATCGGGAAAACGGAAATAGTCGATGTCGGCTTTGGTTTGGGCGTCGGCTAATGGGTAATCGACCACTTCGACGTAAATATCCCCCTGGCGCATGCGCATCTGGTACTCGTTCAGCCAGGTACCGTTGGCATCTTTTATAATGTTATAATCGTCGGAAACCGAAGCTCCGGTGACCACTACATCGCTGCCCATAACGGTACGCAGCTCGTTGGCACTGATGCGGTAGGTAACATCTTCATACAGATTTTCGGTGTAATTTACCGGTACCCCCAGTTTTTCCCCGAAATGGCCGGAAAGCTGCCGGCACAGGTCGAACTGTACAGGTACCCGGTCGGGCAGGCCGGGCAGCCGTTTAAAAGCTTTCAATACGCGTTCTCGTGGTGTCATGGGATATTAATTTTTGATTTTTTAGAAATAATCAGCGATACCGGGCCGATCAGTCCCGATTCGCGCAGGAGCTTTTCTGCATCTGGCGCGTCAAACTTGTTGATGTTGGTTTTGGTAAGCCTTTTTTCAGCGGGGAGTTTGCCGTCACCGATCAGGCGGTTAGGCCACAGATTGGTCACTTCAATTTCTAATTGGTTATTGCCATCGTGCAAATATTTGGTTACATCCAGTTTGTAAGGCGGTGCCCAGCATAAATTAAAGCGGTGCCCGTTTAGGTTAACAACGGCCATTTCGTGCAGGTTGCCCAGGTTGATCGTCACTTTTGATCCTTCAAAATCTTTCTTTTTTATATTGAACGACTTTTTGTACACAGCCGATCCGGAGTAATATTTTATCCCTTCCTCCTGAAATCCGGTCCACGGTTTTAGTTCGTCGAAAACGGTGGTTTCCGGCCCTCCCCAGTCCGGATCGAAATGAACTTCCCAACTTCCATCAATAGAAAAAACCTGATCTTCTTTTTCAATTTTTATGGTGTTTGTTTTCCCATCCGACCAGTGCAGGGTATAATTTCCGGGAGCAGATGCCGTCATTTCCCATTTTTTGCCTGATTTTTCAAACTCAAACAATGGTTTTTCTTTTGCCTCTGTTGTATTTCCCGGAAAGATATTTTCTTCGTTTTTTTCAATTCCGGTGATATGTTTTTCCGGGTTTGCATCCGTAAAAACAACGAATGCCGAACCTTCGGGCGCCAGGTAGAGCGGTACAATGGTTTGCCCGTTTTCTTCGCGATAGCTGAGTATTGGTTTTATTTCACCTGTTTGCGGATTCCACAGTTGCGGGGTTTTTCCAGTAACCCGGAACTTGCATTCCACTTGTTCGTAACGGTCGGGCAGGCTGGTTAAATAGCGGTATTGAAAATCATTGATGCCTTTTCGTGCGTAACGGTTTACCACGAAATAAATATCGGCGTTTTCGGTGGTGCGGTGGATGTAATCGAGCATTGTCTCTTTGTCGGGGCTGCTAAATGCCAGATCAGGTTTTACCCCCATGTCTTCCAGAACTTTATTTATATCTCGTCCCCAGATGATGCGCCCTTTTCCGTAACGGTTTTCTGTAACAGTTTCTCCGTCGATGTTTCCCCATAATTTTTCTGCAATACGGGCAAGCTCTTTATCCCCTTCAGGATACCATTGCATCCCGGTAGTTGTTTTCGGGCGTTGTGCAATTACCGTCATTCCATCTTTCACCAGTTCTTCTACTCTTTTCAGTACATCAAGGTCAATGGCTTGTTCTGGGGCAAGTGCCAAAACGTGGTAACTCATCCCATCGGGCAAAACAATTTTCTTATCCGATACCGATAGCCGGTTCAGTATTACATCTTTGGAGCATTTATCCCAATCATAACCAAAATTTAGCTCCGGAAATTCTTCTTTCAGGAACACAAAATTGGGTACATCATCGCCATAATAATACAGCACATCGGCTACAAACAGCCCTTGTTGGAGCAGGTAGCTGCAACGGTTGAGGTAGCCGATAAAATCGGCAGATTGCTCCCACCAGGTAGTGTTCGGGTTAAGGTGTGTCCCGGCAAAATATTCGTTTCCGGGTTTCCCGAATTCTTTAGGCGACGAAGTAAATGTGTGCCACACGATACGGTTGACTCCCGAGCAAAAAATGCGGTCGATATTGGCTTTCAGGTCTTTGGGAGAACGTTCCCACTGGGGGCCGATACTGGTCGGCCCTTCGGCGGCGACAAACCGTTTCCCGTTGGTGTGGGCTACGCAGGCGCTTTGTTTCACGGCCAAACGGTCGGCATCGGATACGCGATGGGTGCTGGAACGGGCCCAAAATTCGCCCTGCGGAAAGTCGCTGATGCCCATAACTAAAAGGGCATCGACCGGTGCAGAGTGGGGGCCGCCCGATTCGGGGTGGATGCCCATGCCGTGTTGGTGGGCCAGGTCAGCAAATAAGCGGTAATGGTTTTTTGCCACACAGTCGCCCACGGTTTTACGAATATCATGCAAAAAACGGTTTGAAATTTCTTGATCTTCAACCACCCGGCCCGTCATTACAGGCATGAATTGGTCGATTTCATATCCCCTGAGCTTTTTAAACTCTTCGGGGAAGCGGTTGCTCCAGTTTATCACGCCCATTTCCCAACTGTCGGTTTGCAGGAATTTAACACTGTTGCCAACCGCCTGTGCCGAGTCGATCAGCGGCTGGACCACAGTTTGCCGGAAAAGTTCAAAGGCATCGGGGTTCAGGTGATCGAGCGAGAGGCCTTCCCATCCGTCGCTGGTGGTGGAGGTGCGTGCCCCTGTGCAGGTCCAGCCGTAACGGATCACTAACCAGTCGCCCGTGGGGGCGTCCCAGCTTAAGGTTGTCCCATCAAAGTTTGTAGTCAGGTCGATGATATCCGCTTTTTTTATGATGCCGGTTTTTGCCGGGTTGTCGAAGCCTTCGCGCAGTTCGTGCAGCGGATAAACCCCTTTCCATCCCATCCGGAGATTAAACGATTTTTTGTCCCAGTTGGTGATGGCATCGTTTTTTACGGGCGAATTTTCCGGAGGGAGCGGGATCGCCTGTACCATTACATCGTTGTACATCAATTTTGTTTCGGGCTGGGACAACTCAATATGAACTTTCTGTCCGCCTTTTACTTTGGTCTCGGTGTAAACCAATTTTTTCAGGGCCATATCGGGGGTGATGGACGGTGCACCGGGGTTCCATCCACTCTGTACATTTACGCTCAGTTCGATACCGATGCGGTCGGCTTCTTTTACGGCATGCTGATATAGTTCCATCCACGCGGGGCTCATAAATACCGGGCCCGCGGTGGTCTTCCGGGCCACCGAGTAGTTGGAACTCCCGGCATCGACAATGGATGCCCCGCCATACCCTTTGGCTTTCATCTCTTCGAGGTCGCGGGTGATGGATTCTTTGGTGCCCATGCTGTTGAGCCACCACCAGTAGCAGCGTAGCCGCGATTCGGTGGGCGGGGTTTGAAAACCAGACCTGATTTTTTCTGTTTCTATTGATTTGTCGGTTCCTGTCAGGCAAACGGGATTTTGCGATTTGCCCCCGGTAAAAAGGGTCAGGATAAGCAGAAATATAATGATTGATTTTGACATATACGGTTTGGTTGGTGTAGGTAAATAATTGTGATTTCTATCAAAAATTGATAATGAAGCTAAAATAAACAATGAATGGATTTTTTTCATCGTAATTATTGATAAAAACACATTAAATTTTGACATATCAGGAAAAAGAGGCTGTCAGAAAAGTTCGGGATGACCCGGTTGTATACTTTTAGGACAGTCTCTTTTATGCAGGCATGAATTTATTTATTTGTCCAACCCGGGTTTTGTTCAAGCACGACATCGCTGTTGGTATCGATGATCGTCTGGGGAATAGGCCACAGGTTGTAATCGAAAGTGAGCGTGGCTTTGGTCTCGGGCCAGTAGGCATGTTCCCTGATCCGGGTTACGGCAATATTCCCACCCATACGCAAGAGGGTATTCCAACGACATTCTTCGTAAACTAATTCGCGGGCGCGTTCATCCAAAATGGTGTTGAAATTGTCATCCATATCGGCGGCTGTTACTAAGTAACTGCATTTTGCCCGCTGGCGTAAAAGGTTTATGTCGGCTGCCGCTCCTGCTTTATTTCCCAACCGTTGCTTGGCTTCGGCGCGAAGCAGGATGGTTTCGGACAGGCGGATGACATATTCGTCGCGGAACAGGTTGCTCCGGTCTTGTCCGTCTGTCAATCCGGTATATTTATCAGTGGCAACTTTACATGATACGGGGTAACAAAGGCTCCGGTTGTTTAAATTGGTTGTTGGATCTGAGCTTCCCTCATACATTACATCCCAGGGGACAGATTTTAAATAATAGGGCGATGTGGGGACATTTCCTTTAAATCTCCTGCGGAAAACAATATCTGAATTACGCATATCGTCAGCCCATTTGTCTGCATAGATAAGATCCCGGGTATACATAGTCGGTATTACCTGGGCAATACCACGTCCGCCAACATCTTCGAGAGTCCCCAGCAGATGACTTTTTGCCCCGTCGCGGAAGACTGGTCCATAGGAACGTGAGTAATTTAGAAGAGACTTTTTATCTTCAGCCTTGTATGCCGCTTAATCAATCTGTAAAGCCCAGATACATTCCTTGTTTCCATCCTGGTAGTTTACATTTCCTTCCTGAAATAAATCCCAATAGTAATTGGTCATTAATTTTAATGTATCTGCTTTCTGTGCCGCATTAAAAACACCGTTTTTGTAGATGTCGATGATGACGAATTGTTCGTTTTTTCGTGTGCCAAAGCGCGAATCCATCAGGGAATAGGTTCCCCCGTTTATAACTTTATCGCCATAGTTTACCGATTTGGTGAAGGCAGCCTGGGCTGCAGAAGCGTTGCCATCGGCGGCTAACTGGATGCCCATCGCCAGGTACAGTTCACAAAGGTTGTGCTGGGCGGCACCCCGTACAATACGTCCGCCAGCGGCGGTAGTTTCAGGTAAATCGTTTTCAATGGCTTCCATCTCACTGATGGCAAACTGGTATGTTTCAACGCGCGATACCCGTTCATAATCGTAACGGGGCGATGTTGCAATTTCTGTGACAATGGGAACGCCGCCAAAAAGTTCGGCCAGGTTTCGGTAGGCAAAAGCGCGAAAGAACCTGGCCTGGGCCAGCACATACGCTTTTTCGGCTGCCGATCCCCAGGCAACCTGTGGCAGTTCGGCTGCATAAATGGCTAAGTTAGCGCGGGCAATTACATAATACCAGGTTGTGTAAATTTCATAAAAAGTGCCGCGATCGGGGTTTATAGTCCCATAGTCGCTAAATGTGGCGCTTCTTCTGATATTTGGCACATCGTACATATCGGTGCCTTTTCCCCTGAAATCAAAAATCCAGGCAGGAGATGACGGGTTGACCCACAGATCCCGGATGTGTGTGTAGATTGCCACCAACACCTGGTCGATCTGTGCCGATGTGGAGAATGCGTTGTCAACAGTGTAAAACGTTGTCGGGTTTTCTTCCAGAAATTTATCATCCTGACAGCTGACAGAAAACAGTAACAGGAAAAATAACGTAATACTTAAATATTTTAGATTTTTCATCTCTGTAATTTTTAGTGTTTAGGTTAGAAACTGATGGTAGCGCCTAATGAATAGGTTGAAACAACCGGGAATGTATTTGCCAGATAAGTTGCGCCTGTTTCGGGGTCGCCACCTTCCCAGTTCGTAATGGTGCCAACATTTTTTGCTGCAAAATAAACTTTCAGCGTGTTGATGTGAGCCATTTTTACCCAATGTTGTTTAAACGTGTACGAGAGAGTAATGTCCTGAAGACGGACAAACCCGCGTGATTGCAACCCCAGGAAACGGCTGTCGCCGGCAAATGTTGCCGATGGATATACATTGCTCTTGTTTTCCGGTGTCCAGTAGGGGATATAAGGCATGTTGTCATTGAACCTTCCGGTGCCGGAGGTCATGTACGCCCTGGCGTTGCCTTTCAAAAAATAGTCATTTCCACCGAAGATACCCGTCACCAGCATATATAATTCAAATCCACGATAAGTTACGCTATTGCTCATGTTCAATCGGAAATTTTCTTTGGCATATCCCAAAATCTTCCGGTCGGCGGCAGTGATCCCTGCTTCCCCGTCTATATCTACATATTTGGGTGCGCCGGGTGCAGCGCCGGTCAGGGCCCTGTATTCCGTATCCTCTTCCTGTACAATCCCATCCTGCTGATAGCCGTAAATAGCACCTAATGATTTTCCGATAAACAGGCTGTTGGCAATATCGTCATCTTCTTTTCCGTCGCCGTCGTTGTCTTCTCCATACAGTTTTACTAATTTGTTGTTGTTCTTCCAAAAAGTAATTGAACTTGTCCAGTTAAAATCACTACGTTGGATGTTCACCGAACGTACTGTTATTTCGGTACCCGAGTTGTTAACCTGCCCCATTGATGTGGTGATCGTTTTAAAACCGGTCATAACCGGAATGTTACGCGTAAATATCTGGTCGGTAGTTTTCGTAAAATATACATCCACATCCACAAACAGGCGGTTTTTTAACCATGCCGATTCGAAGCCGGTATTCCACGATTCGGTGCTTTCCCAGCCCAGTTCATGGTTTCCCAGCGTGCTTTGTACCAGCCCATAATTAATTTTTCCCTGCGCATTGGAAAATTCGTAACGGTAACCACCGGAAGCCCCATTGGCAACTTTCGACAAGGTTGAATACGGCCCAACTCCCTGGTTCCCGTTTTGTCCCCACGAGAGTTTTAATTTCAGGTTATCGAGTTTCTCAAAACCGGCCATAAAATTTTCTTCTGAGATCTTCCATGCTACGCCTGCTGCCGCAAAATTTGCCCATTTATTGTTTGCCCCGAATACGGAAGCCCCATCCCGGCGATACGAAGCAGTAAAATAATATTTGTCGATATATGAGTAGCTTGCGCGTCCGAGGTATCCGATGTTAGCCCTTTCGTCAGCATTTAAGATTACATTCTGTACCGTAGCTTTGTGCAGGCCCCACATGCCAAGAGTGGTATTGCCATTGGCCGAGAAATCGCTGCCGGTAGCATTGATGTCTTCGTATTTCCGATAGTCGCGCGTGGCAACCACAGTCGCTTCAATGCCATGTTTTCCAAACCTGTTTTTGTAATTGAGGATATTGTCAAATACGTAACTGTATGTACTGTTGTTGTCGAGGTTCCCGTTTGCCCTCGACAACAAACCCTGCAATGTGGAAGGTTCATAACGGCTTAATCCTTCGCCTTCTGCTACATAATAGTCTTCATAATAGAAACTTCCCGATTGGTTTTTGTCTAAGTTGGTCAGAAAGTTGATCCGGTAATTTAACCCTTTTATCCAGGGGACGTCAATTACGGCATACGCATTTAAACGAAAGTTCTGGCGAACATCCATATTGTCGCGTGTTCCGTCGTTAATTCCCCATAACGGATTGATCATTGATTGTGTGTAAGGGTATTTTTCCAGGTTTTTCTGGTCGTCGCGGTACAGTACGCCATAAGGGGACATTCTTTCTGCTGCGCCTATGTCGGCGGCAAAACCTGAATATTCCCTTCTGGAATAGCTGGCGTCAACGCCAATTTTCAGCCATTTGGTAATGTCGGTATTTATTTTTCCGAGTATGGAAATACGGTCAAAATCATCACCTACAACAACCCCTTTGTTATGGTTATATGATGTGGATAAATAATAATTTATTCCTTTTCCGGCCCCGGATACTGCAATCTGGTAGTCCTGTATAATACCTGTTCTGGTGACCTCGTCTAACCAAACCGTTTCTTTTCCTTCTGTCAGGTTTGCCAATTCTCCGGATTTCATCCAGTCGGTCGATCCTTCAGAATACTGGTTGCGGGCATTGACCACTTTGATCCATTCTTCGCCTTTCATCATCACCGGCTTGTTTTGCCATCCCTGGATACCGGTTGACATGTTGAACGTAATCAGTGGTTTTGAAGAGTTTCCCCGTTTGGTGGTGATAGCGATAATCCCGTTTGCCGACCTGGAGCCGTAAGCTGCTGCCGAAACAGCATCTTTCAGAATATCAAAGGTGGCAATATCGTTCGGATTTATATCGTTTAAACTGCCCAGGTATATTACCCCGTCCAGAACAATTAGCGGATCGTTGGACCCGTTGATGGAATTTTGTCCGCGAATCATCATGCTGGGTTCACCTCCTGCTGAGTTTGTAGCACCGATATTCAAACCCGAAACATTGCCTTTAAGCGATTCGAGGGCATTGGTGTTGGGTGCAAGCGAAACCGGCGATCCTTCCATTTTTACGGAACTTACAGAACCTGTGTAGTCCTGGCGTTTGGCAGTACCGTAACCAATGACAATCACTTCGTCGAGCGAAAGTTTGTCTTCGTTCAAGACGATGTCAATGGTTTGCTGCCCGTTAATTGCAACTTCCTGTGGTTTCATTCCAACGAACGAAAATACCAGAGTGGCATTTCCGGGGACGCCTGACAGCGTATAATTCCCGTCGTTATCGGTAATTGTCCCAGTGGTTGTACCTTTCACCAGTACCGAAACTCCGGGCAGGGATTCTCCTTTGATGTCGGTGACCTTTCCATTGACACTGAATTGTTGTGCCCAGACCGTATCGGGATTTTTCGGGGATATGATTATCTGCCTGCCGGTTATTGTGTAATTTATTTCCTGGCCGTTAAACAACGCATCAATCACGTTGTTGATCAGTTCTTTTTCCACACGGATGTTTACTTTTTGTTCGACATCAATGAGTTCATTGTTATACAGAAAATAAAACTCGCTTGAGTTTTCAATTTCTTTCAGGACTTCCCTTATCGGAAGGTTTTTCATGTCAAGCGAAATCCTGGTATTTTGGGAATAAGCCCCGGTAGCCAGGACGCTCATTGCTGAGAGGCAGACAATAAAAACGATCAGTTTCATAGCTAATAACACTTTTATCAGGATATCATTGCTGATATCTGACGGTTTTACATTTTTTTCCATAAATTTGAAATGTTTTTAATTATACAACTATTTGTGCCTGAATTGGTGTTCAGGTAAAAATTTCGGCAGGGAAGCGCTTCCAACACTTTCCTGCTGTTTTTTTACAGGGTTTACTTTATCATAGGCAAATCTTTTATTTGTTGGATATTATAATTACTCTTTTCGAAAAGGAATGGTCTGGTTTCTTTTCTGCCGGAATGGTTTCATACTTTAAAGGGGTTGATATACTTAGCAGGTTCAATACCTGATCGAGCGATTCGTTTTCAAATGTTGCCGTGAAGCGGTATCTGGTCAGGTTTTTATCGGCCAGTCTGATTTCAACATTATACCATTTTTCAAGTTTGTGGATCACCGTTTCAATCGGGTCGCCATAAAACATGATCATCCCTTTCTTCCATGCCGTGTATTTTTCCAGTGAGTTCTCCCGGAAATGATAGAATTTGTTTTCCTTCCGGTTGTATTCAGCCACTTCGCCGGGATTTAACGTCAGCAGTTCCCTGTTTTTGTTTGCTGTATTTTTCAGGATGCTTACCTTGCCTTCTTCAAGGGCTACGGTAAACGATCGGAAATCGTCATAGGCTGTTACATTAAATTCGGTACCAAGAACTTTTATGTCGATTTCCGATGTTTTCACAATAAAGGGACGACCGGGGTCTTTGGTCACGTTAAAATATCCTTCACCTTTCAGTTCAATGCTTCGGGTGTCTTTGTTCCGGAACGATTTCGGGTAGCGTAAAATACTTCCTGAGTTCAGCCATACTTCGGTACCATCGGGCAAGCTGAAACTGGTTTGCATGCCGTATGCCGTTTTAACCTCCATACAGCCTGTTATTTCATTGGCTGTATTTTCGGTATAATACCGGATTAACCCGGTAAAGCTGATGGTCAGCAGCAATACGGCAGCTGCCTGCCGGAGATATCCGATCCATTTTTTTCTGCGAAATGCAGGTATCCGTTTTTTTGTTTTTGCCAGCGATTCTTTTATGTTAATTTCTTCAGAATAAACCAGCTTTTTCGATTTTTCCCAGATTTGGCGGTATGCTTCGGCTTCTTTTTGATGCTCGGGCGACGAAGCGGTCCATTCCTCAAGCTGTTTTTTTTCGTTATTGCTAATATGGCCCAATATCGAGTTAGTAAGAATTTGTTCAATTTGCTTGCCTTCGGGTATCATCGTCGATTATTGTTGTTTGCTTCCTGACGAAGCCCGAGGGTTGATACCCTATGTGCAAATGAATTTTTTTTTGCGAAAAAAATAGAAAAACAGGATACGGGCTGACCAGTCCTGGCGTTCCGGCTTAACTGAAACTGTATTTTGTAAAAGACAGAATAATTACATGTTTTGGAGCGAGAAGTCGCGTCCTGCTTCGAGGGCCCGAATATTCAGGCTGATAATTTCCTCTCCTTTTCTGTCGAATATCGACCTTACCCCTTCTTTTATTTTTTCAAATTCGATGCCGACAAACGGAGATGCAGCGCCCAGCATGACCATGTTCGATGCCCGTGCATTTCCTGTTTCTTTTGCTATCCGGTCGGCATCGATGGCAATAAATCGGGGGAGTTTCCTGATTTCCTCCATCACCTTTTCCAGTTCAGGATAATTGGGGATATTGATAAACGGAGTGGTATTGGTCACTAAGTATCCGGTTTCGGAAAGGAACGGAAGGTAACGTAACGATTCCATCGGTTCGACCGAAAGGATAAGATCGGCCTTGCCAAGAGGGATTAAATCGGAGGCTATCGGTTGACTGGAGATACGCATGTGTGAAACAACCGCGCCGCCCCGCTGGCTCATCCCGTGAGTTTCGGCTTGTTTTATGTTGAGGTTTTCGGCTAATGCTGCTGTTCCCAACGTTGCGGCTATCGATAAAATCCCTTGTCCGCCAACTCCAGCCAGTATAATATCTGTCTTCATTTTATATTTCCGGTATTTGAGTTTGTTTGAAACGTATCCTTTGTGAATTGTACTAATTGGATTGTTAAAATTTACGGTTGATAATTTCTGGCACCGAAAATAGAACTGCCGATCCGTACCATGGTACTGCCTTCTTCAATGGCAACCAGATAATCATCGGACATACCCATTGATATTTCACAGAAACTGTCGTTGCCAGGGAAAAAATTAGCTTTCAGCATTTCAAAGGTTTTTTTCAAACCCGAGAATTCGCGCCGTATCCGGGTTATGTCGTCGGTAAAAGTGGCCATTCCCATCACTCCGGCAATTTTTACATGAGTTGCATTCTTGAACTCTTCGGACTGTAAAAGCCCGGCAGCTTCTTCCTGGTCCAGCCCGAACTTGGTGTCTTCTTCGGCAATATGGAATTGAAGCAGGCACGGAATAACCCGTCCGGCTTTTTTGGCTTCTTTATCTATGGTTATCAGTAGTTTCAACGAATCAACGGCGTGGATCATACTTACAAAAGAAGCAATGTATTTTACTTTGTTGGTCTGTAAATGACCGATAAGGTGCCATTCAATGTCTTTCGGGAGTTCTTCGTATTTGGCGACCATTTCCTGTACCTTATTTTCTCCGAATATTCTTTGTCCGGCCCTGTATGCCTCCATAATATCCCCGACAGGTTTCGTCTTCGATACGGCTATTAACTTAACGCCTGCCGGAAGGCCCGATCTGATCTGTTTTATTTTTTCTGCAATTTCCATGTTCCGAGGTTGATTCGCAAAACTACAAAAGCAAGGTAAATCGGCGAAACAAACAGAAAGTTTTTTAAACCGGGATCGGAATTCCGGCATACCTTCAGTTGCCTGCCTAAATTCAGAAAAAAAGCCGCCTTTTACAGAGACGGCTTTTCGTAAGATTTGTGTTCGGAAATTATTTCCTGTATACTTTTTTGTATCCGTAGATAGCTGAATTGCCCAGTTGTTCTTCGATACGGAGCAGCTGGTTGTACTTGGCCATACGGTCGGAACGGCTTAGCGAACCGGTTTTAATTTGTCCTGAATTGGTTGCAACAGCAATATCGGCAATGGTCGAATCCTCGGTTTCACCCGAACGGTGTGAAGTTACCGAAGTATATCCTGCGCGATGGGCCATTTCAATGGCATCCAGTGTTTCGGTCAATGTACCAATCTGATTCACTTTGATGAGGATGGAATTGGCAGCTCCCAGTTCGATCCCTTTCTTCAGATATTCAACGTTGGTTACAAACAGGTCGTCACCTACCAGCTGGCATTTTCCGCCAATGGCGTCGGTCAGCATTTTCCAGCCTTCCCAGTCGCCCTCGTCGCAGCCGTCCTCGATGGAATCGATCGGGTATTTTTCAACCAATCCGGCAAGGAATGCAACCTGTTCGGCACGGGCTCTTTTCGCACCGGTAGCTCCTTCAAATTTGCTATAATCATAGATTCCGTCTTCGTAAAATTCAGAAGCAGCACAGTCTAAGGCAATTGACACGTCGCCACCGTCTTCTTTACGGCCTGGCTTGTACCCTGCATTTTTAATGGCTTCGATAATCGAGTTCAACGCATCTTCTGTTCCGTCGAGTGCAGGGGCAAAACCGCCTTCGTCGCCAACAGCAGTACTGAGCCCGCGTTTGTGCAATACTTTTTTCAGGCTGTGGAATACTTCAGCTCCCATGCGCAGGCCTTCACGGAAGGAAGGGGCGCCGATCGGACGGATCATGAATTCCTGAAAGGCGATAGGGGCGTCGGAATGAGAACCGCCATTGATGATATTCATCATCGGTACCGGTAATGTTTTTGCATTGGTACCGCCAATGTAGCGGTACAAGGGAAGGCCCAGTGCAGCGGCGGCAGCTTTGGCGGCAGCCAAAGAAACGCCCAACATGGCGTTGGCGCCCAGTTTACTTTTTGTTTTTGTACCGTCGAGTTCCAACAGTTTTTTGTCGATAGTAACCTGGTCGCTTGCATCCATGCCAATGATTTCACGGGCAATCACGGTATTCACATTTTCAACCGCTTTTAAAACGCCTTTTCCTAAGTAACGGCCTTTATCGCCGTCGCGCAATTCGAGGGCTTCGTTTTCACCGGTTGATGCACCTGACGGAACAGCAGCCAACCCAACGGCGCCACATTCAAGGGTAATTTCAACTTCTACGGTTGGGTTGCCACGCGAATCCAGAATTTCTCTACCAACTACTTTATTAATTAACATGATGGTTTATAGTTTAAAATTAAACGTTTGTATAATTTGAATTGTTGCAAGAAACTGATTTTACTGTTTTCAAAACAGCAGGCAAATATAACAATTCCGGTTGAATAAAATCACGGGAACCTGCTTTCTTCCTGCTTGTTTAAGATCATTTAACCTGTTTGTATTTTTCTCCGGGCCTGTAATTTATGATCTCTAAGTCCTGGACGGTGACAAGCGCCCCTTTTCCTGATTTCTCAAGCATTTCATTTGCCTGCCCGGCAAAAATCCTGATCTTCTCCAGGGAATCGACGATTTCAACAATTACCGGCAAATCGGATGAAAGCGCAAATATTTTCAGGGTGTGAATCGAATGGCTGGCCCCAAACGACAACATTCCCTTGTATGCTGTAGCGCCCGCCATACCTGCTTCGCGGGCTTTCAGTACCAGCGCTTCGTACAATGGTTTTCCCCGGTAATGATCGGCTTCTCCAAGATATATTTTCAGGATTTGGGCTTTTCCTTTTTGTAAAGTCATAGTTGTTAATTTTATAGAACAGAACGCACCAGCAATATCCCGAGGTAAACCGCCAGAATTCCGACGACCACGCTCAGTCCGATATTCATAAAAAGCGGAACGAAGGTCTGCTCTTTCAGAAAGGAGAAATTGTTGTATGCAAACGACGAAAAAGTAGTGAACCCGCCGCAAAATCCGACGGTGAGAAAGATACGCCATTCGGGGCTCATCAGGTTTCCTTTTTCGGCAATGGCAAATACAATCCCGATAATGAAACAGCCCAGCAGATTGGCGACGAAAGTGCCTAATGGAAAGGTAGTATGAAATATTTTTTCGACATATACCTGTGCCAGGTACCGGGCTATACTGCCGATAAACCCGCCGGCGCCGACAATGAGAATGGTTTTGAGCATTGTTCAGAGTATTTCATCGTAAAATTAAGAAAATAGAACAACCAGTAGTGATTTTCGGCATGAAATGAAAATATTCTGTGATAGTCCGGCTTCGTTATGAATTTTAAGTCCGGAAAAACGGCATATTTTTTATCAGTTCTTTTTTAATCCGGTCCCGATAAACGAACCGGTAGTTTAATCCAAAACTAAGGCTGAAGTTTTTTACGCCGTCGGGATTAAAAAATGATACAATATTGTCAGAACCCATATAAAAACTTACATTTTCCTGATTGATACCGCACCCGAACATTATGTCCCCGAATGTATTTTTTTGAATCAGGAAACCTGTACTTAATGTTAGGTACTTACCAATTTTCAGATTTCCGGATACTGCCAGGCTGTTCTGAACGAATTGATCTGCATAAAATATCCGGTCAATAATTGCAACATCTACATTCTTGCTTAACATGTATTTCGCGCTCCACAAAACTGAAGTTGGGATTGTCGTAATAAAAGGTTTGTGGTTATCTGCAATACCGAGTTCCGAGAATATCGAATCTTTTACAGAAACAGATTTTACCTCGTCCAGAAAGTTTTTAAAGCCATTTGGCTCAAGCATGGCAGAGAGGTCAAGTCTTTTCCATGTGTATATACCGTTGGCATCCATTCCGTTCAAATTTTTATTCCACCGGACAAACCCTACGTTTGCGACGCAAAAATCAAATTCCCAATCCGGAAAACCTCTGTAACGTGCTGAAAAATCGATACCTGTCTCCCAATTTCCAACACCCAAAAGATAGTTTATTGCTTCGAAGTTGCTTGAAATATTCCGGGTGTTGTCATTTTCGTCATACGATTTGGCAAAAGGGAAAGAAACTTTTGCATTTCCCGATAAAGATAAACTGATAAATTCAACATTTGAACCTGTTTCAATACCCAGATGAACATTGGGATGCAGCACAGACATCCCGGCCAGTAATTTTATTCTTGCCCCGTAAGACCATAAATTATAGGTTTTGTCATGAACATAACCGACCCAAAATTCACGACGGAAACACAGAGAACGGAACATATAATTGTTTTTCAAACCGTGAAAAAAGAATGGGCTATCAGGTTGGCTGTCCAAGAACCGTTAACAATAAAATTACAGCGTTATGCTGTTAATTGAATATTGAAAACCACTTTTAGGGAGGACTAATTAATTCTTGTTAAAGAATACTTGTACAGGTTTTTCATTTTCTTCCTTCATATCATAAGGCAATTTCCAAACATTGCCATCGAAGTCGCCAAAGTAAAGTTCCGATTTGCTGAATTTGTGCGGATGTCCATCAGCCCAGAAAAAGCAGAAAGGCGCTTTGTAATGAAGCGGCCTGCGCACATAAGAATGGTTAAACTTGCTGTTGTTGGTCAACTCGCGGATTTTTTCCCAGCTTTCGCCCTTATTGGTCGACTGCCATACTTCCAGTTCGCCGCCAACGCCCCATTTTTGCGGGCTTGTGGCAGTAGGAGCCACCACTTTCCATTCATTTTCTGAAATGGACAAACTGCCCATATCGTAATTGTGATCCGACTCGGTGATGACCGTTGTTTGCCATGCTTTTCCGTCCCATCTGGTGATGCACCATTCATACGGCGCACTTTTCGGCCCGGGTTCGTGGCCATTGCTGCGAATGTACAGACAAGCCGGATTGCCGTTGGAATCGAAGCCCATGTCTTTCATGTATACATTTTTTGCCTGCGACTGGTAGTCGATTATCTGTGCCGGGTTTTCGCGTTGTAAAAGGGGAATTTGCAAAGTTGTACCTTGTATATTGGTCCAGCTTTCTCCGAGATCGCTGGTCTCAATGTAATACAAATCTGTTCTTTTGTCCACATTCCCATCGGGATGGCGATTGAAAAAGGTGCCAACTTTTCCTCCCTTAAAGTACGCGCTCGTTTGGTAGTGCCCCGACTTTTCGCCTTCCTTAACAGGGATGGCTGCCAGCAGCTTATCCTCAGTCCAGTTCATGCCATCGCTGCTTGATTCGAAATACAACTGCCTCACTCCCGTGTATTTTGTAAAAAGGTGCAAGTAGCCTTTGTCGGTATTCCAGGGTTGAGGGTAAGTCATTTCTTCTTCCGTGATCACTTCAAATTCATTAATATCAAAGGGGTTCTTGCTCCGGAACTTAAATCCGGGGCGTGTCCTTCCCCGTCCGCTGACAAATACCCATAGATGGCCATCGTCGCTAATCATCAACGAAGGGTTGTCGTGCGGGTCGTTGACGCCTTTTTTATCATACACGATGGTCGGTTTCGATACGGTCCCTTTCTGATGGTCGTATTCTCCGATCATACAAAGCAGGTAGCGCGTTGTGTCTCTGGTGGTTCCGCCGTACACAAAAAACGTTTTATCAACTTCTTCGGCATAAATGGCCAGCGGAACGTGTTTGGCAGTGTAAGTACCCAAAGCACCGGAATACTTATCGCCATATTCATATTTTTGGTTCAATTCAAACCATATACTTTTATAGCCGGCGGCTTTATTTTTGACTCCTGAATTGGTATCTGTCCCTTCACCTGAAGAAGATGTTTTTTTACAGTTTGCACCAAAACACAATATTGCAAACAGGAAAACGGACAGTAACTGTAATTTCATTTCGAAAAGTATTGGTTATTACTTGAAGATCTAAAATAAAAAGAAAAGGAAGTGATTTAATTTGCTTATTTTTAAATTTTTACGAATAGAAATAAGAACAAAGAACAATCACTTTTGGGATGAAAAATAGGAATAAAAAGTTGAAGAACCAATCAAGAGTTGTAAAGGCCTCATTTACGGGTAGTAACATTACCCGGTATTCAGGGCTTAACACCGTGGCAAACTATATGAACCGTCAAAACATTGTAAAACTTAAAATTCAAATTTGATTTTTGAGTTACAGCGTTATGCTTGTTAATTGAATATTGAAAATCACTTTTTAAAGGAGGACTAATTAGGATTGAACAGCCGTGATTTTTCTCTGAGGCGATTTGTGATTCAATACATATTTCACCACAAATCGCCCCAGGATCAGGTATGGATGTGATTTCCCTTTTTTGATGGCTCCCGGAATTATTTCAGAAAATCTGATTTTGGAAGAAAAATTTTTTCCTTCAGGTTTTCGCCGTCGAAATAGCTGCCTTTGTTCAGGCTGCTGGTTACGGTGAGTTTGTCGTTCAGCGCAGCGTAACCGGCCAGTTCAATTGCTTCAGCCATGTTGTTCCCTTCTATTTTGAGTTTGTAAAGCGGTTCGCCAACAGGTGCTTCATCGGTAAATACCGCATGTTTCAGGTTTTGCAGGCCTGAGAGGAAGCCGGCAACTGCAGCCGAGTCGGCAGGAGCAGGGCCGATCATCCAGCTTTTATCTCCCTTTTCGAGTATAAACGTCCCGTCGTTTGGATTCGTGAATGTCAGGCGGGTGAGCCCACTTTTTTTTACGTCTGCTACTGTTTTGTCGCGGAACGAATTCATGTCCCGGTTGAAAGTCATCGGCAGGTACCCGTCTATTCCGTAAACCACCTCATCACCAGCCACACGAACGTAGGAAGTTGCTTTTTGAGGCTGTGGGAACGACATTTTCCCGATCAGCACTTCGGCTACTTTTTTGCCTTTGCTTTTCAGTACTACTCTGGTGGCGAGCGAATCGGTCACTTCGTAGTGCGCCCAGCGTGGCCTGCTGGTGGTGGCCACGCTTTCTGGTTTTATACGGTTCAATTCGCTGATGAGGGTAGAAACCGTATTCTTGTCGGCAGGATATTTTTTTTCTTCTTCGGAGACCTTCCACGAACCTTCTTCTTTTTCAAGTTTTATTTCCTGTCCGTTCATCGATTTCGGGTAAAGCAGAATGGCGGTGATGTCATCGGCGTTTACTTCTACTAGGTAGTCTTTAAAAGTCCGTTCGTTTTTCTGCCGGTTGATGAGGTTGATGCCAACGACAAGCACCAGCAGAACAACAAACAGGATCAGTATGGTTTTTTGATTGATTTTTCGAAACATGATATCATTTTTTGGATTACACATAATCGTCGTACATGCGTTTCATGCGGCGGATACGGTTTCGCTGTGCATTGATCAGGCCAATGGCGATGATCAGTAAAACGGGCAACAGGAAATTCAGGTATTTCAGCAATGTTTTGGTTCCGTCCTCCAACTGGTCAATCGGGCGGGAAGTAACCTCTTTGGTACGGAGATCGATCAGGCCGGTATCGTCCGAAAGGTAATCAATGGCGTTTACCATCAGGCTCACATTGTCGGGCTGGCGCTGACGCGCCGTCTGTCCGGCTCCGTTCACTGCAAAATCGCCGTCACCCACTACGACCAGCTTGGAATCGGCATTTCCTGCCAGTTTTCCTTCAAGCAGGGCGGCCAGTGTCAGTTTGGAGAGCGGAAAATCATTTTCTGTCCATCGTTGCTGGATATTAAAAAATACCGGGCAGTTCTGGGTTCCCGATTTATCGGAAGAATAAACCAGCGGCTGATAGCGGATACTGGTGTCGCCGGTGAAATTTAGGGGACTTACGAACTCGAAAAGTACATTTTCAAGCCCTTTGGTGACGGCATGGTCGGCAAAATTATTCGCCATAGGCAGATAAGGGAAAGTCATTTGTGTATTGAAGGTGAACATTCCCTGCTGTTGTTGTACGTTCACGGTAGCACATTGTGCATCGATAACGAAATTGGGTGCCACTGTCAGCCCTTTTGATGCCAGCCACGATTCGAGCCCGGTAGTAAGTTCGCTTCCGTATAATTGTCCCAGATCGCCTAAAACGCGGTTGACGGCAATATACAAATTTCCGCCGCCGGCAAGAAACTGGTCGAGCATTTCGATGTGACCGGCGGGGATCGAGTCGGTTGGCGCTGCCATGCAAACTGTTTTGTACTTGTTCAGGTTGGTCGAGTCGGTGAGGTTCACTGTCTCCACATTGTATAATACGCTCAGTGAAGCCATGGCTTGCTGAAACTCGGAAAGCGATGGTTCGCCGTGTCCCTGAATGAACCCGATCAGTGGTTTGTCGTTGACCGTCAGTTTCTTGATGCTTGTTGAAAGTGCATATTCCATAGCTGCCCCCTGTTGCATAAAGGGAATTACTTCGCTTTTGTCGCCGTATTTGATAACGGCGCCTAAATATGCTTTTTTCTGCACGGCCTGGTCTTTTTCCCGAACGTTGATCACCACCGGCGAGATTCCTGCTTTCATGGCCTCCTGTTCTGTTTCTTCCTTTTCATTCGGATTAATGAACTCGTACAGCACGTTCCTTTTTGATTTATTGGCGTATTCCACTAATAAATCTTTGAAATCGCTCCTGGTTTGTGCAATCTGTGGTGGCAGGTCTTTTGAGAAATAGGCGGTTACCGTTACCGGGTCGTTAAGTTCCTTCAGGATATTTTTGGTTGCTTCGCTTAGGGTATACCGGTTATCTTCCGTGAAATCGAGCCGGAAAAAGAAACGGTTGGCAAGGATATTTACTAAAATGAGAATCCCGGTAACCGTTAAAATATATAATATGAGTGATTTTTTTGTGTTCATGTCCGGATGCTTTAGTTGATGTTTCGTTTTGCTAAAACAGCTTCAGAACCAATCAGTCCGAGAAAAATGATCGACAGAAAGTAAATGATGTCTTTTGAATCGACCACTCCACGTGCGATGGATTCGTAATGGGTGGAAAGGCTCAGGTAGTTGAAGATGGTTCCCAGTGTGCCGGAAAAACCGGAAGCCAAAACGCCAAAGATAATGTGGAAAAAAATACCGATCATCAGCGCCAACAGGAAAGCAACAATCTGATTGTTGGTCACGCTGCTGGTAAAAATGCCAATACTGATATAGGCTGAACTCATTAAAATTAATCCCAGATAGCCAGTCCACACAGCCCCGTGGTCTACCGGGCCGATGTTCCAAATAGTGATGTAGTAAGGGAATGTCAAGGCCAGCGCGATAACAATCAGCAACAGGGTAGCGAGAAATTTCCCCCAGATAATCTGCCAGTCGGTGACCGGTTTGGTGAGCAGTATTTCGAGGGTGCCGGTTTTCTTTTCTTCGGCAATCAGTTTCATGGTGAGCGCCGGGATGAAAAAGAAAAGCGTCCAGTAGGCAATTCCGAAGAACGTTTGCAGGCTGGCCTGCCCTACAAAAAATACATCGCCGCCGTACAGCCAGGTGAAAAAACCGCTCAGTCCGAGAAAAACAGTGAGGGTAATGTAGGCCATCAGTGAGTCGAAAGTGGCTTGCAGTTCACGTTTGGTAATAATCCATATTTGTTTCATCTGTATTGCTTTTTTTCAATATTGATAATGGGTCGATCCATCAAAATTTGTAAATCATAAATCGTAATTTGTAAATCAGTTCATGGTAACCTCGCGGAACACATCTTCTAATTTGGTTTCAACCGGAATCAGTTGGTTGATGTACCAGCCTTTGTTTACGCACAAATCGAAAATGGCTTTAGCCGAGTTCTCATCTTTTTTGCTTTGCACCTCATAACTGTCGGGCCCATCGGCGATAAAATCGACCAGGCTGACTGTTGGCAAGGCTTTTAGTGCGTTGAACACTTCGTTGCGTTCCCCGTTTTTGATTTGTACTTTCAGGATTTCGTTGCCCTGCGCCTGTTTGCGTAACTCTTCGGAAGTCCCGTCGGCTACGATTCTTCCTTTACTGATGATCAGGATGCGGTCGCAGGTGGCTTCTACTTCAGCCAATATGTGGGAACTGAGGATGACCGTTTTTTCTTTGCCGATCTTTTTAATGAGTTCGCGTATCTCAACAATCTGGTTGGGGTCGAGCCCGGTAGTTGGTTCATCGAGGATCAGCACTTCCGGGTCGTGTATTAGCGCCTGAGCCAGTCCGACCCGCTGGCGGAACCCTTTCGACAGTTCTCTGATTTTTTTATGCTTTTCGGCTTTTAACCCGCATACTTTTACCATCTCCACAACGCGTTCGCGTATCCTTTCCTTCGGAACACCCTGTAATTCGGCTGAAAATTTTAGATAGTCAATTACCGGCATATCCTGGTATAACGGGTTGTTTTCCGGTAGGTAGCCGATATGCTTTTTTACTTCTTCGGGATTTTCGGTAACCGACACCCCTCCGACTAAAATATTCCCTTCGTTGGGGTTTAAAAAGCAGGTAATTGCCTTCATCGTGGTCGTTTTACCTGCCCCGTTGGGCCCCAGAAACCCCAGAACCTCGCCTGTGTTCACTCTAAAGCTCAGTTCATCAACAGCTTTCTGCAAACCATAAGTCTTGGTAATCTTGTCAACTACGATATCCATTCGTCCTATTTTTAAAATTTGCGACCGAAATTATAAAAGTCGTCAAAAAATTAAAACCCCGGAAAGAGGCTTTTAACGTTATTTAACAAAGTTTTGGAAACCAAATCCCATTCTTCGGATAATAAAGAGTGTAGTTTTGAGTGATGGATTTTTACTGTGAAAAAATCAATACATTTAAAAGAAATAAAAACAGGTGGGTTTGCGATGGAGCATGTACAAATTGTTTTTTTGTTTTTAATGTTGGTTACCGGTTTGTCTGCGAAGGGGGCGGGCACGTCTCCTCAGGATACACTGAAAACTGCCCCTGTGGCCAATAAGTCGGATTTATTTTACGACAGCCTTGATGTACGGGCACACCGGCATCGCTTTACCGGCTGGCTTTACGATGCCATGATCTCCAATTCAGGAGAAAAATATACTTCTGAAATAGTTTCATATGAGTATTACCGGCAGTTTGAAGGGAAAACCATTGCTTCGGTGAAAATCCAGCGGCTTGATGTATTTGGCCCGACTTTCGACGATACCAGCCGGGTTGCCCAAACAGGCATTGAGCGTTTTGCCAACAGCATTCACACCAGATCGAATGTCAATGCGGTCCGTCGTAACCTCTGGATCCGGGTGGGCGCCGAATTTGATGCCAACCTGTTGATGGACAATGAACGCGTGCTGCGTGAACTTCCGTACCTGAAAGATGTGCGCATTGTGGTGACGTCCCGGGTTGAAGACCCTCAATTTGTTGACATACTGATTCTTACTAAGGATGTATTTGCTTTTGGCATTACCGGGGAAATTGATGAAATTGATTCCGGAAAACTCGGAATTTATAACCAGAACGTACTGGGCATCGGGCATGAAATTTCAGCTAAGTTCGTCGGCCATTTGAACCGGGAACCTTATCTGGGGGTCGAAACATTTTATTCGGTGAAAAACTTTCGGGGAGATTTTATCGATTTTCGTTCGGGGTATTTTAATACCTATCAGCGGCACGGGTATTTAGTAAATTTCAATAAGGAATTTTTGCGCCCGCAATCAGCTTGGGCCGGAGGCTTTAATTACAGCCGGTATTTTCGGAACGACCGGATGAGCCTTACCGATCCGGTGAAAACCGATTTTCCACTAAACCTCTGGTCGTATGATGTTTGGTACGGACGAAACCTGCAAGTGGGCATTAATGAACAGGACAGCCGCTTCCAGATGACTATTTCGGGACGGGTCCGCCAGTTTCATTTTATAGACCGCCCGGCCCCTGACCTTCAAAATAACCAGTATTTTGCGAACAGTAGGTTTTATCTCGGGAGCCTGAGTTTTTCACAACGCCGGTATGTGCGCGACCGGTTGGTATACAGCTATGGCATTACCGAAGATATTCCCAAAGGATACTTGCACGAGTTGGTGGTGGGCTACGACGACAATGAATTTATGAAACGCTGGTATTCCCATTTATATTTTTCGAGTGGGAACATTGCCCGGTACAAACCGTTTTATCTCTTTGCTTCAGCCGGGATAGGCGGGTACTTTAATAAAAGCGATTTTGAGCAGGGAATGATTGAATGCCATCTTGACTACATTTCACGGCTTTTCAATGCAGGGAATAACAAAGCCAGGCAGTTTCTGAAAATCAATTATATTTTGGGGATCCGCCGGTACGACATTGAAAATGTATTTGTTCGGTATAAAACCGGCATCCGGGGATTTACCAGTAAGGAGGCCGCAGGACAGCAACGACTGGTACTGAACCTGGAAACTGTTTTTTTTCAGCAAAAAGAATTTCTGAAATTCAACACCGCATTTTTCTCTTTCCTTGACCTGGGCATCATCGGATCAAACCATAAAGTGATTTTCACACAGGATTATTATGCCGGGATTGGTTTTGGTGTTCGTCTCAGAAACGAAAATTTAGTGTTTAAAACCATCCAGATACGGTTGGCTTATTACCCCAACCATCCTTCCGATATGGGTGGAATAGGTTTTATTCTGGAAGAACAGCTCCGTACCCGTTTTTACAGTTTCCAGCCCCGCGCCCCCGAGCCGTTGATATTTGATTAGCGTTATTTTTCCCGGCACAAAGCCCGGTATGCCAGTGGGCTGATGCCAGTGGCGCGTTTAAAAAAGACAGAGAAATAATCAACCGGTTCGAAGTGCAGGCTCCCTGCTATTTCTTTTACCGAATCATTGGTTTGGGCCAGTAGCTCTTTGGCGCGTTGCACTTTCAGCCGGATCATGTATTGCGCCGGTGAAAAGCCCGTGTATTGCCGGAAGCTGCGCCGGAACCACGAATAACTGATATGGAGCATCCCTGCAATTTCTTCCGTACTGATATTCGTATTCACATGCTCGCGCATCAGCGCCCGCGCCTTGTCGATTTTTGAAATGATTGACTTGTTGGCAAACAATGCGTTCTTCTGAAAATGGTACAGGTACCCAAGCATATAAAATACAATTCCTCCGAGCAGTTGCTGCGAACCCGGCTCTTCCCGTTTAATATGCCCGGTAATTTGCTGAAACAGCCTGATTATTTCTTCATTGTACCCGATCCTGAAAAATGGTTTTCCGGGAGAAAAAAAACGGTTGACAACCAGTTGGCTGGCATAATCTCCCCGGAAACCCACCCAGTAGGCCTCCCAGCCAGTGTCTTCGTGGGGCCGGTAGGTGTGCCATTCCCCCGGGAAAAGCATGAACAGGCTCCCTTCTTCCAGTAATTGTTCGCCGGCGCTTTTCGATGAGAAAATAGCTTTCCCCCGGGTAATGTACACTATTTGAAATTCATCCAGGATTCGCCCGCTATGGTAATGGTAGCGGTGTGTTTTCGGATGCCCCGCCGGAGGATACGCTGTGTTTGCTTCAATCGACTGGAACCCGGCAGTACTTACGGTAATGCCCCATTGTTTGTCGCTTTCGTGGATTGCCGGGTAAAACAGTTCGTTAGTCAGGAGTTGAGCCATTTTGTGTCAGAATTTAAAGTATTTCGATCAAGAATTAAGCTGAAAAACTATTAAATCGTTAGTAACTTGGTCGTATTGAATAAAACATAGAATAACAAAAATCAAAAATAATAAAAATGAACAAAGTGGGCTTGTTTGGGATTGGGTTGGATACATACTGGACACAATTCGATGGTTTGTTTGAGCGCCTGACTGCTTACCAGGATTTCATTGCCGAAAGAGTGCGCGGGTTCGGGGCGACTGTTATTGATGCCGGACTGGTCGATTCGCCGGGAAAAGCGCAGGCCGCCGCTGAATTGCTGAAGAAAAACGATGTGGAAGTCGTGTTTTTGTATGTTTCTACTTATGCTTTGTCATCCACTGTATTGCCTGTTGCCCAAAAGGTGAAAGTCCCGGTGGTAATACTGAATTTGCAGCCGGTCCCGGCGATCGACTATGAATCGTTTAATGCGCTGGACGACCGTGGAAAAATGACTGGCGAATGGCTGGCGCATTGCCAGGCCTGCTCGGTTCCCGAAATTGCCAATGTATTTAACCGCTCCGGAATCCGCTATGAATTTGTTACCGGTTATTTGCACGAAGAACGGGCATGGGCAGAAATCCAATCGTGGATCGAAGCGGCGGAGGTTGCCCGGGTAATGCGCACCAACCGTTTGGGCGTGTTGGGTCATTATTACGGCGGGATGCTGGACGTCTATTCCGACCTTACCCAGCAATCGGCGGTATTTGGTACCCATATCGAGTTACTTGAGATGTGCGAATTGAAGAAATATCGTGACGAAGCGACTAATGAAGAGATACAACAAAAGACAGATGAATTTCGCCGGATTTTTGAGGTATCGGAAAGCTGTGAAGAAGCCGAAATCCTGCGTGCCGCCCAAACATCGGTCGCGCTCGATAAATTAGTTGAGAAGCACAAACTGGGCTCAATGGCTTATTATTACGAAGGCATTGACGGCAATGAATACGAAAATATTGTAACTTCGGTGATTGCCGGGAACACCTTGTTGACTGGAAAAAATATCCCCGTGGCCGGCGAGTGCGAGATAAAAAACGCACAGGCCATGAAAATTATGGATGCCTTTGGCGCAGGAGGTTCGTTTTCCGAATTTTACGCAATGGATTTCAACGACGATATTGTAATGCTGGGGCACGATGGCCCGGCGCATTTTGCCATTGCCGAAGGCCGTGTTCAATTAGTGCCGGTGCCAGTGTACCACGGCAAACCGGGCAAAGGCCTGTCGATACAAATGACCGTAAAGCATGGAGAGGTAACGATTTTGTCGGTTGTTCAGGGAAAAGACAGTTTATTCTTGTTGGTGGCCGAGGGCGAATCGGTGTCGGGGCCGGTTTTACAGATTGGGAACACGAACAGCCGTTACCGTTTTTCGATCGGTGCCAGTGAATTTATAAACCGTTGGTCGAAACAGGGGCCTGCACACCATTGCGCCATCGGGGTCGGGCACATTGCCGGTAAGATCGAAAAACTGGCTTTTCTTTTAAATATGGATGTGGTGCGGATCTGCTGAGAAAGCAAGATGTGGGGTATCTGTGAATATATGAATTGATAACTAAATAACTTAAACAGAATGAAAACAACCAATCGCCTGACCGGATTTTTAGTGATACTGCTGGTATCCTGTGTCTTTTTAAATTCGTGTCAGAAAGAAGAAAAGCCAGCAAACAGTATCAACAGTTATGCGGCGTTTGCCCCCTTGTTGCCCGACCCTCCGGCTGCCTATCGCAGCATTCCTCTGTGGGACTGGAACGACAGTATTTCTGAAAAAGAAATCGCCTTTCAAATGGAAGAATTTAAAAAAGCCGGGATTGGCGGCGTCTTCGTGCACCCGCGCCCCGGTTTGATTACCGAATATATTTCGGAAAACTGGCACCAGCTTTTCGATTTTACGGTAAAAAAAGGCCGGGAACTGGGGATGGAAGTATGGATTTACGATGAAAATTCGTACCCGTCGGGTTTTGCAGGCGGCCATGTCCCGGCTGAAATGCCCGATTCGTATAAACACGGTGCAGGCCTGAGTATGGAAATTCAACAGGTTTTTAATGCGCTTCCGACCGATACATTTGAAGTGATTTTGAAGCAGACCGAAACCGGGTTCATCGATATTACAGCAAATTGTAACGAAGAAGCAGGAAAGCAGGGGACGTATTATTTGTTCAAACGTACTTATCCTGCCAACTCTCCCTGGTACGGCGGGTTTACCTATGTCGACCTGTTGTATCCCGGCGTTACCGAAAAATTTCTGGAACTTACTATGAAAGGCTATGAAAAATACAACAAGGCTGATTTCGGAAAGACGGTAAAAGGTATTTTTACCGATGAACCCAATCTGGAAGCCGCCATGTCGAAAGGGCCCGTTTTTCGTTGGACACCAGACCTTTGGCAGGTTTTTGAAGATCGCTGGGGATACAATCTGAAAACACAGCTCCCGTCGCTGGTCGATGAAGTGGGCGACTGGAAGAAAGTGCGCCACAATTATTACGAGCTGGTCCTTGAACTGTTTATCGACCGCTGGGCCAAACCGAATTATGAATATTGCGAGGCCAATAATCTGGAATGGACCGGCCATTACTGGGAACATGGCTGGCCCGAACCCACTCACGGTTTCGACGAGGCGGCTTTTTACATCTGGCACCACCGCCCGGGGGTTGATATGCTGGGAAGTACGCTCACCCCCGACGGATTGGGCGGACAGTTCGGGAATACCCGCGCCATCCGCGAATTGCGCAGTGCCGCCAACCAGGCCGGATGGGGCCGCACCCTAAGCGAAACATACGGCGGCGGCGGTTACGAAATGGATTTCAGGAATTTCAAACGGCTGGCCGATTGGCAGTGTGTGTTCGGGGTAAATTTTGTGAACCAGCACCTGTCGTATTTCACCATGAAAGGCGTCCGCAAATTCGATTACCCGCCTTCGTTCTCGTACCACGAACCCTGGTGGGACAATTACAGGCTGATGGGCGATTACCTGGCCCGTATCAGCATGGCCACCGCTGCCGGAGAACAGGTCAACGAAACCTTGGTGCTTCAGCCCAATACTTCAGCCTGGATGTATTTTTCGCGGGTCAATAAAAATCCGCAGATCAACAACATTCGCGACGATTTTAAATTTTTTGTGAACCGTCTGGAACAGAAACATTTTGAATACGACCTGGGTTCCGAAAAAGTATTGCGAGACCTGGGTTCTGTTTCCGGCGGAAAATTTAACGTAGGAAAACGTTCGTACCGGCTGGTAGTACTTCCGAAAGAAATGGAAAATATCGACGGGCATACTTTTGAATTGTTGAAGAAATTCCTCGCCGGGGGCGGAAAAGTGCTGTCGTTCCGGAATGAAATTGAACGAATTGACGGCTCGCTTAGAGATGAAGTGGCAAAACTGCAAAACAAATACCCGGAACAGTGGATAGTGGCCGGTTCGGTGGAGGATAAGTTGGTAACCGAGTGTTTCAGGGCAAATGATTTTACAATGGCCAACCTTTCCGAAAACAACGAATTGTTTCATCAGCGGCGCATTCTCCACGACGGGCAGTTGGTTTTTGTAGTGAACAGCAGCGAAACTGCAATGGCTTCGGCAAAAATTCAGGCCGAAGGAAAATCGGTAGTAAAAATCGATCTTTTTAGCGGGGAGCAAAATCTGACACCTTTTGAAAAAGAAGGAAAAGACGTTCGTTTTGAGTTTGAATTACCGCCGGTTGGGAGTGCCTTGTATTTTATTTCCGGCAAAGAAGAAAATTTCCCGGCGCTGAAAATGCAGGGGAAAGAACCGGAAAAACTGGCTGCATCAGGCAAAATGGAAATCAAACCTTTGTCCGACAATATCCTGACCATTGATTACCTGGATTTGAAAACCGCGAAGTCGGAACAAAAAAATATTCATTTTATGAAAGCGTTGATCGGGCTTTTCAATGAAAACGGCGTTGCGTTTGGAAATCCCTGGCAGCATAAAATTCAGTACAAAAAAAGATACTTAGAATTAGACACACTTTTCAACGAAGGTTCCGGCTTTGAGGCCACTTACCATGTGCAGGTGGCAAAACAAATGAACCCCGACGGACTGAAAAAGCTGAAAGCGGTGGTCGAACGGCCCGAACTCTGGACCGTGAAAGTAAATGGGAACGTGGTTTCTCCAAAACCGGGACAATACTGGATCGATAAGGATTTTCCGGTTTTTGAAATGGGTATTTATTTGCATCCAGGGGCCAATGAAATTACGCTGACGGCCAGCCGGATGTCGGTTTTTGCAGAATTGATGCCCGTTTATATTCTCGGCGATTTTTCGTTGATCCCGTTGGCTGCCGGTTTTGAAATTGACAATCCAAAACCGGTCCAGCCCGGAAGTTGGATCCAGTCCGGGATGCCGTTCTACTCGCAAAAAGTGGCTTACACGAAGAAATTCATTATTGAAAACAACCAGGCTGAATTTGTTGTCGGACTGAACGAATGGAAAGGGACCATATGCGAAGTGGTGGTAAACGGTGAAAAAGCGGGTGTAATTGCCTGGCCCCCGTATCGGTTGGATGTCAGCAAATGGATGAAACAGGGTGAAAATACGGTCACAGTAAATGTGACGGGCAGCCTGAAAAATACGTTTGGCTATTTTTATCGTCCGAATACCAAATGGATTCACGGTCCGGGCGAGTGGAATTTTGCCCCCGACCGGCAACCTGCCTTAAGCGGGATGTACCTGATGGATTACGGGTTATACGGACCATTCGATTTGTTTGGTTTTCAGAAATAATCCGAAAAAAAATAACAGGTGCCGGTTTGATAAATAACAAATTATTTCTACTTTTGCGCCTCCCAAACAGGGATTTAAGATTAATGTATAACTAATTAGAAGTTTTATGAAAAACCAGTATGAAACCGTTTTCATTGTAACTCCCGTTTTATCTGAAGCTCAGGTAAAGGAAACGGTAAAAAAATTCAGAGACTTTGTCGCCGAAGAAGGTGGTGAGTTTGTGAATGAAGAGGACTGGGGATTGCGCAAATTAGCCTACCCGATCCAAAAAAAGTCCACAGGTTTTTACAATCTGTTCGAGTTTAAAGCCGATCCTTCCATGGTACAGAAATTGGAAATCCAGTTCAAACGCGATGAACGCATCATCCGTTTCCTGACTTTCAAAATGGACAAATACGCAGCAGCGTACAGCGAGAGAAGAAAAAACAAGTCGAAAGCACAAACTGAAAAGGAGGCCTAAACGATGACAGCAAATCAAAGTGAAATCCGCTACCTGACACCACCGTCGGTTGAGATTAAAAAGAAAAAGTATTGCCGCTTTAAAAAGAACAAAATCAAGTTCGTTGATTACAAGGATCCGGAATTCCTGAAAAAATTTCTGAACGAGCAGGGAAAAATTTTGCCACGCCGTATTACCGGAACTTCTTTAAAATATCAGCGAAAAGTGGCCCAGGCAGTGAAACGGGCCCGTCATTTGGCTTTACTGCCTTACGTTACCGATATGATGAAATAATTTAAAGCAGCAGAAGAAATGGAAATTATATTATTACAGGATGTAGCAAGATTGGGGTCGAAAGACGACATCGTAAAGGTGAGAGACGGTTACGGCCGCAACTACCTGATCCCACAAAAGATGGCCATTGTTGCCACCGAATCAGCCAAAAAAGTACTGGCTGAAAACATAAGGCAAAAGGCACATAAGGAAGCAAAACTGAAAGCAGCTGCTTTGGAAATAGCAGAACAATTAAAAAACAAACAATTGGTTATTGGCGCCAAAACCAGTTCAACCGGCAAGATTTTTGGTTCGGTGAATACCATCATGATTGCTGAAGCGATTAATAAAAAAGGTTTCGAGATCGACCGCAAACAAATTTCAATTTCCGACGACAGCATCAAGGAAGTAGGCAAATACACGGCCAAAATCAAACTTCACAAAGAAGTGGTCGTTGAACTTGAATTCGAAGTGGTGTCGGAATAATCAGAAACCACAGGCAGGATCAAATTTTTTTCAAACAAATAAGGGCCATTCCTTCGCGGGATGGCTTTTTTATTGTCGGACCAGGCGTTTAAAAGAGTGTTTTTTGAAAGCAATCTCAGCACCCAAAAAATATCCTGAAAAATATAGTTGTCTGTTTTGAAATTGTTTGGAAATATTTTTACTTTGCATGTCAAAGTACTTTTAAAATATGAAAAATCCAGAAGCCTATTTGTCAGAAATAAAAGAAATCAGGCAGATGATGGAACAATCCAGCCGGTTTCTTTCATTAAGCGGCCTGTCCGGAGTTTTAATCGGTTTGTATGCACTAATTGGGGCATTTGTTGCGTACCGGATGATTTATTTCCATTTGTCGGTAATTACAGCTTTATCTGCCACTGCCCAGGTGATTGTATTGTCGGCGCTGATTTTAATTTTGTCGCTGGTTACCGTATTGTGGCTGACCTTTTTACGGGCAAAAAAGTCAGGAAGAAAGATATGGGGCCCTGGTCCCCGTGCGATGTGCATCAATCTTGCGGTGCCTCTTGCAAGCGGGGGAGTCCTGATTTTAATTTTTGTGTTTCGGGAAATATACAGCATGGTCGCTCCTTTGTGCCTCATATTTTATGGACTGGCGCTTGTCAATGCCGCTAAATTTACCCGTCAGGAAATCTTCTACATGGGGCTGCTTCAAATCGTGTTTGGTACTTTTGCAGCGCTATTTACGGAAATGGGATTGTTGTTCTGGGCAACGGGGTTTGGGGCTATTCATATTATTTATGGTACCATTATGTACCTCAGGTACGAACAGAATACAAAGTGAAGCGTGAAGAATCTATTGCAACAATTAGACAAAGCCTTCGAGAACAAAATCAGACTGGGAGCCATGTCTGTTCTGCGTGTAAACACTGAAGCATCGTTCAACGATCTGAAAGAACTGCTTGTGGTTACTGACGGAAACCTGGCCAGTCATTTGAAATACCTTGAAAAAGAAGGGTATATTTCGGTGAAAAAAAGTTTTATCAACCGGAAACCAAATACAGTTTATATGATTACCGATCGGGGGAAAGCCGCTTTTGAAAAGCATCTGGGAATACTGGAAGAAATAGTGAAACAACGTTAATTTTTTTGATCTTATACTTTGCATTTCAAAGTTCTTTGGATAAAACTAAAAAAATAAACAAAAATGGAAACAAAGCAATTTTTAGAAGAAAAAGCAAAAGTCATTAATTGGCAACTAACACTGAAAGTGGTGACCATCGGGTTTATAGCACTTGTGCTGATGATTCCCCGGGTGATGATCGAAGAACTGGTACGTGAACGCGAAAGCTCGGCAGAATCGGCGAAACATGAAGTTATGCAGAAGTGGTCGCTCAACCAGATCCTTCGCGGGCCGGTATTGACTATTCCTTACATTGAAAAAACGTATGACGATAAAGGGAAAATTTTAAAAGAGGAAGTTCACGAGTATCATTTCCTTCCTGAAAATCTGGATATTGAAGGAGAAATTATCCCGAAGGAGTTACACCGGAGTATTTATCAGTCAGAGGTATACGAATCATTGCTGAAGATAAGCGGATATTTTGAAATTCCTGATTTCAAAAAACTTAAACTGGATTATCCCGACATATTGTGGGAAAGAGCTGTTTTGTCGGTTGCCATCAGCGATTTGCGCGGAATAAATACGATGGTCGATCTGTTGTGGAACGGCGAACGATATGCCTTTTCTCCCGGTATGAACAACCAACTTCTTGGAGATAAGGGAATTTCCATTTCGCTTCCTCACCCCGGGACTTCCTCTTTCCCTGCCAACTTTCAGATCAACCTGAACATAAAGGGGTCCGACGAATTACGGTTTGCACCACTGGGAGAAATTACCCGGGTGAATCTTCGTTCGTCATGGAATGATCCGGGATTTCAGGGAAATTTTTTACCTGAAAAACGGGTGGTTTCTTCTGATGGGTTTTCTGCTGAGTGGAAAATTCTGAACTTTAACCGAAACTTCCCGCAGGTGTGGAAAGACGGGGCTTTCAATGTTACCGGTGCTGATTTTGGAGTGCGGCTGGTTTCTGTTGCCGACCACTATCAAAAAAGTTTGCGAAGTGCAAAATATGGCATACTGGTTGTTCTTTTCGTGTTCCTTTCCTTTTTCCTGAACGAGATGATCACGAAGCAACGGATACATTCCTTTCAGTATATTTTGGTTGGTTTTGCCGTCCTGATCTTTTACCTTTTGTTGTTGTCCATTTCGGAACATCTCGGTTTTAATATGGCTTATCTGATTTCTTCTTTTGCGGTCACCGGAATGGTACTGGCCTATTCGGGATCATTTCTGAAAACTTGGTCGGCTTCCGTCCTGCTTTCTTCGATTCTTGCCTTTTCGTTTGGGTTCATTTTCGTTTTGATGCAGCTCGAATCGTATGCGCTGTTGGCCGGAAGTGTCGGCCTCTTTTGTGTCCTGGGGCTTACCATGTTTTTTACAAGAAAAATCAACTGGTACAGTGAATAACGAATGCGTTTTTCAGTTCTTGTGCAACCTCTGAACGTGGCCTTTATTGCCAAAATCAAATTGCTTTTTTGATATTGAGGAGACTGAGGCTGCCCCAGATTTTTATTTTTGGACAATCTCAAAAATGGATAGATATAACCGATGGGAGGTCAGGCATTGCCCTTTTAAATAAAACTCTGTACGGACATTTATATCATAACGGGGAAACAATAAGTTTGCGCTGGTTTCAGTACAAGTGGCCCCGGGTTTCTTCCTTTGTTTTTGGCAAAGACCAGAAATACGGCTGGGCGACAGCATGTAATCCCGGGGAAAATCTTTTTCTCGGTTACTCCTGGAAAACAGAAGATTATCCGTGGGTGAATTTCTGGAGAGATATGGAGAATGGCATTCTCCGGGCTTTCGGAATAGAATCTGGGACCACCGGCTTACATGGACTGTTCCCTGCTGTGGCATAAAAAGGGAAAATCTTCGATCAGAATATTTATGATTTTATCGATGCAGGAGAGAAAATCAGTAAATCGTTTGTTGTATTTTTGGCAAGAGTCCTCCCTGATTACCGGGGGCAATGAAATCCTTATAGATGGAGGACTATTGGTTGTCAGGGAAAAGAGCATAAAGGAGCGTAATATTTTTATATAAATAAAAGAAATCGAAAAGAAAGAAGAACATGCACAGGAAATATTCAATGAAAAAAGCGTTGCCCGTTTTGTTCGGCTTTTTTATCATGGGCTTGGTCGACCTGGTCGGGATTGCCACCAACTACGTGAAACAGGATTTTGCACTGAGCGACACCCTGGCCAACCTGTTGCCCATGACTTTGTTCGTCTGGTTTGCCCTGCTTTCCGTGCCCACAGGTATGCTAATGAATAAACTGGGGCGAAAACGTACCGTGGTTATAAGTATGGCCGTTAGCCTGACAGCCATGTTGTTGCCCTTAGTCAGTTACAACTTTCCGATGATGCTGGCAGCTTTTGGGATGCTGGGCATTGGCAACACCATCATCCAGGTTTCATTAAACCCGCTCCTTGCTGATGTGATACGCAACGACCGGCTGACCAGCAGCCTGACCCTGGGCCAGTTCATCAAGGCCATTGCCGCCTTCCTGGGGCCAATCATTGCCGGGGTTGCCGCCGGGAACTTTGGAAACTGGAAACTGGTATTCCTGTTTTTCGGCGTTGTGACCGTGTTTTCCGGCTTGTGGCTTTGGCTCACCCCTATTAGTGAAAAACCAGGTGCCCAAAGTTCTTTTTCTTTTGCCGCTTCATTTGGTTTGCTAAAAGACCGGACCATACTTGTGCTGTTCCTGGGGATCGTGTTCGTGGTTGGGGTGGATGTAGGATTAAATACCACAGTCCCAAAATTTCTGATTGAACGTTGCAATATCCCGTTGGAAAAGGCAGGCCTGGGTACCAGCCTGTATTTTGTGGCAAGGACAATCGGGACCTTTCTGGGAGCGATACTTTTGGTGAAAATATCGGGACGAAAATTTTTTATTGTGAACATGCTAATTGCCATTCCATCCATGATCATCATGTTATTACTCGGCAACCTGTGGGTAATTCTGGGTATGGTGTTCATCCTTGGGTTTGCCATAGCCAACGTGTTTCCCATTATCTTCTCCGCCGCATTAAAAAGGGTGCCCGGTTATGCCAACGAAGTATCCGGCTTAATGATCATGGGTATTGCGGGTGGTGCAGTGATCCCGCTGGTCATGGGCGTTACTTCCGATTCGTTCGGGCAGACCGGAGGCATGGCTGTTTTACTGGTCACTTTAGCCTACCTTCTGTTTAATGCTGTTAAACTGAAAAAGGAATAGGACCGACCTGCTCAATAGCAAATACGTGCAAAATCTTCAGGAAAATTTGAATTATATGACAAATAAAAATATACAACAATGAAACGAAGTGAAATCAATCGGATTTTAAGGGATGCAAAAAGATTTATGGAGTCAAAACAATTCCTGTTGCCTCCCTGGGCATATTGGGGGCTGTCTGACTGGAAAGAGAACAAAACGGACGCGTATGAAATAAGAGAAAACATGCTGGGCTGGGACATCACCGATTTCGGTTCAGGAGATTTTTACAAACGGGGTTTATTCCTGTTTACCATCCGGAACGGGAAATTAAATGTGGACAAAAAGCCCTATGCCGAAAAGATCATGATTGTGGAAGAGAACCAGGAAACGCCCATGCATTACCACTGGTTGAAGATGGAAGATATTATCAACCGGGGCGGCGGGAACCTGGTTGTCGAACTCTATAATTCCACACCTGACAGCCAGTTTGATACCACTCCGGTAATATTGAAGACCGATGGAATCACCCGCACTGTCAGTTCCGGTGGAAAAGTTGTTCTCACCCCGGGCGAAAGTATATGCCTGGAACAGGGTATGTACCATCGTTTTTACGGGGAGCCTGGGAAAGGGAAGGTTTTGGTCGGAGAAGTCAGTATGGTCAATGATGATGCCAATGACAACTGTTTTTACGAACCGGTAGGACGGTTCCCGGTAATTGAAGAGGACGAAGAACCCCTCCATTTGCTGGTGTCTGATTACAAAAAATTCCTGTAATGAGCATTAGCTTGTGGTTTAACTTTGTTTTTTGTCTAATGTCCAAAAATCTAAAATCTAATGTCTGAAAAAATTATAGTGTCGGGAGTGGGCTGCTGTCTCGTGGACTTTCTTTACAATGATATCGATTTTTCAGCTGATTCGTTTCGCCCTTTTCTCTCCATAAAACGTGGGGACGGAGGGTTGGTGCCCGGTCATTTGGTATTTAAAGAAGAATTTGAGGGATTTACAGGTTCTCCCTTCAATGTGGTTTTAAACCGGATCACGGGAGGAAGGGCTCCCGATAAAAAGAATATCGGGGGGCCGTCTATCGTTTCATTGATCCATGCGGCCCAATCAACCGGCCCTGAGCATTGTGAAATCAGGTTTTATGGACGTTGCGGGAATGATAATGCCGGTAAATACCTGCTTGACTCGCTTCAGAAAGCCCCGGTGATACTTCATGATTTTAAACGTATTGAAAATAGTACCCCGTCAACAATAGTCCTTTCGGACCCCCGCTATGATAATGGACATGGTGAACGCATATTCATTAATTCCATTGGCGCAGCCTGGGATTATAAGCCAGGAGACCTGGACGATGATTTTTTCAATTCTGATATTGTGGTTTTTGGCGGGACTGCCCTTGTGCCGGTGATCCATGACCATTTGACCGAACTTTTGAAAAAAGCAAAATCAAAAGGGTGCACCACCATTGTGAATACCGTATTTGACTTCCGGAATGAAAAACTGAATTCTGAACAGAAATGGCCTTTAGGAGATAGTGATGATAGCTACCAATATATTGATCTTCTTATTGTTGATCAGGTAGAAGCACTCCGTCTAAGTGGTAAAAAATCAATAGAAGCTGCTATCTGTTTTTTTCAGGATAAAAAGGTTTCATCACTGATTATCACCAATGGCCCTAAAAATATTTCAGTGTATTCCAATGGTCCGTTTTTTGAACCGCTTTCATTAACGGAAATGCCGGTTTCCGATGCCATCAAAAAAGAACTTTCGGAAGGCCATTCCGGGGACACTACGGGCTGCGGCGATAATTTCGTCGGCGGGGTTATCGCGTCAATAGTAAATCAAATTCAAAAAGAGGGTAAACATCCCAACATTTTGGAAGCCTGCTGTTGGGGGATTGTTTCAGGGGGATTTGCCTGTTTTTACATGGGTGGGACGTATTTAGAAAAAAAAGCAGGCGAAAAACTTGCAAAAATTAAACCATATTATGAAGCCTATGTCATGCAGATTAACGACAATTGACCGGAATATCGTGGTGTTCGGGGCCGGAAAGATCGGACGCTCCTTCGTTGGCCAGCTCTTTAGCCGGGCAGGTTATCATGTTGTTTTTGTTGATATTGACCAGCGGGTCATTGGCGAGCTCAACAAAAGGGGGAAATACCAGGTCGTGATCAAGTCGGAAAAGGACGAAGTACTGGAGATATCCAACGTTAGCGGGATTTTGTCAACCGATACGGAAGCTGTTGTCGAAGCCATTGCACATTGTAGCCTGGCGGCTACCTGTGTGGGGAAAAATGCGTTGCCCAAAATACTGCCAGTGGTTGCGAAAGGGATTGAAAAACGATTTCTGCTGAGCCCCCATACCCCGCTTGATATTATTTTGGCAGAAAATGTCCGGGATGCGCGTACCCTGGTGCAAAACGGACTGGCGGCTCTCCTTGGGAAGGGGTTCCCACTTGATCCGTACGTTGGCCTTATCGAAACCAGTATTGGGAAAATGGTACCCATAATGCCCAAAGAAATTGAAGAAACCGACCCCTTGCTGGTCTATGCCGAAGCGTACAACATCCTGATCGTAGACAAAAACGGGTTTAAAAACCCGGTCCCGCCGGTTGCCGGCTTGGCGCCAAAAGAAAATATAAAAGCCTGGGTCGACCGAAAAGCTTTTGTCCACAACCTGGGACATGCAACCGCTGCTTATTTCGGGCACTTCAAACACCCGGAACTGAACTACCTGTATGAAGTGCTGGACGACCCGGAAGTATACGGATTTACAAGGGAAGCCATGCTCCAGTCTTCGTCTGTTTTGCAAACACTTTACTCTGCAGATTATTCAATGGCCGAGCTGGAAGAACATATCGATGACCTGCTTTCCCGCTTTCAAAACAGGGACTTAAAAGACACTGTTTTTCGCGTCGGGCAGGACCGCCCGCGAAAACTTGGGCCGGATGACCGCTTTGTGGGGATGGTCCGGCTGGCCCAAAAACAACGGAAGCCGTACGATAAAATCTTGCAGGCGATGGCGTATGCCTTTTTCTTCCGGGCCACCGATGAAACCGGCAACAGGCCTGTACCGGACATATTGTTTGACCGTTACCTTTCCCGGGGACTGGAATTTGCCCTTCAGGAGGTGTGCAAATTTGATCGGGTGAAAGACAGAAGATTAATTTTGCATTTAAGAAATTATTATTTGATGATCTCGGGCTTACCTGAAGTTAAACTGAATGATCAGTAATCGGATGGTTGATAACCGGAATATATATCTAATGGGTCTTTGAGATAAAGGTTTCCGGTTTTATTTTGTAAAAAATCAGTTTACGAATTGGTGGTTGGTCAAGGTTGAAAGACTCCATTCCGTTGATAAGCAGATTGAAATACTGACTTTGATATGGAAATTATGGAAAATGACTTTGAAGATTTATACGAATGAATAACAAACAGGGGGTCGAACTTTATACTTCTTCGCTGTGTGTGGCGATCGCCTTTTTTCTTCAAAGAAAAGTGAAGAACGACTGGCAAAAAAAATCGTGTTACTTGCTAAAATATTTTAAAAGCAAGCAGTTTGACTGCATTTTGTTTATTCAGAAATAAATCCGCCATTTTAATGTTTTATATTCGTACAAAAATTGCAAATATGATCCCAAGACTGAAATTTGAAGGCGAGAATTTTCTATTGCTTGCCGGTCCGTGTGTGATTGAAGGGGAAGAAATGGCTCTCGAAATTGCTGCTAAAATTGTTGAAATTACCGACAGGCTGCATATCCCCTATGTTTTTAAAGGTTCGTACCGAAAAGCCAACCGTTCGCGTATCGACTCGTTTTCAGGGATTGGCGACGAGAAAGCCCTTCAGATTCTGAAAAAAGTGGGCGATACTTTCAACATCCCGGTAGTGACTGATATTCATGCGGCAGAAGAAGCTGCGATGGCGGCAAAATATGTGGATATTTTGCAGATACCTGCCTTTTTGTGTCGCCAAACCGATTTGCTGGTAGCAGCTGCCAAAACCGGCAAAGTGGTCAATATTAAAAAAGGACAGTTCCTCTCAGCCGATGCAATGCAGTTTGCGGTGAACAAAGTACGCGACAGCGGCAACAACCAGGTGATGCTCACCGAGCGGGGGACTACTTTTGGTTACCATGATTTGATTGTGGATTATCGTGGAATTCCGGAGATGCAGAAAAATAACTGTCCGGTGATCCTGGATATCACCCATTCATTACAGCAACCCAATCAAAGCAGCGGGGTCACCGGCGGCAGGCCCGGGCTGATCGAAACTATTGCCAAAGCGGGCATTGCGGTTGGTGTCGACGGTATTTTCATTGAGACGCACCCCAACCCGGCCATTGCCAAATCGGATGGAGCCAACATGCTGAGGCTCGATTTACTGGAAGATTTGCTGATAAAGCTGGTAAAAATCAGGCAAACGATTCAAAATGTATAATCATGAACAACCGAAGAAACTTTATTCAAAAAATAGCTGCCGGTTTGTCGTCTGCCGGGTTATTTTCAATCGTGAAAACAGGGCAGGCCGCTGAGATTAAATTCAGCAAAACCTTTGTCCACCAAGTATATTTCTGGCTTAGAAACCCGAAAAGCGAAGAAGACCGGGAAGCGTTTGAAAAAGGCGTCGAAGCTTTATTGAGAGTACCGGTCATAAAAGCCAGTCATGTTGGGAAACCGGTTCCTTCGGACCGCGACGTGGTAGATGATTCGTTTACTTATTCATACATGGTAATGTTCGATTCGTCGGAAGATCACGATGTTTACCAGTCTCATCCCATCCATCTGAAATTTGTGGAAGATTGCAGCCATCTTTGGGAAAAAGTGACCGTGTACGATGCGATGGGCTAATTTTTAGTGAAAGAACAGATAAGCCATTAATATTGCCGCAATAATCCCGGCGAAATCGGCAATCAGCCCGCAGGTTACCGCATACCGTGTTTTTTTAATGCCCACAGCCCCAAAGTAAACCGCCAGAATATAAAACGTCGTGTCGGTGGCCCCCTGTACTGTACAGGCTACCCGGCCTGCAAATGAGTCGGCTCCGTGAGTTGTCATGGCGTCTACCATCATTCCCCGGGCCCCGCTGCCACTGAGTGGTTTCATCAGGGCAGTAGGCAGCGCCTCTACAAAATCGGTGTTTATTCCGGCTGCATCAAAGCACCATGTGATACCGGATATAAACCAGTCCATTGCTCCCGATGCTCTGAAAACACCAATGGCAACCAATATGGCGACCAAATATGGAATAATCTTTACGGCTACTTTAAACCCGTCGATTGCACCCTCGATAAATGTTTCGTAGACGTTCACTCTTTTGCGTACGCCAAGCAGTATAAAAGAGATGATGACTAAGAACAGGATCAGGTTCCCGGCAACGTTTGAAATGGTGGTGATCTGTTCTTTTTCCATTCCGGAGAAAAGCCAGATAAGAGCAGCTACAAAAGCAGTCAGTCCCCCTAAGTAGGCAAGTATTGTTTTATCAAGAAGATTGATTTTTTGGTACCAGGCAACAGAAATCAATCCAGCCATAGTCGAAAAGAATGTAGCCAGCATAATGGGAATAAAAATGTCGGAAGGATTGGCGGCCCCCAGTTGTGACCGGTATACCATGATGCTGACTGGCAATAAAGTTAGTCCTGATGTATTCAATACCAGGAACATAATTTGTGCGTTTGAGGCTGTATCTTTTACCGGGTTGGTTTCCTGCATTTCGTTCATTGCTTTTAAGCCCACAGGCGTAGCAGCATTGTCTAAGTTCAACATGTTGGCGGCAATGTTCAGGATAATAGAGCCGTATGCCGGATGGTTTTTACCCAATTCAGGGAAAAGTTTATTGAAAAACGGGCCAATCAATTTTGAAAAAATATTGACGACTCCTCCTTTTTCACCGATTTTCATGATTCCCATCCAGAGGGTCAGTACCCCTGTAAGACCCAGCGATATCTCGAAGCCGGTTTTGGCCATCTCAAATGTCGAGTTAATCATATCCGGGAAAATGCCTGTATTGCCCTGAAATATGAGTTTTAACAGTGCGACCACAAAAGCTGTGAGAAAGAAAAAAATCCAGATATAATTCAGGGCCATGCAGAATTTTTTTGAAAATAATGGCTAAATATAAGAAAAGCTTCAGGAATAAAGGAACAATATTTAGAATCCAGGACCCACTGCGGACGTGAATTAAAATAAAAAAGAAGACTGTCCGAAATATTGGTTGAACATCTGTAGAGATGCCCATCTGCTTTTCGAACAGCCTTCAGTTATTTTGATTCCCTTCCGGTTGAATGTTATTTTGAAATAATAATTGGCTGGCTTAGTTTGTCAGCTTCTTCGGCCATGTACTGTTTCAGGTTCTCGATGTCTTTCCATTTTGGGTTTTCGAGCCCCCAAACTGCGTAAAAATAATGCCGCGCCGGAACATCGTTTTTAATTTTCTGCGCCACGTAATACGTTTCAGAAATTACATGACTGAAATTCTTTTCCGGAACTGTTTCGTATCCTAACTTGAAAAAATTGATGTTGGTTGTACGGGCAATTTTTGTTACCTCGTCTTTTTTCAACAGTACTGCCATCCCTAATTCGTCGTTGTTGAGCGATTGGGCGTCGAGGGTGGCAATGGCCTGGTAACCGGCATTGGCCTCAAATTGGTAGGGGCCGTTTTTCAGCAGACTGGTTACGATTCCGGTAACAAGCTGTTTTTCGCCCTCAAAGCCGCCGACGGTCACATCGCTCTGGAACCAGTATTTTCCGGGATAGATGGAAATATGCTCAACTGCATCCAATTTTTGTCCGGCCACGTCCCATCCTTTATAACGCAGTTCGAAAACCGAGCGCACCGGGCCTTCCGCTATTTTCTGATATTCGTACACTTCGGTAGAACCCAGCCGGTACAGTGAATCGTTTTCCAGCATGGCCAGACCGCCTGCTCCGAGCGAACTTCCGCAATGGAGCACATCCATCCCCCAGTCGGCCAGGTCGTGGTAACTGCCCATTTCTGGAGTATGCACTTTGTCGATGATCAACCCGGGTTGTAATTTCCCATACAGATCTTTTACATTGCGGCAATCGAAGTAGGTGCGGAACCCGAATTTGTCGTTTTCCCAGTTTACGCCTTCGCCTTGCGGGATGGTCGGAAAACCGGCCAACCCGGCAGGGGCTTCGGCATGGTCGACTTCTTTCCATCCTCCGTTTCCGTCGGGCAATCCGAGCCGGAGGTTGGTGCGTTTTTCAAATTCCGGATATTCATCCACAGGAACCAGTTCAATGTTCAGTTCAATTTTTTCTGAAGCCTGAAAATCGATCGTGAAAACCAATTCGTCCCATTGCCCGTCGCCATTCATGTCGTCTGCCTGCGAGGGAACCAAAGCATTGGCTCTTTTTACCACGGGGGCGAGGTTTTCGGCAATCGGGCCTGTTATTTTTTCTATGTCGGTACGCGAGAAGATAAGAGTTTCATCCATCCGTTCCGACGAAAGCGGGTTTTCGAGAACTAAACGGGCTTCCTGTTTGCAGGTCTGAAAAAGCAACAGGGAAAGGGCGATTAAACTAAAAAATTGCAATTTCATGGCTATTCGGGTATTTCGTTTTCACCTTTTACGTAGCCGAAATTGGCAAGAATACCGCCATCAACATACAGTACGTGGCCGTTTACAAAGTCGCTGGCTTTCGATGCCAGGAAAAGCGCTGCATTGCCTACGTCTTCGGGTTCTCCCCAGCGACCGGCAGGTGTTCGGGTCATCACTAAGTCGTTGAACGGGTGGTTGCCCTCGCGGATGGCCGCCGTTTGCGAAGTGGCAATATATCCTGGCCCGATCCCGTTGATCTGAATATTGTATTTTGCCCATTCGCAGCACATATTGGCTGTCAACAATTTCAGCCCACCTTTGGCCGAAGCATAAGCTGATACGGAGTTGCGTCCGTAAACGCTCATCATCGAACACATGTTGATAATTTTTCCGGCGCGTTTTTCGATCATTTTCGGGGCTACCCGTTTGCCTACAATTAGCGGTGCAACCAAGTCAACCTCGATCACTTGTTTGAAATCGGCAATGGGCATGTCGAGGATCGGGATGCGCTTGATAATTCCGGCATTGTTCACCAGAATATCAACCGGTCCGACTTCTTTTTCAATAATGGAAATGCCCCTGTTGACATCGGTTTCGTTGGTTACATCGAAAATAACAGTAAACACATCGATGCCTTCTTTTGCATATTCCGCTTTGCAGGCATCCAATTTCTCCTGCGAAAGGTCGTTCACACAGATTTTGGCTCCTGCTTTTCCCAGCGTTTTGCCAATGGCCATTCCGATGCCATGAGTCCCTCCGGTAATCAGCGCCACTTTCCCGCTTAAATCAAATAATTCGTTCATTTTTTTATGATCTTATTTTTTTTCAATTATGAATATCTATTACTCAGTATTCAAATTCCAATATCCAAAAATAGTCGCAGTTTTCAGTCGCAGTATTCAGTGAAGTACTGAAGTACGAGATGCGGGTTATGAGTAGTATCCAAACTTCAAATTTATCCTCATCCTGCATCAAGTATCCGGCATCGTTTACTTCAACTGGTCTGGCTGTATTACATCCATGTCGGTATAGTCGAGGTTTTCGCCTGCCATGCCCCAGATGAAGTTGTAATTGCTGGTGCCGGCTGCCGAGTGTATCGACCATTCCGGTGAAATAACCGCCTGCTCGTTGCCCATCCAAATGTGGCGTGTTTCCTGTGGTTGTCCCATGAAATGGCAGATGGCCTGTCCTTTTGGTACTTCAAAATAGAAATAAACTTCGTTTCGTCGGGCATGGATATGTGCCGGCATGGTGTTCCATACACTGCCGGTTTTTAGTTCGGTCATCCCCATCTGTAATTGGCAGGTTTCAACTACTTTGTTGATGAGCAACTGGTTGATGTTCCGTTCGTTGGATGTTTCCGGACTTCCGGCGTGAAGCACGTTGGCTTGCTTGAGTGTAACATGTTTTACCGGGAACTCTTTGTGTGCCGGCGCCGAGTTCAGATAAAAACGGGCAGGTTGGGACGAGTCGTCTGATTTGAAAACAACTTCTTTACTGCCTTTCCCGATGTACAGCGCATCTTTGTATTCTAATTTGTAATCAATGCCGTCAACGGTGATTGTGCCGTTTCCGCCTACATTGATGATCCCGATTTCCCTGCGCTGGCAGAAAAATTCGGCTTTCAGCGGGTCGATTGGTTCCAGTGCAAGTGCTTGTTCCAGTGGAACAATACCACCTACAATATAGCGTTCGATGTGGGAGTAAACGAGCCGGATTTTGCCGGGGTCCATTATTTTTTCGACCAAAAATTCTTTTCTGATTCTTTCGGTGTCGTAATGCTTAAAATCGTCGGGATGATAAGCAAACCGTTCTTCAAAAATAGTAGCCATTTTTTATATTGATTTTGTTATTGCTGAGTAGTGAAATCTCTTTTGCGTTTCAACGCTTCTATGTAATAGTAATCGGCATAGTTGAGCGGTACGTCAATTTCTGAATTGCCGGGCAAGTGGCCGACGCTATGTTTCAGAAGGAACCCGCCGTTGGTTTGCGGTGCAGCAAGGTACTTGTCGGATGACAGGCTGGCCACGATCTTTTCAGCAGCTTTCAGGTATTTGTTGTTGGTGTATTTACTGAGTTCATAAAATGCTGAAGCGGTAATTGCAGCTGCCGAGGCGTCGCGGTAAGCGTCGGGGATTTTCGGGTCGTTGAAATCCCAGTACGAAACCATGTCTTTGGGTAAATTGGCGAGGATATGTGCTGCAATTTTTTCAGCAGCTTCTAAATATTTGGCATCGCCGGTTTCGCGATAGGTGAGCGTGTAACCGTACAAACCCCAGGCTTGTCCGCGTCCCCACGACGAGTCGTGGTTCAGCCCCTGGTGGGTGTGTTTTTCAATAGGCTGGCCGGTAATTGTGTCGTAGCTGACCACATGGTACGAGCTCATGTCGTCGCGAAAATGGTTCTCCAAAGTGGTGTTTGCATGAGTGATTGCAATGTCGCGGTATTTAGGGTCACCGGTTTCTTTTGATGCCCAGAACAACATTTCAAGGTTCATCATGTTGTCGATAATTACCGGGAACTGCCATTTTCCATGATCCCACGACCGGATGCAGCCAACTGTTGGGTTAAACCGGGTGATCAGCGATTCAGATGCCTGAAGAATGGCATTTTTATAAAGTGTGTCGCCGGTAATGCGATACGCATTTCCGTAACTGCAAAATACCATGAAGCCTAAGTCGTGTGTACTGGTAAGGTATTGTACGCCGTCGAGTTTCAATGTATTTTCGATGGCCTGTTTTTTCCAGTTTTCGTCGCCGGTAAGCTCGTACATGTACCAGTATGAGCCAGCAGGGAACCCACAGGTCCAGTCTCTGAACCCAACCAACTTGTATCCCGTTTCTTTGGAATAGGTACGGGGTACTTTCAGCGAATCAGGGGTTTGCTCAACAAGATAATTCAACTGGTCGGAAAGTTTTGAATAAAATTCGCTGGTTATTTCAAATTTGGGCGGGTTACAGGCAACCAGTAAGGCGGCAACGGAAAATAATAAAATTGTTTTTCTCATAGATCAGAAATTATTTAATTATGGTTTTTGAATATTCTTCTGCAAATATATTCATTCAAAATGAAAAATGCAATCGATTGCATTTTTCATTTTGATTTATGCCTGAATGCAAATATTTTTTCCATCTTTGCATATTCGTTTTAAATATTCTTTTAAAAATGAGTAGTAAGGCAGAACCAACAATACACGATCTTGCAAGAAAATTAAATATATCCGCATCGACTGTTTCGCGTGCTTTGAACGATAATCCGAGGATTAGCCAGAAAACGCGGGAAAAAATCAAAGCAGCGGCATTGGAATTGGGCTACCAGCCCAACATCATTGCCTCGAACCTGCGAAACCGGAAAAGCAACACGATCGGGATTGTAGTGCCGTTGATTAACCGGCATTTTTTTTCCTCGGTGATTAGCGGGGTGGAAGATGTGGCTTTTGCAGCGGGTTACAATGTGGTAATCTCGCAGTCGAACGACGACGGGGAGAAGGAACAGCGGATCGTGCATTCGATGTTTGTAAACCGGGTGGATGGCCTGATCATTTCGATTGCGATGAAATCCACGACTTTTGACCACCTGAAATTATTCTCGGGAAAGAAAATACCGCTTGTGTTTTTCGACCGGATTGTCCGCGAAATTGAAGCCGACCGGGTAGTGGTCGATGATTTTAACGGAGGTTACAAGGTAACCAAACATTTGATTGAGCAAGGCTGTAAACGTATCGCGCATCTTACCGGCCCGCTGAACCTGATTACATACAGTGACCGGAAACGTGGGTACAAACAAGCTCTTGTCGATCATCATCTGGAGGTTGACGAAGAATTGATCATAGTGAATAACCTGACACGCGCCGATGGGCTGATGGCTGTTCAGCAACTCTTGAAACTGAAAAATAGGCCCGATGCCATTTTCTGCGGAAACGATACTACGGCCTTGAGCGCGATTTTGCATTTTAAAGAAGTGGGCATAAAAGTTCCGGAAGATATTGCGATTGTGGGTTTTAGCAACGAGCCATTCTCGGAGGTGGTCACCCCTTCAATATCAACTATTAAGCAGCCGGGTTTTGAAATGGGACAAAAGGCTGCACAAATGCTGATCGGCCAAATTGAAAAGAAACAAAGGGATGGACATTTTGAGACGGTAACCATGCCTACCGAACTCATCATCCGCGAATCGTCGTTTGTGAAGCGGTAAATTTTTGTAGTCACATCTACACAAAATCTTCGATTGCCTTCAGAAATAGTTCCGGTTGTTCGGCATGCAGCCAGTGGCCAGCTCCGGGAATGGTAATAATCCGGGCATCAGGATAAATGGTGTGGATGGTCGAACTATCTTCTTCTAAAATATAATTTGAATTTCCTCCCTTAATAAACAAAACCGGATAATTAAAGATTGGGAAACGGTCGGCAAACCAGCGTTCGTTTACTCCTTTTATTATTTCATCGAGGTTTTCGTACAAGGCTTTTACGTTCAGGCGCCATTCAAATTGGTGCGTTTTTTTATTGCGATGGAGGTTTTTCAACAAAAACTGGACAATGTGCCGGTTGTCAATTTTTTCCAGCAGCCTGTCGCCAACTTCGGAACGCGAAGCGACTTGCGTCAGGTCGATTTCCTGCATGGCCAACAATATATTGTTGTGCAGATGGTACTGGCTTTCATCTTTCATCTGAAAATAATCTTTCGGGACAATATCGGCCACGATCAGTTTTTTAACTTTCTCAGGATAGTCGGCGGCAAAAAGCATGGCCGTTTTTCCACCCATGCTGTGTCCCAGCACAATTGCTTTTTTTATGTTTTGGCAGTGGAAAAATTCAGCCAGGTCTTCCTTCATCCGTTCATACGAATGTTCTTCCGAGTGGGGCGATTGCCCGTGGTTGCGCTGGTCTATCATGTAAACCCGGAAACGCGCCGACAATTTTTTTCCGATGGTGAGCCAGTTGTCGGACGATCCGTATAATCCATGAACAATTACCAGAGGAAAACCTTCTCCTTCCTGTCTGAAAAAAAGTTCCATCTGTTTATCCGATGCAGGAAAGATATTCCTGTATGGTATTTTTCAGCCCTAAGTAAAGTGCATCGGCAATCAACGCATGGCCAATCGAAACTTCTTCGATATAAGGAATCCGGTCGCACAGGAAACTCAGGTTCTTAAGGCTCAGGTCGTGGCCTGCATTGATGCCTATACCCAGTGTGTGGGCCAGCCTGGCCGCCTCAACAAAGGGTGCGACGGCTTTCTCCGGGTTAACAGGATAGAGGGTAGCATACGGTTCGGTATATAACTCGATACGGTTGGTCCCGGTTGCTTTGGCGCCTTCTACCATTTTCAGGTCGGGATCGACAAAAATGGACGTACGGATACCTGCTTCCTGAAAACGGGCAATGGTTTCCTGCAAAAACGACTTATGCCTGATTGTATCCCAGCCGTGGTCGGAGGTCAGCTGAGAAGGATCGTCGGGGACCAGCGTTACCTGATCGGGTTTTACATCGGTAACCAGCCGGATGAAATTTTCATCAGGATAGCCTTCAATATTAAATTCTGTGACGATATGCGGCTTTATATCATAAACATCTTTCCGTGTAATATGTCTTTCGTCGGGCCTTGGGTGTATTGTAATTCCCTGTGCGCCAAATTTCTGACAGTTGATGGCGGCTTCCAGAACATTAGGGATATTCCCTCCGCGTGCGTTTCGTAATGTTGCTATTTTGTTTATATTTACACTTAGTCTGGTCATATATGAAAATTTAGGCCTGCAAGTTACAATATTGAATTGAATTTATACATCAGGAGAAATAAGTTTTGATTGCAGAGAACCTCATATCGGAAGTTGTACCGTCGTTGCGTTGGGCGGATACCGGGCAAAAGGCCCTGAACTGGATGGATGTTTTTCGGATTTCGCATCTGCCGGTTGTGGAAGAGCGCCGTTATTACGGAATGGTTTCAGACAAAATGATTTACGACCTGAACCTCTTTGATAAAGAAATGAGTGAAATGCGTGATAAATTGCAGACTCCTCATGTTTTTACCAATCAGCATATTTATCAGGTTGTTTCTTTTATTTATGAATATAAGCTGAGCGTGGTGCCAATACTCGATTTGCACAAAGAATACAGGGGGGTGGTAACTGCATTCGACCTGGCGAAGGAATTTGCCAGCCTTGTTGCGGTGAACGAACCCGGAGGAGTGATCGAACTGGAACTGAACCCGATTGATTATTCGTTATCGCAAATAACGCAAATCGTAGAAGGGAACGATGCCAAAATCCTGAGCCTTTATGTGAAAAAGCCGGGCGATTCGAAACAAATGACTGTCACCTTGAAAACAAATGTTATTGATTTGTCACGTATTATTCAGACCTTTGTGCGCTATGATTACAACATAAAGGCTGTTTATATGGATGAATCGATGCTGGGTGAATTGTACGACGACCGTTTTGAACAGTTTATGAGGTACCTGAATATTTGAAAAAATGAAACCCACATGACAAAAAAAAGACCCCCAAGAGAATGAAAATTGGGAGCGGTGCGAACGATACCATTTCAAAAGAGGATTTGTAATTTAGTTATGGCATAAGCCAAATAACTAAAAGA